>NZ_JAHXNQ010000004.1:0-386867 GCF_023148575.1 Pseudomonas sp. EYE_354
GGTTCCAGCCCTTGTTAGCCGTCGCGCTCACCGAGGAGATCGCGCCATCGACTGTGTCCTGGCCTGTGCCCCCTACATTGCTCATGCTGAGCTGACCGGTCTGGATGTCGTAAGCCGAGTTACCGCCGAGCGCCGTTGCGGTCAAATTTCCGAGCATGTCGACACGCTGACCAACGCCGTTTATAGCCTGGTTAGTTGCAGATAGTTGCGACCCGTTGATCGCGTCCGTCGAATTAGAGGCGACATTGCCCGCGGCCACGTTAGTGATTTGCCGCTCATTTCCGGCAGAGCCCACGCTGACCACACTCCTCGGTGAGGTGCCAGCATAGCTGTACGTCTTACCATCGATTGTGTCGCTTGCGTGAGAGCTTGCCGAACCTGTAGCTGAGTTCGCGCCCAGTGCGACATCACTTTCGTGAGTGGCAGTCGCGCTGGAGCCCAGAGCTATTGCATTGCGGGCGCTCGCAATCACCATTGCCGTAGTGCCAAGGGCGATGGCCCCCGTGGAATTGACTGTTGCCCCAGGGCCAAGGGCGATGGCCTGCGAGGAGTTGGCTGTTGCCCCACCGCCAAGGGCGATGGCCTGCGCGGAATTGGCTACTGCCAAATTGCCAAGCGCAATGGAACTACCGCCGCTGGAAATAGTTCGAGCACCTATGGCGACGGCGCTATCGCCAGACGTTACACTCGCATCTCCGATTGCGACCGAAAACGCTGATTGAGCTTGGCTATTAAAGCCAATTGCCATCGCTCTAGCGTCGGAGGCCCGGGCGTACTGACCGATTGCGACAGAATCAAAACTAGATGCGCCGTCGTTGTTGTAGTTGCTTCCTGTTCCCGTCCCCGTCGAACTAACGCTGTAGTAGTGGGTGGTAGCCGCTGCCTTCGCCGCGTCCAACTGACTCAAATTAACGGCATCTGTGGCTGATGTCCCAGCAGCAAGATTGATGATCTTACGGCTGTCCGCATCGATGCCACTGGTTGTGACGCTAGGGCCATTGCTGATCGTCATGCCGGTGGAGGTGTAGATCGCGACGGTAGTGCCGTCGTCGACGGTCACGCCATTGCTACCCATCGAGACAGTCGCTCCTATCGAAGCACCGGAGACCAACATGCCGAGCGTCATGACGCCCACCAGCGCAGCTACTCTAGTCGCCCCGCCCCTACGAGGCCGCCGCTGTGCATTTGAACGACCAGAAAGCGCTCGATTGTCACCAGCACAGCCCGCCGCACTACTTGAAACTTTTTTACTCGCCAATTCGGACGTAACTACCAGTTGATGAAGAGCATGATTCCATACGACGTTGTATATTTTATTCATTATAGTTTTCCTAGAATATAAGTGCAGCAGTCCATCAGGCTTATTGCATGTAGATATTTACCGCTATACGTGCTATTGGTTAACTTATTCAAAGACAGAACAATGCCCTGTGTAAGAACGCAGAGAGCCGATTACTAAAAACTTTAGTATTCGAATAAGTCACCTCAGCCGAAGAAGCACGTAAGGCCAATAGTGCTAGGGGTATAGATCAAGACAGGCTTATAATAGGCACCCCCTTGCCAGCATTGACTTCACCGCGACATCACGAAACTCAGTGCTATATAATTAAGGCAGCCATCCATAACTCGTAAGGCCAAATTTATAAAATACGCATTGGACCAAGTCGCCTGCCTCGTAAATTTGTGCGCTATCCCGTGATAACTTTTAAACATAACAACAAACGTATTTTTAAATGAAAGTCGAACCCCGGGCAGGCGGAAATAATTAGTCGACGACTTGTGCCAAACATGTAAGCGCCTCATAAAAACTCATACGCTCCACCCCATAAAGCTGTCTCTTTTTCGTAAAACACACAAAGATCGACTTGAGGTTTAAGGGGATGAGGACGTTCAATGCAGTAGCCCTGAAGCCAGCGGATGTTAGCCACGGCGGCTAGTTCGATGTCGTCCGCACTCTCAATTCCTTCCGCAACAACGTAAGGTGCTAATGTCTGACAAAAAGCAACAAGCTTACGAAGCCGATCGGCAGCTGATAGATCGCTGCGTGCAGCATGCACATAAGTGCTATCGATTTTTATGACGTGAGGATTAATCGCGTTCGCGAAAGCTAAACTACTGTGCCCAACCCCAAAGTCGTCCAATGCAATCCGACACCCCGTTTTCTGAAGACGACGCACAAAAATGCACGCAGCATCAAAATTTGAAAGTGGCGCCGTTTCGGTGATCTCCAGCGTTAGCCGAGCTGCCACGTCAGGATTAATGACGAGGCGCTCAATGAGAGACTCCCACAGTGCATCTGAACTAAGGCTTTGGGCAGAGATATTGCAACCCAACTGTATAAAAGGATCGATCTCAAGGCGTTTGACAACAGCCATCATCACCGCGTGATCTAGCACTCGGACGAGCCCCAATCGCTCAAGAACATGAACAACTTGTGCGGGCCCTGAATTTGACTGACTCAGCCCAGTATCTAGACGAACCAGCGCTTCCTGATAAAGCACCGAACTAGGGGCACCATGCTGGACGATTGGCTGAAACACTAAGTTGGCTTGCCCCTGGGCCAAGGCTCGGTAAAAGGTGAGCGCCACCTCCATGTCACGCTCATAGCTCAGTGCCCATCGTTTTCCATAACAGACAGGCGGTAACGACAAGGGCGCTACGTGGCGCTCCAACTCATCGGGATAGCGCAAACAACCATCAGTCAATCCCACACTTGAAACACTCACGGCTTCAACGGTCACTGCCGGCAGCGCCGTGACACCGCCAAAATTCAAAGCCGTCATGAATAAGGCACACTGCCAACGCTCTATAAGAGCAATGAGTGGGCGCTCTTCATGCGGTAACTGCGCAAGCGAAACCAGGAAGCAATGTGAACCAATAACAAACACCGAGCCGCCCCACAGATGCGTGCACAGTTGCAATTTACGCATCGCCGCTGCCGCAAAATCGTCCCCATAAGCAGCCGCCAAATGAGCGTAATTACGCAATTCAACCAAGCAATGGGTCCGCACATCAAAGGCGTCGCTCATACAGCGCCTTCGGAACGGACATTATCCCGCCCCTCAAAATAGCCACCGAACGATCGTGAAGGCGCTCCGATAACTCCTTTTCTTTGCGAATCGCTTCCACTGGTGTACATAAGGGTTCCCTTATGTAACGATGTTTTTACGTTCGAAAACATGTAGAAAAGTGTCGCAATCGCGGCATTTTGGATGAGCGTCAGCCCTCGTGACAAAAAGGAACCTTTCTGTCAACACAGGGGGCGCGTCTAAAAGATAGCTTTCACGTTTGGTGCGCTTCAACGAGTCACCATGGCTGCAGCTTAAAGATCTCGCCCCCTTTAAATGAGGGCAATCATCCATGCTGATCGGGTACGCACGTGTATCAACCGAGGAACAAAACCTCGACTTGCAAACTCAAGCTCTTCAGAAGCTGGGATGCGACAAAATATATTCAGATTTTGGGGTCTCGGGAGCGAAAAACTCTCGCCAGGGACTGGACCAAGCGATGGCGCGCCTCAGATCAGGCGATAAGCTAGTAGTTTGGCGTCTAGACCGACTAGGTCGTTCGCTCGCACACCTCGTACAACTATTAGAAATATTGGGGCGGCGAAATATTCGCTTTCATTCGATAACCGAACACATTGACACCAGTTCATCTGGGGGCCGGCTGGTATTTCACATGATGGCTGCGCTCGCCGAGTTTGAACGCTCACTCATCAGCGAACGCACGCGAGCAGGTATCGCGGCTGCAAGGGCGCGCGGAAAACCCATAGGTCGTCCGCATTTGCTCTCGCCCGAGCAGGTTAATAGAGCCCGATCCTTAATTGAGAAGGAGCACCACACACAGCGAGAGGTAGCAAAATTATTGAGAGTACACCCAAGAACATTGCAAAGAATGCTAATCAGGGAAAAAGCGAAGGGCGGTGTTTTAAACATGCGCGGAGAGCTGAAACTCTATAAAAAACAAAACCTTTCAGCCCCTTAAAACGCGTGGAAGTTTAAGGTTTTACCGCGTCTATCTCATATATTTGATATGCGCGGCGCGGTGGGAAGCTCCATCGCGATTCGCAGTTCGCTGGCCAAGGACAGGCAAGTGAACTGCTGCTGCGTAAGCTTCGCTGAACTCGTCAGAACTTATCTCAATAACTCCGGCTAGGACATCCTCAAACTGGTGCTCAATCAGTTTGAGGATAATACTTTTAAATATTCTTCAGCGATATCTAGGATATGGAAGCAGAAAAAACCATCAAGGCGCTCAGACTCGAACGGTACGGCTGCGCTCTCAGATGTCGAGCTGTAACGGCTCTGCAAGAGATCTCGAAGGACCAGAGCATACTCGCCGTGTAGACCAATGAACCTAAACCTACTCCCCCCGTCGCCAGACAACCTTGAAATCATGACCCTAAACGGGAGACCGCCCGCGATCGCTATAGAGCAATACCCGCGATTCGTCAAGCAAATGGGAATGGATCAAGACTCTCTTATTTCGCTTGATGTGTAATCTGCACACATTAATGTGTAATTTCGTAACAATTAACGCAAAAATCTCACGCATTACGCCACTAAATGTAACACTTCTATTTCGCTTATAATTTTTCACCTCGCCCCGCCCCACAAGGGAAAATAAATAACTATCCAAACGGTCAATTTATATTTCATAAAAATCAGATAGTTAGTTAAGTAACCTATGAATAACAACTTACCTGTGACGTTAATGAATCCAAAACATGGCACGCATGTGGCTTATGGTATGGACAGCTTGTATACAATAAACAGCCAACATACATACACCTTGCATTTGCGGCGTACTTGCAAATGCCCTAGAGCCTGCCGGAATGCGTACAAGCCTCTCGAATGACCTCGCACTGGATCTGCCCTCCTCAGCCCTGCCCCCCGACGCCACCCAACCCGGCCCGTTGGTGCTCAGCCCGCGGCTGCACAACAAAGACCTGGCGCCCACCAAGGTGGAAGGTCGACGTTGGGGGCGCTACAGCATCTTTGCGTTGTGGACCAATGACGTGCACAACATCGCCAACTATTCGTTCGCCATCGGTCTGTATGCGCTGGGCCTGGGCGGTTGGCAGATCCTGTTGTCACTGGGCATCGGCGCGGCGCTGGTGTACTTCTTCATGAACCTGTCGGGCTATATGGGGCAGAAGACCGGCGTGCCGTTTCCGGTGATCAGCCGAATCAGCTTTGGTATCCATGGCGCGCAGATTCCGGCCTTGATCCGCGCGGTGATCGCGATTGCCTGGTTTGGCATCCAGACCTACCTGGCCTCGGTGGTTTTCCGCGTGTTGCTGACGGCGATTCATCCTGGATTCGCCGACTATGACCACAACTCAATCCTGGGCTTATCCACCCTGGGCTGGGCCTGTTTTGTGGCGATCTGGTTCGTGCAACTGGTAATCCTGGCCTACGGCATGGAGATGGTGCGGCGCTATGAGGGCTTCGCCGGTCCAGTGATTCTGGCTACGGTGGCCGCATTGGCCGGTTGGATGTACTTTCAGGCGGGCGGCCAGATTGCGTGGTCGATCCGTGAGCCGCTGAGCGGCGGCGAGATGTGGCGCAATATCTTCGCCGGCGGCGCGCTGTGGCTGGCGATCTACGGCACGCTGATCCTCAACTTCTGCGATTTCGCGCGTTCCTCACCGTGCCGCAAGACCATTCAGGTCGGCAACTTCTGGGGCCTTCCGGTGAATATCCTGATATTTGCCGCCATCACCGTGCTGCTGTGCGGCGGGCAATTCCAACTTAACGGCCGAGTGATCGAAAGCCCCACCGAGATCATCGCCGCCATCCCCAATACCTTCTTCCTCGTGCTCGGTTGCCTGGCCTTTCTGATCGTCACCGTGGCGGTGAACATCATGGCCAACTTCGTCGCCCCTGCCTTTGTGCTGAGCAACCTGGCGCCCAAGTACCTCAACTTCCGCCGCGCCGGGTTGATCAGCGCCACCGTCGCCGTGCTGATCCTGCCGTGGAACCTCTACAACAGCCCGCTGGTGATCGTGTACTTCCTTTCCGGCCTGGGCGCACTGCTGGGGCCGTTGTACGGCGTGATCATGGTCGATTACTGGCTGATCCGTAAAAGCCAGGTGGACGTGCCGCAGTTGTACAGCGAAGACCCAAATGGCGTTTATTACTACAGCCGGGGGGTCAATTTGCGCGCGGTGGCGGCGTTTATTCCTGCGGCGGTGATCGCCATCCTGCTGGCGCTGCTGCCTGGGTTCGCCAGTGTCTCGCCGTTTTCCTGGCTGTTTGGCGCCGGTATTGCAGGGCTGCTGTACGGGCTCATCACCAAGCGGCAGCCGTTCTACGCCGATGTCAGCGGCGAAAGCATTGCTGCCGATAACCATGGTTATTAATAAAGAGTATTTTTATGATCTGGGCGAGGATCTCATTTCAATATAGGCCAGTAGAACTTTAACGGTGAAAAACAGGAAGCTTTCTTAAACAAGCAATGCGAAAGCTTTTTTCGCAGCTTTATAGTTTTCTATCTTAAACTTTGAGAGATTAAAAATCTGGGAATTCACTTGAAGCAAACTTCGGTGTGCAAACAGATATTAATGGTTCGACAGGCATTTAACAGCTATTTTTCTAGCGCAGAATTAAGCTGATGGAACTCTTCAGCTATAAAGGTAAAAAGCTTTGATTATTGGATACGCGCGAGTTTCAACCGAAGACCAGAATCTGACCCTCCAAATACAAGCTCTGAAGGCAGCAGGATGTGTTAAGATTTATACAGATCAAGGGTATTCCGGCAGTCTAAGTTCTCGCCCTGGATTGGATAGTGCAATTCGAAGCCTCAAACCAGAAGGGAAATTAGTAGTATGGCGCCTTGATCGGTTAGGGCGCTCTCTTTCACATCTGGTGCAATTGTTAGGTAAACTAGCAAAACGACGCGTAAAGTTTCATTCGATTACAGAGAATATTGATACAACTTCTTCAGGAGGGCGTTTAGTTTTCCATATGATGGCGGCCCTGGCAGAATTTGAGCGTTCACTTATAAGTGAGCGCACTCGCGCGGGGATGTTAGCCGCGCGCGCTGAGGGCAAGACGGTAGGACGCCGTCCTTCGCTCACGTCGCAGCAATGCGAGCTAGCTCATCAGTTGATTGTGCAGCATGGTCTTTCTAAACAAGAAGTTGCTGCGCACTTTCATATACACGTGCGCACACTACTACGCCTTTTATATAAGCAATCCGCGAACTACACTCACTTAGATTCTAATAGTTCTGAAATCTTCGATGGACAATGTAGAACTAAATCCAAAAGCCAAGCCACTAGAAGATCATAGCAATGACGAGACACTTTCTAGAGATCGGACTGACTATTTAAATATTTGGCAGGTCGATAGGCTTGAGGTTGTGGCGATCAACAGGTACGCACGCACCATTCTCAAGCGATATCGCATAAAACGACGACAGCAACGGCTGATTCTCCAGATCGATGAGCAGGGTACTGATCCCTGCGTAGGCGCAGAACGCGCCCATATTAAAGCCAACCGTGGTTTTACCCGGCCCGCCTTTGGTTGAAACGACTGCAGCGACTTTCATGACATTTACCTCTGAATCGTGGGATTAGAGACGAACTCATGCGGGTCACGCTGTGCGCTTTGATCACCCCGGAAAAATCCAAAGCAAAAAAAAAGCCTGCATCGCTGCAGGCTTTTCCCTATCTGGCTCCACGACCTGGACTCGAACCAGGGACCCAATGATTAACAGTCATTTGCTCTACCAACTGAGCTATCGCGGAATTCGCCGTATGTTACTGATTGAAAAGGAGAAGTCAAGCCTTCCCTGCGGTTTTGGCGGATTAATCCGGATGACCGGTTGAACACTGCGATTCCCTGGCGAGTTCCAGCCAGGCGCGTGCCGCTGGAGGCAGGTGAGCGCTGGCGCGCCAGGCCAGGGCGATGTGCCAGTCGGTGTGGGGTTCGTCCAGGGGGATCAGGGCGATGCCGGGATGTTGGTGTTTGTGCGCCAGCATGCGTGGCAGAAAGGCAACGCCTAGGCCGGCGCAGACCAGGTCAACGATAAAGTCGATCTGGCCACTGCGGGCGGCGACGCGGGGCTGCACACCTTTATGCTCGCAGGCGGCGAGGATTTTGGCGTTGAGGGCGAAGCCGGCTTCGAACAGGATGAACGGTGAATCCGCCAGGTCAAGGAAGTCGATGCGTGCCCGCGTGGCCAGCGGGTGGTTGCTGGGCAGTACGGCCATCAGCGGCTCGTTGCGCACGGGTTGATAGTCGAAACCTTCGTCTATGGGCAACAGCAGCGCCGCCAGGTCGACCTCTCCTGCTTCCAGGCATTCGCGTAGTTTTTTGCTGCCGTATTCCGTGAGTTCGATGTCGATGTCCGGGTAACGATTGCGGTAGGTGGCGAACATCGTCGCGAACAGCACGCCACACCCCACCGGCGGCAGGCCGATGCGCAAGACGCCGCGCTTGAGGCCTCGCAGATCGTTGATTTCCGCCACCAGGTCAGTGTGCTCTGCCAACAGCATCAGGGCGCGGCTGTAGGCGATTTCGCCGGCAGCGGTGAGTTCGTTCTTGTGCCCCAGGCGATTGAGCAAGGGCATGCCCAATTCTTCTTCAAGGGTCTTGACCGCCTTGCTCACGCTCGATTGGGTCAGAGACACCACCTCGGCCGCCTGGGAGAAGCCGCCTTGGCGCACCACTTCAACAAAGGCACGCAATGTTCTCAGGTTCATCAGTATTCCTTCAGCGACTGACTACTAGCGATAAAAGTTGCTTTTATCATGACAGATGTTTGCCTATCTTGGAGCTACCCTGCCCTGGAGAGACACCGTCCATGATCATTTCGTCCGCCTCAGACTACCGCGCCGCCGCCAAGCGCAAGCTGCCGCGCTTTCTGTTCGACTATATCGACGGTGGCGCCTACGCCGAACACACGCTGCGCGCCAACAGTTCGGACCTGGCCGATATCAGCCTGCGCCAACGCGTGCTGCGCAATGTGGACAGCCTGAGCTTGAAGACCACGCTGTTTGGTCAGTCCCTGGACATGCCGGTGATCCTCAGCCCCGTGGGCCTGACCGGCATGTACGCGCGACGTGGCGAAGTGCAGGCGGCCAAGGCGGCGTCCAACAAGGGCATCCCGTTCTGCCTGTCGACGGTGTCGGTGTGTTCGATTGAAGAAGTGGCGGCGCAAAGCCCGCAGGCGATCTGGTTTCAGCTCTACGTGCTCAAGGACCGTGGCTTTATGCGCAACGCGCTGGAGCGGGCCCAGGCGGCCGGCGTGACGACACTGGTGTTCACCGTCGACATGCCGACACCGGGCGCGCGTTATCGCGATGCCCACTCGGGCATGTCCGGGCCGTTTGCCGCGCAGCGACGCATGCTGCAGGCCGTCACCAAACCGCAATGGGCCTTTGATGTCGGCTTGATGGGCCGCCCCCACGATCTGGGCAATATCTCCAAATACCTGGGCAAACCTACTCATCTGGAAGATTACATCGGCTGGCTCGCCAACAATTTCGACCCGTCGATCAGTTGGAAAGACCTGGAGTGGATCCGCGAATTCTGGAAAGGCCCGATGATCATCAAAGGCATCCTCGACCCTCAGGACGCCAAGGACGCGGTGAGCTTTGGCGCCGATGGCATCGTGGTGTCCAACCACGGCGGGCGCCAGCTCGATGGCGTGCTGTCCACCGCCAAGGCCTTGCCGCCGATTGCCGACGCTGTGGGTGATGACCTTACCGTGCTGGTGGATTCGGGGATCCGCTCCGGCCTCGACGTGGTGCGCATGCTTGCCCTGGGGGCCAAGGCTTGCTTGCTGGGTCGCGCGACCGCGTACGCCCTGGCCGCGGATGGCCGGCACGGTGTGGAAAACCTGCTGGACATCTTCGCCAAGGAAATGCGCGTGGCGATGACGCTGACCGGTGTGACCTCGATTGAGCAGATTGATACCAGCACCCTGGTGCAGTCAGCCAAATAACTGCCACTCCACCCAGCGACTGTTTTTCGGCTTAAAAACAGTCGTTGATTAATATGGAGTTTTTTTAAACTGAACGATCTGGCACGAATCTGGCTCTATGTCTGTTCAATCAGGTTGAACGATGACAAGACGTGCGGCAGGGTCCAGGGGCATTAGCCCTTGGTAAAGCGATCCAAGCTGTTTCCATTGTTTTACGCAATTGAAGGAACAGCAAAACGCTTGGTACTCGCCACGCTCATCGAGCCTGTAAGACAGTTAAGTGCTTAGAGGCCGATTGCTGATGAAAACACCTACCCAGACCCACGCAATCGATTTCGACAGTGCCAAATTGCAACGCCTGGGCTTTGGCCAGCCTTCTTCGCTCCCCCGTCGCCCCACGACCGTCGTGCAACTGCGCCAGCAGTTGGTGCAGCAGCTGCAAGTCAGCCTGGAGGTGGAGCGGATCCTCAGCGTGTTCTTTCGTGAGATTCAACGCTTGGTTCCGTTGGACGCCCTGCACTACCGCCACGAAGCCAGCGACCTGCGCCTTGAGTTCGGCCAGCGTGGCCACCACTGCGTAAGCTACAACCTGAGCCATGAAGGCGAGCATTTGGGCGAGCTGGCTTTTCGGCGCAACCAGCGCCTGGCTGAAGACGAACTCGGCCAACTCGAATCCCTGCTGGCCACCCTGCTTTACCCCATGCGCAACGCCCTGCTTTATCGCGCAGCCACCCGTAGCGCACTGCGCGACCCGTTGACCGAGACAGGCAATCGCATTGCCATGGACCAGACGCTGCATCGCGAGATCGATATAGCCCGTCGACACATGAGCCCACTGTCATTGCTGATGCTGGACATCGACCACTTCAAAATCGTCAATGACACCCACGGCCACGCAGCAGGCGATAGCGTATTGCGCAGCGTTGCTGCCGTAATCAAGAGCCAGTTGCGTAACGTGGACATGGTGTTCCGGTTTGGCGGGGAAGAGTTTCTGATCCTGCTGTCCAACACCGGGCGGGACGCGGCCGGGATGATCGGTGAACGACTGCGCCAGGCGGCACAGTCCCACGATTATTGGGTGGAAGATAAACGCGTTGAACTGACGGTGAGCCTGGGGTGCTCGACCTTGCTGGCCGCTGAGTCTGCTGAAAGCCTGTTGCGCCGGGCCGACAGCGCCTTGTATGTGGCTAAGCGCGAAGGCCGTAACCGTTTGGCAATGGCGGGGTAAAACCCCGCCATCTGTGTTACATCACGCTTCGCTGGCGACGCGCATCTGGCGTTCGCGCACCAACGCAGGTGCTTTCTCTTTTTCCAGGCGGATGCAGCTTTCCAAAAACAGATACATGTAGTCGTAGCTCTTGCACACAGCCTGGCGCAGCTCGACCTGCAAGGACCTGCTCGGGTTCATCCCCGCCAGAGTGCAGATGATTTCCAGAGCCTCCCAAGGGTGCGCATCGTCATACTGGGCATGCATCTTCAGCCACTTCATCGCACGCTTGCGGTCTTCCTCGGGGAAGGCCGCCGCGTAGACGCCGGTGGAACACACCACCGCAGACCACTCCCCGGTGGCCCCCTCAATCGCGTAGTTGGTCGCGGCAATCGCCACGATCAACGAGTCGGCTGAGCTGGTGTGCCAGCACCAATGGCTGAGTGCGTGCAATTCCGGCGGTACGTTCTGCGCTTGCAACTCGTCCAGGCTGACACCGTGGGCGCGAGCCCAATGTACCCAGTAGTCGGCATGGTTGAGTTCCACACGAATATTGCGCATCAGCCAACGTCGCGCCATGTCCTCACCAGGATGGCGGGCAAACTTGGTTTTGGTGAGGTTCTGTGCCATGTACAAAGCAAACTGTTCCACCACAGGCCAGCCACCGATCAAGTAGTGACGCATGGTCTTGGCGCTGAGCGTGTTATCGCGCATGCGCTGGTACAGTTCGTGTTCGACAACGCGGCGCTTGCTCTCGCTACAGTCCTGGATCAGTTGCTGAGCCCAGGCTGGGTAACTCGAGGCTTCCATAAGCGGACCGGTTCTGATGAATGTGTCGATCACTGTAACGCTCCTTTTTTAGTGTGATTGTACAGACCAACAGATGTTTCAGCGGAATGTGCCGGGCGCCTTGAATAACAGAGGCTGCGGCCGCACAGGTCGACACTGCAAGCTATCAAAGGTAAACAATTGCGGTCGTTCAATCAGGTAACCCTGAGCGTAATCCACACCAATTTCGAGTAAAGCCTGTTCGATTTGCGGTGTTTCAACAAACTCGGCAATTGTGCGCTTACCCATGACGTGGCCGATGTGGTTGATCACTTCGACCATGGCGCGGTTAATCGGGTCGTCCAGCATATCCTTTACGAAACTTCCATCGATCTTCAGGAAGTCTACAGGTAAATGTTTCAAATACGCGAACGAGGACATTCCGGCGCAAAAATCATCGAGTGAAAAATGGCAACCTAACGCTTTGAGTTCATTAATAAAACGAATCGCACTGCCCAAGTTCGCAATCGCACTGGTTTCAGTTATTTCAAAACAAATCATTTCTGGAGGGATGCTGTAACTCTCGAATTTCTCTCGTAAAAATCCTAAAAAATCATCATCGCCGATGGTTATTCCTGACAGATTAATCGCACACATGGCCATAGGCCGGGCCGGACGCTCGTGCATGCAACGGCCGATGATCTTGAATACGTTTTCCACCACCCAGCGATCCAGGGATGTCATCAAGCCATAACGTTCGGCGGCGGGAATAAAACTGTCGGGGAGGATAATTCGGCCCGCTTCATCATGCAGCCGCAGCAGGATTTCGATGTGTCCGTTGCCGGCATCCGTGTGGCCGAGTGGTGAAATTTCCTGGGCATACAGGCAAAACCGGTTCTCCTCCAAGGCCATGTGCAGGCGCTGGACCCAGGCCATCTCACCAAAGCGCAGGGACAGTTCGGAGTCATCAGAATGGTAGACCTGCACGCGGTTACGTCCCTTCTCCTTGGCCATGTAGCAGGCCATGTCGGCGGCGCGCAGCGAGGTCTCCAAAGTAGTCGGCGTGTTGGATGACAGATGCACCAGACCAATGCTCACGGTGGTCATGAACGGCCGGCCCTTCCACACAAAATGCAGGTTTTGCACGGTATGCCGCAGGCTCTCGGCGATTTTTTCCGCCACCGACGCCGGGCAGTTCTCCAGCAGGATGCCGAACTCATCCCCCCCCAGACGCGCCAGGGTGTCGCCTTCACGCAGATCCGATTGCAGCAACGCGCAGATATGGCGCAGCAACTCATCGCCCGCCGCGTGGCCGCAGGTGTCGTTGACCAGCTTGAACTGATCCAGGTCCAGAAACATCAGCGCATGGCGCCCGCCCTGCTGGTGCCCGGCAGGGTGCAGCACCTGTTCCAGGCGATACTCGAATTCGCGGCGGTTGGCCAGGCCGGTCAAGGCGTCGTGGGTCGCCTGCCAGGACAGGTTGGCAATATATTGACGCTCCTGGGTCATGTCGTGCAGCACCAGTACCGCACCGCTGATCTTGCCGGCGCTGCGGATAGGCGCGCCGACCAGCGTGACAGACACCGTGCTGCCATCCAGTCGCTGGATGGTCTTGGCGTGCTCGCTGCCGCCGCGCAGTTGGCCCTTGACGATGTGTTCGATCAGGGTAAAGCCGTCGGGCTGGGCATCGTCATCCAGCAGGCTGAACAATGCTGCCAGGGGCAGGCCCTGGGCCTGGGCGGAGTTCCAGTGAGTGAGCGCCTCGGCCGCAGGGTTCATGTAGGCGATCGCTCCGTCTACGTCAGTGGTGATCACCCCATCGCCGATCGACTCCAGTGTGATCTGGGCCCGTTCTTTCTCCTGCTGCAGAGCGTCGGCAAATGCATGGCGCTGGGCCAACAATTTATGGGTGCGCAGCAGCGCCAGCACGATCAGCCCCAGCGCAGTGGCCAGGTTGGTGATCAGCAGCAGCCGCAGAATCATGCGCGAGCCCTCGCCCAACGCATCGCTGAAGGCTTTGGCGGCGGGTGTCACGCCCTCATTGATGGCCGTGATATGCGCCTTCCATCGCCGTACGTCGTTGGCGCTGACTTGGTCGCGGCTGATCGCGTCGTGCATCTCCCGCGCCAGGTCGTCCAGTTGAACCAGGTAACCATCACCAATGGTCCACAGTTCGATGGCTTTTTCCAGGTAACTGAAGTGCCGAAAATTGAGGTACAGCCAGATCAGGCTGGGGACGTCATCCGCGTGGTTGCCGCCTTTGAGGATGCCTTGGCGCGCCGCAGAGAGGTCAGGACGAGGTCGGTCCAGGGCAATACGCAGTTCATGCCCGCCCTGGGGCACGGCAATCGCCTGCTGGTATTTGAGGTAGGTGGCTTGATCACGGTTATCGGCGTAGAGCGTCAGGTAATAGATCGCGTCCTTCTGGCCCTTGGACCACAAGCTCTCGCCGCCCACATAACCACGTACCGCTGAAAGCACGTAGAGGCTGACGCAACCCAACAATGCCTGAAACAGAACGACAGCGATGAAAGGCCAGACGATGCCCAACAGCCGAGGCGTTCCGAGAGTCCGCTTTTGCTTCATGAAGTCCCTTGCATATGCACTGCTGGATACGCACGCAAACATCCGCTTCCGATGGCACAGACTAGGCTAAATCAGCGCACTTGTTGCAAGTGTCCATACAGTTTGGCGTAAAGACCACCGTCGGCGATCAATTGCTGGTGATCGCCATCCTCAGCGATATGACCGCCGTCGAACACCAGGACTCGATCCGCCTGCTTAACGGCCGACAGACGGTGGGCAACGATCAGTGTAGTACGCCCACTGAGAAACCGCGCCAGGGCCTGATGCAGGTTGTATTCGGTGGCGGCATCCAGTGCGGACGTGGCTTCGTCGAGTATCACCACCTTCGGCTCGGCCAGCACCATGCGCGCAATTGCCAGGCGTTGGCGCTGCCCCCCGGAGAAACGTACACCGGAACGCCCCACCACACTGTCCAGGCCCAGTGGCAGGGCTTTGACGGTGGCATCCAGTTGGGCAATTTCCAGCGCCTGCCAGCAGGCCTGGTCACTGCGCTCGCGGCCCATGGTCAGGTTGGCACGCACGGTGTCGTTGAACAGCGCCGGGTGTTGCAGCACCACCGCAACATGCTCGCGGATGGTCTCCAGGCCGATCTCCTGCTGGGTTGCACCACCAAATCGGATGCTGCCCGCCTGGGGCGTGTACAGCCCGAGCAGCAACTGCACCAGGGTGCTTTTGCCTCCGCCGCTGGCGCCGACAATCGCGACTTTTTCACCCGGGGCAATCTGCAGGTGCAACTGGTTGAGTACCAGCTCGTCGCCATAACCAAAGTCGAGGCCGCGTACCTCGATGCCAACGGTCTGATGCCCGGTGAACGGGTCGGCGCCACCGGCATATTGCGGCTCGTCGGCACGCGCCAGCAGCTCATTGATGCGACTCAACGCGCCGCCCGCGGCGTAATAGGCGTATTGCAGATTCAGCAACTGCTCCACCGGGCCGATCATGAACCACAGGTAGCTGAACACCGCGAGCATCTGGCCGATGGACAGGTCGGAAAACAGCACGGTGAGCATCGCTGCCGCACGGAAGATGTCGATACCGAACTGGAACAGCAGCCCGCTGGCACGGCTGGACGCATCGGTTTTCCACTGGGAATGGATCGCATAATCGCGCACTTCCTGGGCACGCTGGCCCAGACGCCCGAGGAAAAAGCCCTGGCGGTTGCCCGCGCGGACTTCCTGTATGGCGTCGAGGGTTTCAGTCAGGGCCTGGGTGAAGCGCGAGGTGCTGTCGTTTTCCAGTTTCTTGAGGTGTTTGACGCGCTTGCCTAACTGCACCGTGGCGTAGATCACCAGCGGGTTGAACAGCAGGATCAGCAATGCCAGTTGCCAATGCATCCACACCAGGATCGCCGAAGTGCCGACCAGGGTCAGCATGGCGACCAGGAAGCGGCTGAGGGTTTCACCGACGAATTTATCCAGGGTATCCAGATCGGTCACCAGATGGGTGGTGACCGTGCCGCTGCCCAGGCTTTCGTATTCGCCCAGGGAGATGCGTTTGAGGCGCTCGATCAGGCGCACGCGGATGCGGTACACGATGTCTTTGGCCAGTCGCGCAAACAGCCGCGCCTGCACCACGTTGAACACCAGCGCGCCGCAGCGCAGCAGCAGGGTCACCAGCAGCATCAGGCCGATGTAGCCGGCGGCTTTCTGCCAAACCAGCGGCAACGCATGGTTCATCACCTTGAGCGCCGCATCACCATGGCCCAGCAGGACTTCGTCCACCAGCAACGGCAACAGCAGAGGAATCGGCACGCTGCACAGGGTCGCCAACACGGCGACGCCATTGGCGATCCACAGGGATTTTTTGTGACGCAGGGCCAGGCGGCGAATTTCCGCCCAGGTCAGGCGATCCGTGCGTTTGGGCTCATCAGGCACTGGTCGCTCTCTCCAGCCATCGAGCGAGCAGCGGTGACAGCTCGGACAGCGGCTGATAGCCGTTGGTGAGCAGTGCCAACTGACCATTGCGCTCAGCCAGCAAGGTCGGGAACCCGGCGATGCCCAGATCCTGCACCCAGGTGAAATCCGACGCCGTGGCAGCGTGTTGCTCGGCACGGTCAAACTCGCCGGCGAATTCGATACGCGGGATGCCTGCCTGTTCGGCCAGTTCCACCAACACGCTGGCGAGGGTCACGTCGCGGCCCTCGACATAAAATGCGTGCTGGATGAGCCCAAGCAGCGTCCACGCACAATCCGGCGCCAGGCTGCGTGCCGTGACAAGGGCCCGGCACGCCGGCTCCGTGTCATACACAAAACCATCGGGCAGCGCGCCTTCACGTTTGAACGGCTGGCCGGTGGCGTCGGTGACCGCCTGCCAGTGCTCAAGAATGTAGCGCCGGGTGGTCGGCTCCAGCGCAGCGCCGCTGCCGGTGCGCAAACCACCCACCACCAGGTGCACGTCGACGCCGGCCGCCTGGGCCTGCTCAATCAGCGCCTGCGCCACCGGGGCAAAGCCCCAGCACCAGGAACACATCGGGTCCATTACATAGAGCAGGCGCGCGGACATGGGTCAGACCTCGGAAGGGGTTTGCTTGTAGTTGAAGCCAATCGGGTGCGGCATATTGCGGGCCTTGGCCAGCTCAATCTGCTTTTGCCGGTCGATCGCGCTGCGACGGGTTTTCTCCGGCAGCTTATCCCAGCAATGCGGACAACTTATGCCGGCCACATAGTGCTCGGACGCGCGGTCTTCGACGCTTACGGGTGTGCGGCAGGCATGACATTGATCGTAGTCGCCTTCGCTCAAGTCGTGACGCACGGTCACGCGATTATCGAAAACAAAGCAGTCGCCCTGCCATTTGGTCTCTTCCTGCGGCACTTCTTCGAGGTACTTCAGGATCCCGCCCTTAAGGTGATACACCTCATCGAAGCCTTCGCTGAGCATATAACTGGAGGCCTTCTCGCAACGAATGCCACCGGTGCAGAACATGGCGACTTTCTTGTGCCTGGCCGGATCGAAGTTGGCTTTGATGTAGTCGGGAAATTCGCGAAAACTGGTGGTCTTCGGGTCGACCGCGCCTTCAAAGGTACCGATGGACACTTCGTAGTCGTTACGGGTGTCGATTAACAGCACTTCCGGGTCGCTGATCAGCGCGTTCCAGTCTTTGGGGTCGACGTAGGTGCCGACCTTTTTGTTCGGGTCGACGCCTGCGACGCCCAGGGTCACGATCTCTTTCTTGAGCTTGACCTTGGTGCGGTAGAACGGCTGGTCATCGCAGTACGACTCTTTGTGGTCGATGTCGTCCATGCGAGGGTCGTTCTTCAACCAGGCCATCAGGCCGTCGATGCCTTCGCGGCTGCCGGAAACGGTGCCGTTGATGCCTTCTTCGGCGATCAGCAAAGTGCCTTTGATGCCGTTGTCGACCATCGCCTGCAGCAGGGGCTCGCGCAGGGCGACGTAATCTTCGAGGGTGACGAACTTATACAGTGCCGCCACGACAATCGGTTGAGTCATGGGTGTTCTCTCCAGGTGGCTACCCTCGTAAGGGGTGAACCGGATAACGGCAGTTGCAGGTTTTTAGCTGCAGGCTGCAAGTAAAAGCAAAAAAAACGCGCCGACTGAGCGGCGCGTGGGGATTCTAACAAGAAGGAAGCTACGTGCGGTAAGAGTGCTTCAATCTTGTGGTTGGCAACTGAACACGTTCCGCTGCTTCACTCTCCCCCTGCGCAGGTCGGCGAGGCCGGCGCTGCGTCGATGGTCGCCCATTCTTCGGGCGTATAGGTATGCAGCGCCAGGGCATGAAACTCGCTCATCAGGTCACCCAGGGTGGCGTAGACCTTCTGGTGGCGCTTGACGCGGTTGAGCCCCTCAAACTGCTGGCTGACCAGCACGGCCTTGAAGTGGGTCTGCAACCCACGGCTGTGCATATGGCTTTCATCCAGCACGCTCATGTGTTGAGGCTCCAGAGCGGCGAGCGTCGTTTCGATACGCTGTTGCATGGTCATTCCTGCTTACTTCTTCTTGGCCGGTGCGGCGGCTTTTGGCGCCAGCTCGTTGGTCATGTCTTCCAACAGCTTGTTGACCACCGGCACTGCGCTTTCCAGCTTGGCCTGGGTCATCTGGGCCGATTGCTGGGTCAACTGCGGCATTTTTTCCAGGACTTTCTTGCCCAGTGGCGACTGGTAGAAAGCGACCAGGTCCTTGAGCTCGGACTCGCTGAAGTTGGTGGTGTAGAGCTTGACCATGTCCGGCTTCAGCTTCGGCCAGCCGATGGCCTGGTCGAGAGCGGCGTTGGCCTTGGCCTGGTAGCTGTCCAGTACGGACTGCTTGGTGGCCGGTGCCTTGGTCTGTTCGAAACGCTGGGCGAACATCTGCTGCACTTGCATGTACACCGGGGTACCCAGCTTGTCGGCATGGGCCAGGGTCAGGAAGGCTTCGGCACTGGCGTTGTGGCTGGCGGTATCGGCAAGAACCTGGCCGCTGGCGCATACCAGAGCAACCGCGGTACAGATGGCACGAAGACGAGTCATCGAGTTTCCTTTCTAGCTGGCGGGGTCAGTCCCCAAGGGCGCCCATTCTGCGCCTAAAAAAGCTTGCGGCTCAACCCCGAGCCTTATCGGCCGTGGATTGGCCGATGAAACGTCTTTTGAGGGAACCCACTTGGCCGATCACGGCCTAAACTGCGCTGACTGACTTCAAGGAGAGTGCCCGATGAGCCGTATCGAAACCGACAGTCTGGGAGAAGTAGCCGTCCCGGATGACGCCTACTGGGGTGCCCAGACCCAACGCTCACTGGTGAATTTCGCCATCGGCGAACAACGCATGCCCCTGGCGGTGCTGCACGCCCTGGCCCTGATCAAAAAGGCCGCCGCACGGGTCAACGACCGCAACGGCGACCTGCCCGCCGACATCGCCCGCCTGATCGAACAGGCCGCTGATGAAATTCTCGACGGCCAGCACGACGACCAGTTTCCCCTGGTGGTCTGGCAGACCGGCAGCGGCACTCAAAGCAATATGAACGCCAACGAAGTGATCGCCGGCCGCGCCAACGAGCTGGCGGGCAACCCGCGCGGTGGCAAAAGCCCGGTGCACCCCAATGATCACGTGAACCGCTCCCAGAGCTCCAACGATTGCTTCCCCACAGCCATGAGCATTGCGGCGGTGCAAGCGGTGCATGAACGCTTGTTACCGGCGATCGCCTGCCTGTCCGGCGGTTTGGCGGAACTGGCCGCGCGGCATATGAAGCTGGTCAAGACCGGTCGCACCCACATGATGGATGCGACGCCGATTACCTTCGGCCAGGAACTCTCCGCGTTTATCGCCCAACTCGATTACGCCGAACGCGCCGTGCGCAGCGCCCTGCCCGCTGCCTGCGAGCTGGCCCAGGGTGGCACGGCGGTGGGCACCGGGCTGAATGCGCCCCATGGCTTTGGCGAGGCGATTGCCTCAGAGCTGGCCGCCCTCTCCGGATTGCCGTTTGTAACCGCACCGAACAAGTTCGCCGCCCTGTCCGGCCACGAGCCACTGGTGACCCTGCACGGCGCCCTGAAAACCCTGGCCGTGGCCCTGATGAAAATCGCCAACGACCTGCGCCTGCTGGGCTCGGGCCCGCGTGCTGGGTTGGCGGAGGTCAAACTGCCGGCCAACGAGCCGGGCAGTTCGATCATGCCGGGCAAGGTCAACCCGACCCAGTGTGAAGCGCTGTCGATGCTGGCCTGCCAGGTGCTGGGCAATGACGTGACCATCGGCATTGCCGCCAGCCAGGGGCATTTACAGTTGAACGTGTACAAACCGGTAATCATCCACAACCTGCTGGAATCGATCCGACTGCTGGCCGACGGCTGCAATAACTTCCAAGAGCATTGCATTGCAGGCCTTGAACCGGACGCCGGGCAAATGGCCGATCACTTGGAGCGCGGGCTGATGCTGGTGACGGCGCTGAACCCGCATATCGGCTATGACAAGTCGGCGGAGATCGCCAAGAAAGCCTACGCCGAAGGGCTGACGCTACGCGAGGCGGCCTTGGCGCTGGGCTACCTCACGGATACGGAATTCGATCAGTGGGTACGCCCGGAAAACATGCTCGGCAGTTGACCTTACGAAGCCATGCGCAGCCGCCGGGCCTTGAGCCCGGCGAGCAGCGACGGTGCCAGCGCGACCGTCGCCGAGCCCAGCACCACCACCAGTGCGCCGAAGTAACCCAGGGCGTTGATCTCTTCGGCCTGCACGTAGTCCGGCCACCACCACGCCGCCAACGCCACCGCAACAAACGTCACCAGCGGCGTGAGGGCCAGGGTCGCACTCACCCGCGAGGCCTCCCAATGTGCCAGCGCCTCAGCAAACGCACCGTACGCCACCAGGGTATTCATGCAGCACGCCAGCAACAGCCAGCCTTGCAGCGGGCTCAGTTGCAGCGCCTCCAGCGGATGCGCCCACGGCGTGAGCAGCAAGGCGCAGGTCAGGTAGATCACCATCATCACTTGCAGCGAATTCCACACGGTCAGCAGTTGCTTCTGGCCCAGGGCGTAGAACACCCAGACCGACGTCGCCAGCAGAATGGTCAGCACGCCGGCGGTGTAGGCGCCCAGGGACGTGAGCAGTTCCTCCAGGCGTTGGTTGAAGAACAACCCGAAGCCTGCAATCAACACGATCAGGCCAAGTACCTGTCCGCGACTGAAACGCTCCTTGAATACGAACACACTGGCGACCATCAAAAAGATCGGGCCCATCTGCACCACCAACTGGGCCGTGCCGGGGCTGAGCAGCTTGAGACCGACCAGGTACAACACGTAATTGCCCACCAGGCCGCACACCGCCATCGCCACCAGCCAGCCGCCTTTAGGACCCAACACCTTGCGGCTGGGCAAACGCTTGGTGGCCGCGAGGTAAACGAACAGCAGGCTGCCGGCGACCGTCAGGCGAAACCAGGTCACGGTGATCGGATCCATCACCTGCAGCACCTGTTTGAGTTTGATCGGCAGGATGCCCCAAAGCAGCGCGGTCAACAGGGTCAATAAAAAACCGTAGACCCAGCGACCGGAAGAGATATGCATGAATGCCCCAAAAGCCAAAGGTGGAAGAGCGGGCATTCTAGGGCGCTGCGGTGCGCTTTGGGTACAGGTCATTCCTCAAGCGGCTTCAGCCGTGGCTCATGGCACCCCCATGACCAGTACTCCGCTCCCGCTTATGGCCCCGGCGGCCGGCAGCGATGCCGCTCGCCGCACCAGCGAAAACGTCACATCGTCACCCCCGACGCTGTTGCTGATCTGAGTCAGGAACGATCCATTCACCGGAACGGCAACGCCGCCACGCACAAGGGCTGTACCCACTTGCGGGTTGCTCATCATCAGCAGCCGGGTGTCGAACGACGACCGGGTTCCCTTGTAAGTAATGGTGATTGGTGTGCTGATCCCGCCCTGGGGGCATGAGTAATTCAGCCTGCGATTGCTGATGATGGGGGTGGTCAGCGGGTCGCTGCCGATGGCCCGTTGATTGACCTCGCCGAAGTTGATTTCGATCGGGTTGTTATTGTTGATCGTGCAGGTCGACGGCGAGATGGTGAAATTGTTGTTGGCCAGGTAGGTGACGGTAAGTCGCGACGAACCGCTCCCCGAGTTGTTCGTCTGGGTCATGCGCAGCAGCCCCAGGTTGTCACCGACCCGGATGTTGATCGGATTCCCCGGACTATTACGCATCACTATGTAGGGCGCGACATTGATTGGATAGCCGACCCTGTTGTCCGGCAGCGTAGCCACCCGGATACCACCGGCCACCGGGTAGTTTCGGTACACACCGTTGACGCGCAGGCCCGTGCCTTCGGAGGCGAACTTCGGACCGGGTGTCCACGGAATACCGGCGGAACTGCCGGTGGCCCAATAGTCTTCGGCACGAGAAGGAGTTTGAGGGCCGGGCGTGTATCGACATTCGAGGTTCGCCCCTTCCATTAAGATTCGATTCTGGTTGGTATCCAGCCGAACATTCACAGGCACCTGCAAGTTGATATCCTGCCCCCCGCCTACCGTGATCCAGGGACCGCCATTCATACGACAGTCAACGGCGCCAGCCGTCGTAGCCACACCGGCAAGGAACAAAAGCGCCATGGCGCCAGCTGTTTTTTTCATGTTTATTTCTCGTCGCTCTGCCCTGTCCAGGCACAGCCTATGGATAGTCCAACGTGAAGGTTGAGGTCACCGAGTACGCCCCGTGCCCGATGGTTTGATCCCTGATCGCAGCCGGCTCGCCCTGCACATAGGCTTTGAGCTCGATCACGTTGCTGCCATCACTCAACGCCTGCCTGTCGCTTTCGGTATTCAAGGGCAACGGCTTATCGCCGAGTGTTTCCAGGCCGACCCCGATGCCCGAGGCGCCACTGCCGGCGTCCAGCGCGAACAAACCGGGAAGCTCGGGGTTTCCTGCACCGCCGAAGGTGATGGTCACCGAGTCGCCGATGGTGGTGTCGCAGTCTTCCAAGTGCAGCTTGAAACGCCTGCCCACCGAACGCGTGTTGATATAGAGGTACTTGCTGGTCAGGTCCCACAGTTCCAGGGTGATGGCCTCGTCACCGGGGCGCAGGGTGCAGGCTTCCTCTACCAGATTGCCCTTCAAACGCAGGTTGTCCGCTGCCTGCCCGAGCGGGATCAGGCCGCAGGAGAGCAGCAGGGCCAGTGCGCCCTTATGAACCCTTTCATGTCGCATAGACTCGACTCCTACTGGTATTCAGCCAACAACGTGGCCACCGCCGTGAATCCGGTGGGGCTCAGGATTGCGCCGGGCTGCTGGACGGGCACCACTTCCAATGTCGGCGGTGACGACAGAGTGATATCCAGGGGGGTATTGAGCGCAAACGGCTGGTTGTCCTGAAAAACCCGTATCCCCAGCGCAGGCGCGCTGGTCTGCACCGCCGAGCCGTCAAACGTGGTGGGTGTACCGTTGACGCTCAACTTCAACGCCCAAGGCAGCGTGTCGGTACCACAGCGGATGGTGTAACCCACGTGCTTGCGGTACCTCACGCCATCGACGCGCTTGACCCCCACATCGCCAAAGTCGACTTCAATGGTGTCGCCGCCATCAATCGTGCAGGGCGGTGGCTCATTCAACGTTCCGCTGAACGTCACGTTGGCCGACGCGCCGCCACACAGGCCGATGGCGCACAGGAAGAGCAGCGCTCGCTGCTGCCTGATTGTCATTGATCGTTCCTCTTTATCACGGCATCAGACGCCATCATTGATAATCGACCACCAGGGTGGCGGTCGCATCGAACGCCCCCCCGGTCAGTTGGCTACCGGCACGCTTGACGGGCACCGCCTGCACCACGGGGAAATCCGGATGGGTAAAGTTCACGGCGCTGTTCAACGGCCAGTCGGCGCCATTGACGAACAGCTTGACCCCTAGATCCGCCTTGCGGGTCGCAAGCACGCGGCTGTCGAACGCGGCGCCCGTGCCCTTGAGTTCCAGGGTCAAGGCGTTACTGAAGGGAGAATCACAGGTGACGGTGTAAGGCACCTCACGACGATAATTGACCCCATCGATCCGCGACGTCAGCAGGTCATTTCCAAACGGCACATCCAGCGTACCGCCGCCGTTGATGACACACGGCGGCGGCGCAACGATGACCGCGCGAATGATCAAACTGGTGTCGGCCTGTACCGCCTGGCAGGCCGCCCACAGCAAGGTGCCCCCGGCCAGAATGGCGCGCGAGCCGTTTGTGTTAACCATTGTTCTGCCCTTACTCATAGTTGAGCCTGAAGTCCACGACGGCCCTGAACGCTCCGCTGGTCAGGGGCGCGGCGGTGCGTGTGGGTTGAACCTTCCAGGTCTGGGTGGTAGCGCCCACGGCCAGGAACAGCGGTTGGCCCCTTGACCCCAACTGCACATCCCGCCCCAGCGCATCGGTCAGGCGCAGGCCCATCCCGGTGATGCCTTGCACCTTGACCAGTCGCGGGTCATCGGCATCGGCAGGTGCGATAAACGCCACCGACAACACCGGCTGATAGGCACTCCATGTCAGGTTTCCGGTACGTTCATTACGGATGCTGCCGGCGGTGCGCTGGCAATCATCGAAGCGCAGTTGAAAGGCCACCGGGTTCGCTTGATCGCCGGGGCGTTGCAACTGGCTGGTCGAGACATCTCCCAGGTCAATCGTTTGATTGACGGAGGTCATCTCCAGGCTGCAAGGGCTTTCATGCAGCGACCCGAGCACGTTCAGCATGCCATTCATACCCTCGACGTCCTGGGCCTTCGCCCATCCCGTCAGCATCAGTAACAGGCCACCGAGTACTTTCACGGTGTTCGACTTCATGACGTTCTCCATCCCCAGACGTTACTCATTGGACGGTGCTACCTGGCAGGTTTCGCCACGGCAGGTGAAGGCCAGCAACGGACGTCCGCCGTAGTCATTCACGTAGCTCAAGTAGGGAGCAGTTCCCAATGCCGTCGCCGAGGGTTTCAATTTCAGCGAGCCTTTGGGCGCAACCATCATGGGCTCGAAGCCCGCCACGGTTTTACCGTCCTTGGTGCTGCGGGCATCCACCAGGGTCACGTAGTAAGGCGTGGGGTTGTTAACGGTGTAGTGGTCGCCCTCGCGAGTCAGGGTGAGCTTTTCCTGCCAAGGGTTGGACAGGTCCTGCTGGCTCGGCTCAATGGCCTGCGGCCGATAGAACAACTTGATGCGGGTCTGCAGGGCAATTTGCAGGGTGTTGGATTTGTCGCTGCGCGGCGGAATCTCCCGCAGGTTGAAGTAGTACACCGTTTCCCGGTCCTGCGGCAGCAACCTGGCCGCCGGCAAGGCCTGCACCTTGACCTGGCTTTGCTTGCCGGGCTCCAGCCGCTGCACCGGTGGCAGTACGATCAGCGGCGTGGTGATTTTCTGGCCGGTTTCATCTTCAATCCAACCCTGGGCCAGGTACGGCAACTGAGTGTTGTTATTGGTGATGTTCACGCTGGTAGCCTGTTTGCCGCCGTCGAAAATCACGCGGGTACGATCCAGGCCGACAGCGGCGCTGGCATTTTGGATAAAGCCAGGCCCCAGCAGCGCAAAGGCCAGGACGATGAGGCACGTGTTCGGCATCATGAGGATGTGTTCTCCGTATCGATAGGCGTCCCGGTCAATACGGCCGGGTCGGGTGAAGATTGATCGGCGGCCAATAGCTGGCAGCCCAGGTTCAGCGCATCGGTCAGGCCATCGGCGGGCAAAATGGTCGGCAGCGTGAGGGTGCAACGCTCGGCACCTCCCCAACTGACGATCATCCGTTCGCCAGCCTGAATCCCGCTCAGGTAGACATGACCGTCGTCATTCACAATGCCGGTGTCCTGCTGCTTGAGGTTTTTCACCGTGGCGCCGAAGGGCGGTGCGCTGCTGTCCGGCAGGCGCAGCACCGCCATGGCTTTGTCACCGGAAATCACTTGCAGCGAGCGATAACCGATGGCGCCCTCGGTGAGCGTCAGTTGTGTCACGGATTGGGTGGCTTCGACATTGCCGGGCAAACGCTCCAGATCGACACTGGCGGAGGTGCGCTGATAGCTGCCGATGTCGGCAATCACCGCCTTGCCAAACGCATTACTGCGGGTCGGCGAGCCGTAACCGCGCACCGGCACATCGGGCACACCCGCGGTGTCGATCATCAACCGGGTACCGCCGGTGCTTTGAGTACGATGCAGGGCCGCACCGTAAGGGGTGAGCGTGGCACCGCCACGTGCGGACACGCCGAGGCTGCTGTAAGCGCCCTTTTGCGTACTGGCACTCAGATCAATGTCGGCCCCGTCCCCCATGTGGCTCAAATAACCACTGGCCGACTGGTTGCTCGCACCGATCTGGTAACTGTTGCGCTCATCCAGGCGATCGCTGTAGCGCGTGGCCAATGAGTTTTTACCCGCAGCGCTGTTGGCATCCATCGACAGGGTGCCGGTGCGCCCCAGCGGCAGGCTGACCATAAGCGACAGGCCGTTGTCCTTATAGTTGTAGTCCTCGCTGCGGTACATGTTCAGGGACAGGCTCATGTTTTTCACCGTGCCCACATTGAAGTAGCGCGACACCGACAGATTCCAGCGCTGGGTGTCCGAGCGATTCCAATACGTCTGCTTGTTGTAACTGGCATAGACGGTGGTGCCCAGGTCGCGAAACTGCTTGTTCAGTGTCACGGTATAAAGGGCTTTGCTGGCGCCAAGCGGCTTCCAGTTGTCGCGTTCCACACCGTACTCATCACGGCTGCCGCGTTCGCCGTTGAGCCCGTAATAACGAGCGTCCAGGTATTCACTCATGCTCAGGAAGTTTTCCTGGGAGAACCGGTAACCGGCAAACGTCACCTGACTGTCGTAGTCTTCAAAGTTCTTCGAGTATTGAAGGCGCAACGACTTGCCCGAGAGGCTTTCATTCCAGACGCTGGCCCGCGATTGCGTCACGTCCAGCGAGACGGCGCCGAACGCCAGCAGGTCGCGCCCTGCCCCCACTGACAGTGCCCGGTAGTTGTTATCGGTGATGCCGCCGCCGAACAAGGACCAACCGTTACTGATCCCCCAGGAGAACTCGCCGGAAGCAAACGTATCGCCGTCAGCACCGTGTTGAAGTCGACTCGGTCGCCCACTCGCCAACTTGTAACGAACCTGGCCGGGACGTGTCAGGTAGGGAACGCCCGCCGTATCGATCTGGAAGGTGTGGACCGACCCGTCCTGCTCTTCGACCCGCACATCCAGGGTGCCCGTCACCGCGTCATTGAGGTCCTGGATACGAAAAGGCCCCGCCGCAACCAGGGTTTCATACAGCACACGGCCCTGCTGGCTGACGATCACCTTGGCATTGGTTTTCGCCACCCCGACCACTTCCGGCGCGTAACCTCGCAGGTTGGGGGGCAACTGGCTTTCATCTGAGTTGAGCGCGGCACCGGTAAAACGGAAGCTGTCGAACAGGTCCGAATACAGGTAGTTCTCACCCAGCATCAAACGGGCGCTCAGCCCTGGCAGCGCGCGATAGGCGTAATAACGGCTCCACTCCAGCTTCTGGGGCCCGGCCGCCGACTCGCGACCGTTTTCGACACGCCCCTGCCAATCCGCCCGCAGGCGCCAGGCCCCGGCATTGGCCCCCACCGTGCCGTTGCCACTCAGGTTTTTGCGCTGGCCGTCATTGCGCTGGAAGATCGACTGCGCCGTCAGGTTGTAGTCAACCAGCAAGCCCGGTACGCCATCATCCCAGCGTGACGGCGGATCCCAGTTGATCGCGTTGTAGCGAAGGTAAGCCTGGGGCAGGCTGATGCTCAGCGTGGACGTGGCCAGGTCTGCACTCACCTGCGCGCCCGGCAAGCCTTGAACATCAAGGCATTCCCCATCTCGCCACGCTGCAAGGCCAGCGGCGTGTGCGGCCTTGAGGCCCAGTTGCTCCACCAGGGCGGGCGAGACACACGCCTGACTGCCCTTTGGATCATCGTCGGGGGGATAGAACGTCACTGATTGTTCGGAAACAGCCTGGGCGTTGACCTGCACAACCATTGAGTAAGTGCCCGGCAGAATAAACCCGCTGCGCGCAAACCGGGACAAGTCAATATTGCGGCGATCACTCAGGTCAAGCACGTCAGTATTGAACTCGATATCCCCTGCACCCAATGCCGTTCCGGCCAACGACATCAACCCTCCCAACAGACTTGGGCGAAACGTCTGTCTGACTTTCGATGTATTCAACATGCAAGCAATCCATCACTGTTCAAAAGTATTCCAACCTGAACCGCACGGCGGCACTGTGGGGCCCGACGACCAGTGGCAATCCGTTGCCGACCAAATTGAGCGTGTAGTGAAGGGTCATATCGCCTTCACTCAATGGCCTGGGTGCCATCCGTTCACCCGGCACGCTTTCCTGACCGGCGGAATCGACGATATGCAGGGCAACGCCCTGTGAGCCGCCGAAGACCGCGAATGAGCGCCCGCTCCGATCGGTCGGGCCGTCAAACGTCACTTGCATGTGCTGCCAATCCGGCAACGTCTCGCCTGGACGCGAAGGGTCGGGACGCGTCAACGTGCAATTGACCAGGCGCAACTGGAAGGGATGTGTTTCACCCTGCGCGTTTCGCAGCAGCCGCCCTACCGGCTCAGCAGGCATCTCGACGGTTTGATCGAGGCTGCTCAGCTCCAGCCCACAGGCTGAATCAACCACCTCGCCACCTAACGTGACGGCCCCCTCGCCCTGGGAAGACGACTGCGCGAAAACGCAAGGGCCAATGAGCGCCGTCAATGAGAAGGCGATCGGGATATGTATGGATATGTTCACGTGGACCTCCCGCCAGCGTGCCCCCGCCACAGACAGTGGCGGGGGCAGAACTTACTGATAGGCCAGGGTGAAATTGGCGACTGCGCTGAAGTCCCCGGGAACGATGTCCCCCGTGGCGACGCCTTGCACATAGGCACCGAATTCCAGGGTGTTATCGCCGGCACTGATTGGCTGCGGGGCGGTTGGCACGCCTAACTGCACAGGGCTGCCGCCGTGAGTCATCATGATGCCGACGCCGCCGGCGCCGCCCACGGTACCGATAGCACCCGGCACTGTGTTTGAAGGTGCCCCGGTGAAGGTGGTGGTCACGGTGTTATCGGTGAGCCCGGCCAGATCGCAGCCTTGCAGTTCGATCAGCACAGGTCGGGCCTCGGACTTGCCACCGGCTTGCAATTGATGTTTGGCAATGGCGCCCAGGTTAACGGTTTGATCAACGGACTCAGGCTTGATAGAGCACGCGCCCGAATGAACCGAGCCCAAAAACGTCACCGTTCCCTGCGACGCCTGCGCAACAGACAACGAACCAGCCAACACACAGGCAGACAACAGCGCAACGTTAAATATCGTTTTCATTCACAGTTTCCCACTTAACAAGTGTCATTAAAAAGCGCCGCCACAGACGGGCAAAGCGCTAACTAACCAGCGGTTTTAAACAATGCGTTTGCTCGGCCAGCCGTGTTCGCCTTTGCAACTTTTTCACTGCGAAATCAGGCCGCCGATCAACGGCATGCAAGTTCCCACTCCACACTTGAATAAACAACCCAGCGACGTCAGATGGTCGCGTAGGCAAACTGCATCACGATGCATAGGAAACTTATTGCTTCCTACAAAAATATTAAGAACGTCTGAAGGACGCGGACTACATATGTTTAATTAAAACTGATGTTCAACGGCAAAACTCCACAAGAAAAAAAAACGACGCCTTTAAACATTTCAGCCTTGTTAAACTCCAAGCCGTTAATAACTGACTGATAAATCGACGATATAGAAAAGGGGGAGCAAGCTCCCCCTTTATAGTTGTCGGGTGCCACAGCGCCTGAGTGCGCTAGCGCACCGCCTCGAACAACCCCGTCGCGCCCATGCCACCGCCAACACACATGGTGACGATGCCGTAACGCAGGTTGCGCCGCTGCAACTCCCGCACCAGATGCCCGACTTGCCGCGAGCCGGTCATGCCAAACGGATGGCCGATGGAGATGGAACCACCGTTGACGTTGTACTTGGCATTATCGATGTCCAGCCGATTGCGGGCGTAGAGGCACTGGGACGCGAACGCTTCATTGAGCTCCCACAGGTCGATATCCGCCACCTGCAAGCCGCGCGCCTTGAGCAACTTGGGCACCGAGAACACCGGGCCGATGCCCATCTCATCCGGCTCGCAACCGGCCACCGCGAAACCGCGGAAGAAAGCCTTGGGCTTGAGTCCCAGCGCCAGGGCTTTTTCCAGGCTCATGACCAGGGTCATCGACGCGCCATCGGACAACTGCGAAGAGTTGCCCGCCGTCACCGAGCCATCTTCGGCGAACACCGGTTTCAGGCCCTGCAGACTGGCAAGGGTGGTGTCGGGACGATTGCAGTCGTCACGATCGACTACGCCGTCGAGGATCTGCACCGCGCCGGTGGCCTTGTCCTCGACCTTGTACTTGACCGCCATGGGCACGATTTCATCATCGAACAAGCCGTCGGCCTGAGCCTGGGCGGTGCGCTGCTGGCTTTGCAGGGCGTAAAGGTCTTGTTCCTCGCGGCTGACGTTATAGCGGCGCGCGACGATTTCGGCGGTCTGGCCCATGGGGAAATAAATGCCTGGCACCTGCTCTTTGAGCAACGGGTTGATCAGGTTGTCGGTGTTGACGCTTTTCATGGTCAGGCTGATGGACTCGACACCCCCGGCGACGATGATGTCGCTGCACCCCGACGCGATCTGGTTCGCCGCGATGGCGATTGCCTGCAGCCCCGAGGAACAGAAGCGGTTGAGGGTCATCCCTGCCGTGCCGGTACCCAGTTGCGACAGCACCGCTACGTTGCGCCCGATGTTATAGCCCTGGGCACCTTCGTTCGAGCCGGCGCCGACAATGCAGTCTTCCACCGCGGCCGGGTCGATGCCATTGCGCGTCAGCAGCGCATTGACGCAATGGGCCGCCATGTCATCCGGACGGGTCTGGTTGAACTTGCCACGAAAGGACTTGGCCAGGCCGGTTCGCACGCTGTCGACGATCACTACTTCACGCATGGGCTACCTCGATCTTGTGGTTGTTGGGAGATGGATCGAGGATAGATCCGCACCCCGGCAACCGCGACGATCATTCATCACGTAGATGCAAAAGCATGGCGAGAGGGGCGAATCGCAGTGGTGGGGATGAGCGGGCGTATTGTGGTGAGCGAGCTCACCACAGGGGGCTTCGCATCGGCCGTGGGGTTACTTCTTTTTCTTCTTGTCGTGTTTGTCGGACTGCTCGAACGCTTCTTCCAGCGCCAGGTTGATGGTGCGCAGTACCTTGACCCGCGCCCAGCGCTTGTCATTGGCTTCCACCAGGGTCCAGGGCGAGATTTCGGTGCTGGTGCGGTCGACCATATCGCCCACGGCGGCACGGTAATCGTCCCATTTATCGCGGTTTCGCCAGTCGTCCTCGGTGATCTTGAAACGCTTGAAGGGGATTTCTTCACGGGCCTGGAAGCGTTCCAGTTGGGTCTGCTTATCGATCGCCAGCCAGAACTTGACCACGATCACCCCAGCATCGCGCAGTTGTTCTTCAAAGTCGTTGATCTCGCCATAGGCGCGCATCCAGTCCGCCGGGGCGCAGAAGCCTTCGATACGCTCCACCAGCACGCGGCCATACCAGGAGCGGTCAAACACGGTGAACATGCCGCGCGCCGGGATTTTCTGCCAGAACCGCCAAAGGTAGGGCTGCGCGCGTTCGTCCTCACTCGGCGCGGCAATCGGCACGATATGGTATTGACGCGGGTCCAGGGCCGCCGCCACCCGGCGAATCGCGCCGCCCTTGCCGGCCGCATCGTTGCCTTCGAACACGGTGATCAACGCGTGTTTGCGCATGCGTTTGTCGCGCATCAGACCAGACAGACGCGCCTGTTCGGTAATCAACTGTTCTTCGTAATCGTCCTTTTCCAGGCGCTGGGTCAAGTCGAGGCTGTCCAGCAGGCTCTTCTTGTCCACCGCTGCTATCAGCGGCGCCGGGTTCATGCCGCTGGCTTTGCGCTTGGGCAATTTGAGCGCATTCTGCATGCCTTCAAGCAGCAACTTGCCCACCGTGAGGCTGCGGTAGTTGCTGTCCACGCCTTCAATCACATGCCACGGCGCATAGTCGCGACTGGTGCGGCGCAGGATACGTTCACCAAAGTGCACGAACTTGTCGTAGGTCTTCGACTGTTGCCAGTCCAGCGGGCTGATGCGCCAGCTGTGCAGCGGATCGTCGGCCAGAGCCTTGAGGCGTGCCTTCATCTGCTTTTTGGAGAGGTGAAACCAGAACTTGAAGATCAGCGCGCCTTCGTCGCAGAACATTTTTTCCAGACGCTCGGCACCGGCAATCGCCTGGTCGAGCCGCGCATCCTTGATGTGCCCGTGTACACGGCCTTGCAGCATCTGGCTGTACCAGTTGCCAAAAAACACACCCATGCGGCCTTTGGCGGGTAGCTGGCGCCAGTAACGCCAGGCCGGTGGCCGCGCCAGTTCTTCGTCGGTCTGCTGGTCGAAGGTGCGCACTTCGATCAGGCGCGGGTCCATCCATTCGTTCAGCAACTTGACCGTTTCGCCCTTGCCGGCGCCTTCGACGCCATTGATCAGGATGATCACCGGAAAGCGCTTTTGCTGTTGCAGCTCGTACTGCACCTCCAGCAGGGCCTCGCGCAGCGCGGGCACTTCGCCGTCGTAGGTGTCTTTGTCGATGGCGTGACCGATTTCGGCGGATTCGAACATGGGCAGCTCCGTTTCAAGATGGCTCAAGACTAGCGGATTGGGCAGCACCACGCGGGAGGAAATTCCACACACGCTTGCCATGGGTCAATTGATTGCCTGTTGATCAGCTAGAATGGCCGCCTTGCCTTTGCCTGCTTTATTTTCGATGAGCCGCCCATGAACCCCGTATCCCACGCCCAGCTCGACTGGGATGAACAAGGTCGCCCGCACTCGCGGGTATTCGACGACGTGTACTTCTCCGACAAGTCCGGCCTTGAAGAAACCCGCTATGTGTTCCTGGAACAGAACCGCTTGCAGGCGCGCTTTGCCGCCCTGCCGGCCGATGGGCGCCTGGTGATCGGCGAGACCGGTTTCGGCACCGGGCTGAACTTCCTCTGCGCCTGGCAGTTGTTCGAGCAGCACGCCGTGACCGGGGCACGCCTGCATTTTGTCAGCGTGGAAAAATACCCCCTGAGCCACGCCGACCTGCAACGGGCATTGGCTCTGTGGCCTGAGCTGCAGCCCTTCGCCGCCCAATTACTGGCCCAGTACGTCGCCATCCATCAGGGCTTCCAACGCCTGATTCTGGACGGCGGCCGTGTCACCCTGACCCTGCTGATCGGCGACGCCATGGAACAGTTGCCACAACTGGACGCACAGATCGACGCGTGGTTTCTCGACGGCTTCGCCCCGGCGAAAAACCCCGACATGTGGACCGCCGAGCTGTTCGCCGAACTGGCGCGGCTGACCGCACCCGGTGCAACCATCAGCACGTTCACCAGCACCGGCTGGGTACGCCGCCTGATCAATGCCGCCGGGTTCAAGATGAAGCGCACCCCCGGCATCGGCCATAAGTGGGAGATTCTGCGCGGTGAATTCGTCGGCTGGCCCGAAGCGACAGCCTTGCCTCCCGCCACCGCTCCATGGTTCGCACGGCCTGCGCCACCTGCCGGCGAACGCCGCGCCCTGGTGATCGGCGGCGGCATGGCCGGTTGCACCACCGCCGCCAGCCTGGCGGCCCGGGGCTGGCAGGTGAACGTGCTCGAGCGCCACGATGGACTGGCCCAGGAAGCTTCCGGCAACCCCCAGGGCGTGCTCTATCTCAAACTCTCCGCCCACGGCACCGCGCTGTCGCAATTGATCGTCAGCGGTTTCGGCCACACCCGCCGGTTGCTGGAACAGCTGCAACGCGGGGTGGACTGGGATGACTGCGGTGTGCTGCAGCTGGCGTTCAACACCAAAGAAGCCGAGCGTCAGGCCCAGTTGGCCGCCGCGTTCCCGAGCGACTTGCTGCACCCGGTGGACGCCACGCAAGCCGCAGCCCTGGCGGGTGTGCCGCTGGAGCACGGCGGGCTGTTTTATCCTGAAGGCGGTTGGGTGCATCCCCCCGCTTTGTGCCAATGGCAGGCGCGCCATCCAGCGATCACGGTGCAGGTGCATCACGATGCCCTTACCCTGCAACGGGTCGATGGCCAATGGCAGGCCCATGATGGCGAGCGCCTGCTGGCCAGCGCGCCGGTGGTGGTGCTGGCCGGCGCCGCCGAGATCAAGCGCTTCCCTTTCAGTGCCGAGTTGCCACTCAAGCGTATTCGCGGGCAAATCACGCGTTTGCCCGCCACCGCCGAGAGCCGGCGCTTGAGTACCGTGGTCTGCGCACAAGGCTATGTCGCCCCCGCGCGCCTGGGCGAACACACCCTCGGCGCCAGCTTCGATTTCAATAGCGATGACCTGACGCCGACCCATGCCGAGCATGTGGGCAACCTGGCGTTGCTGCAGGAAATCTCCGCCGATCTACTGCACGCATTGCACGTCGACAGCCTGCCGATCGAGGCCCTGGAGGGCCGCGCTGCGTTTCGTTGCACCAGCCCCGATTACCTGCCGATTGTCGGGCCATTGGCCGACGCAGCGGCGTTTACCGAGGCATATGACGTACTCGCCAGGGATGCCCGGCAAGTTCCCGACACGCCCTGCCCCTGGCTGGAGGGCGTGTACATCAATAGCGGCCACGGCTCACGCGGCCTGATCACCGCGCCGCTGGCCGCCGAGCTGCTGGTGGCGTGGCTGGAGAACGAACCGCTGCCGCTGCCCGCCGCCGTGGCCCATGCCTGCCATCCGAACCGCTTTGCGCTGCGCGAACTGATCCGCGGCAAACGCCGGCCGGCGCCGTGAGCCGTGAGCCGTGCTAAGGCAACTCGCACACCGCCAGTTTGTCGACCTCCAGTGCCGCGCGGGTCAGGCGCTCAATCTCAATTTCCTCGGCGACCCGTTGCTCCCTGAGGACGCTATTCATGCGGGTACGGTAGGTTTCGCTGTCGAGATCCAAGGCCTGATCGAACACCTCGCGCATGCGGGTATCGAACGGTTCGTTGAGGGTTTCGAAACGGGTGGCGTGGATTTTCTTGAGGTAGCTCTGCCAAAACGGTAACTCACCTAGAAAGCGCAGCAGCGCAGGCGTCAGCTCGGCGGCCCGCACGGTGGCTTCAGCGGCGTTCAACTGCGCCTGTGTGACACCGCTCAAACTGGCATAGCGCATATGCCTGGGTTGGCCCGGCAAATAAAACATGTCGGCCAGGCCCGTGCGGTAGGCCAGGCTGACTTCCAACGGATCAGTGCCCGGATTGTCGAGGCTGTGGGAGCGCGCGATGCTTTCCAGTCGATCGAGTCGGTACAGGCCCTGACCCAAAGCCAGCAGTGCTTTGGCGGAAACGTGCCCACCCTCGATCTGGAGACTGGCGTCGCTGATTTCCACCAGTATCTCCAGGCTGCTGAAGTTCAACGCGGCGGCGTCATCGCAGTTGATCGGTGTCGCAGCGCGTTCGAACACTTCAGTCGCCAGTTCCGCACGCTGGCCGGTGGCTTCGAGCACACGCCAGACCCGGCGTGTCATGTCTTCGCGCACGTGCTCGGTGTCTGCCGAGCCGCCCAGTTCAGCCAGCAGCTTGAACAGCCCATCACTGTCCTTGTCGTCGCGCAGCATCAACCAGAGGTCATTTTTCTGCGGGTAATCGGGCAGGCGCGGGTCGGGCATCCACAACTCACGGGCGGCCTGTTCGTTAAGGCGCGCGATATCGTCTTCAAAATAGCCCAGGCCGGTTCCGGTTTGCCGGCGGTAGTCGGTCAACTGCGACAGCGTCGAGGAAGACAGCGGGTTGTGGCGCAGGTTGATCGCCTGGGTACGCTGGCGAGGCGCGCGGAACAGCCAGTCCGGCAGGCGGCTGATGTCGTTCTGGCGCAGGTCGACCGTTTCCAGGAACGGCAAGCGCCATAAGCCTTCGGGAAAGGTCTTGAGCCGGCAATCACGCAGGATCAAGCGGCGCAGGTCGAACAGGTGGTCCAGTGGCGGCGGATCGACCAGCCGGTTGCCGGCCAGGCTCAACACCCGCAGGTTGCGCAAGTCGGCAAGCTTGGCGCGGGTGTACACCGTCAGCTCAAGGTTATTGTGGTCCAGGTACAGCGCTTCGAGGTGGGGCATGTGCGACAGCGCCTCGGGCAGTCGCGTCAGGCGGTTGCTCGACAGGTCCAGGGACTTGAGCCCTTTGAAATACTTGAGGAAATAGGCCGCTTCATCGCCGACGTCCATATTTTTCAGGGTCAGGTGGCGCACGTGATCAAAATTGACCACCGACGGCAATGTCGGCAGCGCCCCCACCCGCATGCCGTCGAGCGCCAGCCGCGAATCTTCACCCAGCCCGGTCAGGCGTCGCCAGCACTGCTCCAATTGCTGCGCCGCGTGCTTGCGGCTCAGGCGCGCCTCTACCAACGGCTCATTGATGCGTTCCAAGCCGGCCCGGTCGTTGCGCCAGGCATCGAGCGTGCGGTGCAGCGCCTCAAAGGACAGTTGCAACAGCTTGACCACATGGGCGCGGGCCAGATGGTCCTCGCCCAACCCTTCGATCAGCCCCGACGCCTGAACCTCGTTGAGCATGGGGTAGAGTGTTTGCACCTTGCGGATCAGTTGCCGCGGCTGCAGCGTCGTGGCCGGGGGAGCCGCCTGCATGCAACCCAGTTGCGATGGCGCCAGGGGTTCGGGTGCAGGCTCACGCAGGTATCCACCCACATGGTCGCGCGCTTCAGCGACCAGCAAGCGCAGCTTGGCCTGCAGTTGCGCAGCGCCCTGCTCACCGCTGGAATAGATGCCCAGCCGGCTGCGCTGCAACGCTGACAAGCTGCCCAGCAGCGCCTGGTAAAACCCTGACGGCCCAAGCACCGGGGCGTGCAGGGCCTGCCCTTGCGCGTCGAACAGCTGATAGCCACGTTCGGACGTGACCAGCGTATGCAACACGCCGGTCGATGCCTCTGCGCGCTCGGCCAGCAACGCGCCGTCCAGGGCCCCGGCACGCAGTTGCACATGGATTTCCCGCGGCCAATGGGGCAGGCGCCCGAGCAAGCCGATCGCCAGGCGTTCGGTCGGCGCCGTGGCCAATGGGGGTAAATACAGCCCCGCCACCGCGCGATCCTCCACCAACGCATGTAACGCCTGCCGCGCTCGTGCGTGCAGGCGGCGCGGCACACGTTCGGTATTGCGCAGCAGTTGGCGGTCGACGGACGAAGTTTCGCCCAACAATTCCTGCGCCACGCCCGTCGGCAACTGCGGGAAGCGTTTCTTGAGCAAGGCGACACTGCCTTCGGCAAGCGGGTCATAGTCTCGGTAGAGTTGCTCGAACAGTGTCTGATAATGGCGCTTGACGCTGGCCAGCAAACGCACCGACAGCCGCTGCTGCAACTGCTCGGGCGCGACGTCTGCGCCCAGCAGCGTGCGGCGTTCTTCGTCGCTCAGGGCATCAAGCAGGATCTGGGTCAATTGACCGTCCTTGAGTTGCTGTTCGCTGACATGGATGCTCAGGTCTTCGTAATCGAACGGGGCGGTGTCCGGATAACGCTTGAGCAAGTTGCCGCTCTCATCCAGCAATTCGAAAAAGCGCCCCCTGGGCCAGCCGTCCAGCAGCGGCAACGCAGTCATTTGCACGCGCGCGGTGCTTGGCTGGCCCTGGCCGTGATAGTCCAACTGCCAAAGCAGGTCGCGAATAGTCTGGTCCAACCGCCAGCGCGCCACGCTGTCGCGCAGCCGCGACGGCAACGCCTGGTTTTGCTCGACGAGCAGGCGCAAATCATGCAGTCGGCAGTGGGTGGCGGTGATGATTTCGGCCAGTCGGCCGTCCGGCAGCGAATTCACCCCCGGCGACAGGCGTTCGAACGCATAGGTCGGCGTGCGCCATTGATCCACCCGCTCGCCCATGTGGCGCCAGCCACCGGCGTCATTGTGCTCAAGCGGCGGGCTGTACGCTGCCTCACGCGAGGGATGCAGCACGCGCCAGCGGCTGATGGCAGGGTCATAAGACACCCGGTAGAACGCGCCGTCGATGGCGATATAGGCACGCCCATGGGCTTGATAAATCCCGCGATAACTGGGGGTCGCCAGCATGTCGGCCTCGGGCACGTGACGATACGGACGCAGACTGTTGCGCCACAGACGCTTCTGCGTGCTGGACAGCTTCACGGCATCGAACTGCTCGAAAAACGCAGCGGGCGGTTCCGCCGTCCGTTTGAACAGCGAGCCCACGACCTTGCCCGCCGCCATAAACAGCGCCATCGAAGCGACGCCTTGCGCCACATTCAACAGGTGCTCCAACGCTTCGGTTTTACGCTGGTGGGTCCAGTCCTCAACGCCCTCATAGACCTCGGCCAGTAATTGCCCGATGGCCACGCCCATCATCAACTGGCCCAGGCCAGGGGTGAAAAAACCGGCGATATTGGCCAATGTCAGGCCAGCATCCAGATACCGTCGAAGCAAGGCGCGGCGAGCCTCCTCATCCACCTGAACGACGGGCACGGCCAGGACCATCGCGTCCAACTGCGCCTTGCCCACGTAGGCCTCGAAAAAACTCTGCGACACGCTGACGTTTACCGCCAGCCCTTGCAGATTCAGGCGTTTGTCGCGATCAAAGCCCACGAAGAAATCCGGGCGCTCGGACTCATCCAGATAGCCTTTAAAAAACTCACGATAGGCCGGGATCTGCAACTTCAAGCTGAGATAGCCCGTAAAGTCCTCCAGCGTCTCGTACTCGAACCAGGGCCGAACCGGCTCATTGGGCATGTACACCACGCAGCGGCCGTTGGATAAACCTTTGCCCGTATGGCCGGCAAATACCAGCACGCTCCACAGGCACGCCTGGTTCATGTTCAAGCCGTGCCAGGTCAGCGCACGCCCCTCTATCAACAGGTCCTCGATCGGATGGGTATCGGCATTGCGCGCCAGCATGGCGAGCAACCGCTCGTACATCGGCTTGCTGACGTCCCCCTTCGCCAGGGCGATATGCAGGTCGGTACGCATGTCGAGCAGCTTGAGCCGGCCAATGTCGCTGGCCACCTCGTTATAGCGGCCGGCAACCGTTTGTTCGCCGGGAGCCGGCAGGTTGAACACCTCGCGCACATGGCGCTGGTATGCGCTGCCCAGGTCCAGTTCGCGGCAGTGCCGGACAAACTCGCCGGCGCTGATCGACGTGTTTCGCTCACCCGTGGCGGCGCTGCGGATCATCGCAGTGATCGACAGGCCGCCGTTTTGGGCCTGTGAGGCGCTGAAGTTCTGCATGGCCGCCTGCAACAGGCTGTGCTTTTCGGTGGTGACCGTGACCAGCAGCGGCCCTGCGAGGTCGGGGTTGAGGTTGGTCAACGAGCGGTGGGCCAGTTCCAGCATGTCCTGTTTGACATCAACACCGTGCACGCCCTTGGCCGCCAGAAACGCGTCCAACCGTTCGGCGCAGAACGTGTCGAGCGGCTCCAGCCTGTTCAGCGTGGCCTGGACCTTTTCACGCAGGGGCCCACTGTCCTGGTGAGCCTGTTCGAGCGCCGACAGCGTTTGCGCCTCCGCTTCTACCAGCCATCCCGGCAAAGTGGCTTGCAGCGTCTGGGCGGTGTCCAGGTCCTGGGTGACTTCCAGCAAAACCTTGGGCAACTCGGCCAAGACTTCAGGGGTGACCACGTCGTTCAATGTGCGTTCTTCGCCCATGTCATTCCTCCTTGATGGTGCTTGATGAACGCGCCCTACGATAACCCCGGCGCCCCGCGGGAAAGGTTTGAATAGCTGCTGGGACGGCCTGCGAAGCGACCCGAATTTTGCGTGCCGAATTGACGTAACTAACGCCCTGCCGGCAACGCCCCGGCGCAACGCCGAACGCCGTGCGCCTGGCCCCGCTGGGAGCGACCGTTGGTAACATCCAGGCAAATTTCAGGGAACGATCAAGCGCCACCGGGACTCGTAAAAACCAGACTCCTTACGACGGCGCGCTCTGATCATGCTTTCGCGCCGCAGGGAGCGGGCGCAGATCAGAGCAGTACGTCCGCTCCGAAACAGGGCCGCAGCGCTACTGATGCTGCAACTGAATCCGTTCGTCCGTACCGGTCGAGCTGAACGTATCGGACAGGGTGAACATCGGTACCACAGGCGTACCGACACTCAGCAGTAGCGCCGAGGCCCAGCCAAAACAAGGGCTTTAGCACCATGTGCGGATTAGCTGGCGAGTTACGTTTCGATCATCAACCTGCGGACCTTGCAGCCGTGGAACGCATCACCCATCACCTGGCCCCGCGAGGCCCGGACGCGTGGGGTTTCCATGCTCAGGGGCCGATTGCCCTAGGGCATCGCCGCCTGAAAATCATGGACCTGTCGGACGGCTCCGCCCAACCGATGGTCGATGCCCAACTGGGACTGTCTCTGGCCTTCAACGGCGCCATCTACAACTTCCCGGAACTGCGCCAGGAGCTCGAAGCCCTGGGCTACGCCTTCTATTCCGGCGGCGACACCGAAGTGCTGCTCAAGGGCTATCACGCCTGGGGCGAAGCGTTGCTGCCCAAGCTCAACGGCATGTTCGCCTTCGCCATCTGGGAGCGCGATGCCAAGCGTCTGTTCATCGCCCGCGACCGCCTGGGGGTGAAGCCGCTGTACCTGTCGCGCACCGGCCAGCGCCTGCGCTTTGCCTCGGCGCTGCCGGCGCTGCTCAAGGGTGGTGATATCAACCCGATCCTCGATCCGGTGGCGCTCAACCATTACTTGAACTTCCACGCCGTGGTGCCGGCACCGCGCACCTTGCTGGCGGGTATCGAAAAGCTACCGCCAGCCAGCTGGATGCGCATCGACGCCGACGGCGCCACCGAGCAGAAAACCTGGTGGACCCTGCCCTACGGCCCCCACGACGATGAGAAAAACCTGACCCTGCACGACTGGACCGACCGCGTGCTCGAGAGCACCCGCGAAGCCGTGGCCATCCGCCAACGGGCGGCAGTGGATGTGGGCGTGTTGCTCTCCGGCGGTGTCGACTCGAGCATGCTCGTCGGCCTGCTGCGGGAAGTCGGGGTGCAGGACCTGTCGACCTTCTCGATTGGTTTTGAAGATGCCGGCGGCGAACGCGGTGACGAGTTCCAGTATTCGGATTTGATCGCCAGGCACTACGGCACCCGTCACCACCAACTGCGCATTGCCGAAAGCGAGATCATCGAGCAACTGCCGGCGGCGTTCCGCGCCATGAGCGAACCAATGGTCAGCCACGACTGCATCGCCTTCTACCTGCTGTCGCGGGAAGTGGCCAAGCACTGCAAAGTGGTGCAAAGCGGCCAGGGTGCCGACGAGCTGTTCGCCGGTTACCACTGGTACCCGCAAGTGGATGGCGCCAGCGATCCCTACGCCGCCTACCGCGATGCATTCTTCGACCGCAGCTACGACGATTACGCCGCCACCGTCGCGCCGAAATGGCTGACCGCCAATGACGCCGCCGGCGACTTCGTGCGCGAACACTTCGCAATGCCCGGTGCCGATGCCGCAGTCGACAAGGCGTTGCGCCTGGACAGCACGGTGATGCTGGTGGACGACCCGGTCAAACGCGTCGACAACATGACCATGGCCTGGGGCCTGGAGGCGCGCACGCCTTTCCTGGACTACCGCCTGGTGGAGCTGTCGGCCCGTGTGCCAGGAAAATTCAAGCTCCCCGATGGCGGCAAGCAGGTGCTTAAAGAAGCTGCGCGCAGGGTGATCCCGAGCGAAGTCATCGACCGTAAAAAAGGCTACTTCCCGGTACCCGGCCTCAAGCATTTGCAGGGCGACACCTTGAACTGGGTACGTGACCTGCTGCTGGACCCGAGCCAGGATCGCGGACTGTTCAACCCGGCCATGCTCGACCGCCTGCTGACTGATCCCCAAGGCCAACTGACCCCGCTGCGCGGCTCCAAGCTGTGGCAACTGGCGGCGCTGAACCTATGGCTCAGCGAACAAGGAATCTGATTGATGAAACCCCACGCAGCGGCTTACAGCCAACGCTTGATAAAAGGCCAGGCGCCCACCTACGAGCGCCTGCAGGCCCGACTGGCCGAAGACGGCAGCCCCCTGGCCGCCGAACCGATTGCCGTGCATTGTGGCTGGGGCCGCCTGTTGATCGGGCACACCTTCCCCGACCCCGCGAGCCTGGCCCAGGAACTGCTGCATGAGCAGCCTGGCGAGCGCGACATCGCGCTGTATGTGGCCGCGCCGCAGCAGATTCTCGGCATCGACCCGCAGCAGTTGTTCCTCGACCCGTCCGACACCCTGCGCCTGTGGTTCAGCGACTACCGCCCGGCCACCCGCGTGTTTCGCGGTTTCCGTATTCGCCGGGCGCAAACCGAGGCCGACTGGCTGGCGGTGAACCAGTTGTACCAGGGGCGCGGCATGTTGCCGGTCGACCCCGAACGCCTTACGCCCCGCCATCAAGGCGGCCCGGTGTACTGGCTGGCAGAGGACGAAGACAGCGGCGCGGTAATCGGCAGTGTCATGGGCCTGAACCACCAGAAAGCCTTTCACGACCCGGAAAACGGGTGCAGTTTGTGGTGCCTGGCGGTCGACCCGCAATGCAGTCGCCCCGGCGTCGGCGAAGTGCTGGTGCGCCATTTGGTGGAACACTTTATGAGCCGTGGCCTGAGTTACCTCGACCTCTCGGTGCTGCACGACAACCGCCAGGCCAAGAGCCTCTACGCCAAGCTCGGGTTCCGCGCGCTGACCACCTTTGCGATCAAGCGCAAGAACGGCATCAACCAGCCGCTGTTTCTTGGGCCAGGCCCGGAGGCGGGGTTCAACCCTTATGCACGGATCATCGTTGAAGAAGCCCACCGACGCGGCATCGATGTGCAGGTCGATGACGCCGACGCCGGCCTCTTCACCCTCAGCCACGGCGGGCGCCGCGTGCGCTGCCGTGAGTCGTTGAGTGATCTGACCAGCGCCATCAGCATGACCCTGTGCCAGGACAAGAGCCTGACCCACAAAGTGCTCAAGGCCGCCGGCTTGCAGCTGCCGTCGCAGCAACTGGCAGGCAGCGCCGACGACAACCTGGAGTTCCTCGACGAACACCAGCGCGTGGTGGTCAAGCCGCTGGATGGCGAACAGGGCCAGGGCGTGGCGGTCGACCTGCAGAGTATCGAAGAGGTGCAGCAGGCGATTGAAACCGCGCGCCAGTTCGACAGCCGGGTGCTGCTCGAAAGCTTCCACGAGGGCCTGGATCTGCGCATTCTGGTAATCGGTTTCGAAGTGGTCGCCGCTGCGATTCGCCGCCCTGCCGAAGTGACCGGGGACGGGCAGCATTCCATCCGCGCGCTGATCGAAGCGCAAAGCCGACGCCGTCAGGCCGCAACCGACGGTGAAAGCAAAATCCCGCTGGACGCTGAAACCGAACGCACCCTGGCCGCCGCCGGCTTTGACTACAGCAGCATCCTGCCGCGTGGCCAGACCCTGGCGGTGCGCCGCACGGCCAACCTGCACACCGGTGGCTGCCTGGAAGACGTCACTGCGATCCTGCACCCCACGCTCAAGGATGCCGCCGTGCGGGCCGCACGGGCCCTGGACATTCCCATGGTGGGCCTGGACCTGTTGGTGCCCGCCGCCGATCAACCCGAGTACGTGTTTATCGAAGCCAATGAACGAGCCGGCCTGGCCAATCATGAACCGCAACCGACGGCGGAAAAGTTTGTGGATCTGCTGTTCCCCCACAGTCAGCCGACGGCTTGAGACACAGGCTGCCCGTACCGCCGCTGTCGCGGGCAAGCCCGGCCCTGCAGGTTGATTGCCTTTCCCTGCTGGAGCCGGCTTGCCCACGATGCGGCTGTCACAGGCGCCACCCGCTCACCTGTCATCAGGAGTTTCCATGACCCGAACCATCCCAGAACCGGATCTCAATTACCTGCAAAAGGTGCTGCTGGAAATGCTCGCCATTCCCAGCCCCACCGGCTTTACCGACACCATCGTGCGCTACGTCGCCGAACGCCTGGAAGAGCTGGGCATCCCGTTTGAAATGACCCGGCGCGGCACTATTCGCGCCACGCTCAAGGGCCAGAAAAATAGCCCTGACCGCGCAGTCTCAGCCCACCTCGACACCATCGGCGCCGCCGTACGCGCGATCAAGGACAACGGTCGCCTGACCCTCGCGCCGGTGGGTTGCTGGTCGAGCCGCTTTGCCGAAGGCAGCCGCGTCAGCCTGTTCACCGACAACGGTGTGATCCGTGGCAGCGTGTTGCCGCTGATGGCCTCCGGGCACGCATTCAACACGGCGGTGGATGAAATGCCGGTGAGTTGGGACCATGTGGAACTGCGCCTGGACGCCTACTGCGCGACCCGCGCCGATTGCGATTCGCTGGGCATCAGCGTCGGCGACTACGTGGCCTTCGACCCCTTGCCCGAGTTCACCGAGAGCGGGCATATCAGCGCGCGCCACTTGGACGACAAGGCCGGCGTCGCCGCCCTGCTCGCCGCGCTCAAGGCCATTGTCGACAGTGGCGAGCCGCTGCTGATCGACTGCCACCCGCTGTTCACCATTACCGAGGAAACCGGCAGCGGGGCCGCGGCCGCATTGCCGTGGGACGTGAGTGAGTTCGTCGGCATCGATATCGCCCCGGTCGCGCCGGGCCAGCATTCCAGCGAGCACGCGGTAAGCGTGGCCATGCAGGATTCCGGCGGCCCCTACGACTATCATTTGTCGCGCCATCTGCTGCGTCTGGCCGCGGACAATGACCTGCCGGTGCGCCGCGACCTGTTCCGCTATTACTTCAGTGACGCGCATTCGGCGGTCACCGCCGGCCACGACATCCGCACCGCGTTGCTGGCGTTTGGCTGCGATGCGACCCACGGCTACGAACGGACCCATATCGACAGCCTGGCCGCCCTGAGCCGCTTGCTGGGCGCGTATATCCTCAGCCCACCGGTGTTCGCCAGCGACGCGCAGCCGGCCCAGGGTTCGCTGGACCGTTTCAGTCATCAGTTGGAACATGAGACGCAGATGGAGAGCGACACACGGGTGCCGTCGGTGGACAGCCTGGTCGGTCAGAAGTCCTGAGACTGGTCACACGGGTCCCGGCGCAGTAGCATCGCCGGGACTTAATACCTGAGGCTTGTATGCTGATTCCCTACGACGCACTTGAAGTCGACACCCTGACGCGCCTGATCGAGGATTTCGTCACCCGTGACGGCACCGACAATGGCGACGACACGCCCCTGGAAACCCGCGTACTGCGCGTGCGCCAGGCGCTGACCAAGGGCCAGGCGCTGATCGTGTTCGACCCCGACAGCGAGCAATGCCAGTTGATGCTCAAGCACGACGTGCCCAAGCACCTGTTCGACTGACTAGGGGTTACTGTCCGGTTGCGTTGACGTGAGCGAGCGCTTGAGAAGCGTGCGGTGCGCCTCGTCGCGGCGCACGTGCCCTCCGGCAGGCGCCTGAACGCCGACCTTCACGTGATGACCGTTCACTTCGAGGATGTGCACGGCAATGTCATCGCCAATGCAGATGACTTCGCCTACGGCGCGGCTTAAAACCAACATGGCGTGTGTCCTTTTGCAGTAACAGGACCTCGACCATGCGCGCTCAGCAGATTTGCAGCAATGGCTTGCGGTCAAATCAGGCGCGACCTACATAACAAGGTAATTTGCCTGACAGACCGCGCCTTATTCAGCCTTTAACAGCCTGCGCCTTGGCGCGCATTTTGTCGGCCATGGTGGTCATTTCGTTGTAGAGCAACTGCGGGTTCTTCTGTTTCAAGGCCCACGCCATCCGCCCCTGCTCGTGGGGCAAAATCATGAACTCCCCCTCCGCCACACGCTGATAGATGTAATCGGCAATGTCCGCCGCCGAGATCGGCGAGCTTTCAAGCAACTTGCCCACCTGCGCCTTCATGGCCGGCGTTGGCCCACGGAACGAGTCCAACAGGTTGGTCTGGAAGAACGACGGGCACACCACGTGCACGCCCACCTCCTGTTGCTTGAGTTCCACCAGCAGGCTCTCCGACAGCGCCACCACACCGGCCTTGGCCACGTTGTAGTTGCTCATGGCCGGCCCCTGCATCAACGCGGCCATGGAGGCGATGTTGATGATGCGGCCCTTGCTCTTTTCAAGCAGGGGCAGGAAGGCTTTGCAGCCCTTGACCACGCCCATCAGGTTGATTGCGATCTGCCAGTCCCAATCCTCGAGGGACAGCTCGGCGAAAAAGCCACCGGACGCCACCCCCGCGTTATTGACGATCACGTCGATGCCGCCCAACTTGACCTCGCAGGCCTGGGCAAACGCGGTGAGCTGGCTGTAGTCACGCACATCGCAGCGCTGGATAAAGCCATCGCCACCGGCCTCGCGCACCTGCTTGAGGGTTTCCTGCAGGCCCGGCTCGCTGACATCCGACAAGGCCAACTGCCAGCCCTCACGGGCCCAGCGCAGAGCGATTTCACGACCCAGGCCGGACCCGGCGCCAGTGATCATCATGCGATTTTGCATAGGAAGTAGCCTTGTGGTTCACAGAAGAAGTGATCGGCAGTGTAGCGAAGGTTTTTCCCGCACCCACGCACCATCAGGCTGATGAATGCCCCAGGCAAACCGCGGGCCCGGTCGGATGTCGGCGGCGTGGCTAAGTTCAATGTTTTTCAACTAAGCGATGCTTTTAGTGCACGCGTTAAAAGAAATAACCCACGCAGCGAAATGCTTTAAAAAAACTTGGAATTTTCTGTGAAGCGCACGAGTCGGAGTTGTTAAGGCGTTCGTAACAAGATGTGCGAGCGTGTCGTTAATGACCGGTCTTTATAGAAGGCCAATAAGGAAAAAAACCATGAGCCTCATTCTGATCATTATCCTGATCCTCCTGCTGGTCGGTGGTCTGCCAGTGTTCCCTCACTCCCGCAGCTGGGGTTATGGCCCGTCGGGTATCCTGGGTGTTGTGCTGGTGGTGCTGCTGGTGCTGTTGCTGCTCGGCAAGATATAAAACGCAGACAAAAAAAAGAGGCCTTTTCGAAGGCCTCTTTTTTATTGCGCGTCAGTTAGTCCGGCTTACCGTCGACGACACCGGCGGTGTTGTCCAGCAAGCTTTTGGTGGCGGTCTGCAAGAACGACTCAAGCTTTTGCTTGAGGGCCGCCTCGTCCGGCGATTCAGGAATGACTTTACCGCTCGGCTCCGCGCCCAGTTGGTATGCCCACAACTTCGGCGGCATCTCCTTGGGCAGTACCAGAATACGGTCGCCCGTGACCAGAGCCACGGTCTGATCGCTGCCCGATGGTTTGATCACGCCGAAGCCTTTGTCGCCTTCCGGCAGGTTAAGCAAGTCACGTCCCCAGCACTGGTGCAGGGTGTCGCCACCCAGGCGGCCCATGATGGTCGGCACGATGTCGATCTGCGTGCCCACGGTATGGTCACGCTCGCCGAACTTCTCCTGCATGCCCGGTGCGATCATCAGCATCGGCACGTTGAAGCGGCCCAGGTCCATTTCGGTGATCTGCTGTTCGTTGCCGAAACCGTGGTCGCCCACAATCACAAACAGGGTCTCCTTGAAGTACGGCTCCTTGCGGGCCTTTTCAAAGAACTGGCCCAGGGCCCAGTCGGAGTAGCGCATGGCCGTCAAATGCTCGTTGAGGCTGCCACGGTCGGTGACTTTCTCGACCGGCAACGGGGTCGGCAATGCATACGGCGTGTGGTTGGACAGGGTTTGCAGCAGCGCATAGAACGGCTTGCCGCCTTCGCGCGCCTTGAGCTCTTCCAGGCCACGGTTGAACATGTCCTGGTCGGACACGCCCCACGTCGGGTCGGAGAACACCGGGTTGACGAAGTCGTTGCGGCCGATGAAGTCGGTCATGCCCTGGTTGCTGAAGAAGCCCGACTGGTTGTCCCAGGCAAAGTCGCCGTTATAGACATACACGTCGTTGAAATCACGGGCGCTGAGCAGTTGCGGCAGGCCTGACAGCTTGTGGCTGCCTTCCGGGGTCTGCATCAGGTATTCGAAGCCTGGCAGGTTCGGGAAGCACGCCATGGTGGCGAACATGCCCTGGTGGGTGTGGGTGCCGTTGGAGAAGAAGCGGTCGAACAGCAGGCCTTCCTTGGACAATTTGTCGAAGTACGGCGTGATGTTACCCGGACGGCCCAATGCGCCCACCGAGTGACCAGCGAAACTTTCCATCAGGATGACCACCACGTTCTTGATCGGCAGGGTCTTCTCGGCCGGTGGCATGTAGTCACGGCGTACGGCCGCGCTGTCGGTGTCGACCAGTTTCTCTTGCGGCAGCACCAGCATGTCGCGCACGGTCTGAGTCGCCAGCGGCTGGTCCAGGGTGGCCTTCCACACGTTGGAACGGTCTTCACCGAAGCGCGCCTTGGCCGCGGCGATCAACGACAAGGTGCCATTGAGGCCCAGTTGGTTGGCGAAGTTGGAATCGGTGGTATACACGTCACCCCAGCGCAGCGGCGGACCCTGGCGCAGGGTGCCGCGCGCGGCGACCACAGCGATCAACAGGCAGACCACGAACACCGCAATGCGTGAATACCATGGCGCCACCTGACGGGTGCCGATGCTGCCGCCGCTGAACGGCCCTCGTGGACGGGTGGCGCGGTCGGCGCCTTTGAACGCCATACTCAGGATCAGCGTACCCACGGCCCAGGCCAACAGGTAGCGCACCACCGGAAAACCGTACCAGAGCATGCTCATCACGGTTTTCGGGTCTTCCTTGACGTACTGGAAGACCAGGCCGTTGAGGCGCTGGTGGAACTCGCGGTAGAAGTCCATCTCCATCAAGCCCAGGAACAAGGCGATGCTGGAGGCGAGCGTCAGCCAGAAACGGAATAAGCCTCGCGCGGCCATGGCGCGCACGCTGAACAGTGCCAGCAGCAACGGAATGAGCAGGTACACCACCAGACGAATATCCAGGCGCAGGCCGTTGGCGAACGCTTCAAGGAAGGTCGAGGCCGGCGTGTCGAGGATCATTTCGCGGTTATAGACCAGCAGCGCCAGGCGCAGCAGGGAGAGCATCACCATCATGACCAGTGCGCAGAGCAGCGTGTACGCCAGATGGGATTTGACGGTCGGTTGCAGCAGGCGATTTGAAGCTCGCTGCTGACTCAGGGCGTCCGGGTTAGCCATGTCGTTTCAGGACCCAATGGAAGTTTAAGTTGCGAAATAATGCAGGGGCGTCCGTCCCTCGCCCAGGCTGGCTGGGGTAGGCGGTTAACGCGGTGGCGCAAATGGTGCCCGATCAAGACCGGCAAGGCTATTAATTACTGAACGTACACCCCTGCCCCGCCTTTAATGGCCTTTGAGATAGAGCCTTGGCAGGCAGATAAAGCCGGCGAATTGTCTTGGATCAGATGTGAAAATTCTGTGCAGCGAATATTTCGACACACAAAATTAAACGGAGGAATGTGCAGGAAGCCCCCGGCCGCGGTGACCGGGGGCGGGCGATCAGATGCGCACGTTACCGCGCGGCCCGGCAATCGCCCAGATGATCAGGCCCAGTACCGGCAGCAGCAGGATCAACAGGATCCACAAGACTTTGGCGCCTGTGCTCGCGCCGCTTTTGAACACGTTGATGATCGCCCAGATATCCAGCGCGAGGATGATCAGGCCGATCAAGCCGTTAAAAGTGGAACCCATGGTGTCGCTCCTAAGTGAGGGCATGCCCTTCTAGGATAGTCAGCGCAGCCAGGGGTTCCGTTTTATTTCAGACGTGCACGGCGATCTTCAGCGCTTCCAGCGACGGCTCGGCCTTGATGCCCACCTCGGCGCACAATTGCAACACGCGCGGCAGGTCGTTGCCGAACACCAGTACGGCCTGGATCTCGTCATCCAATAGCTGGCTGAAGTTGAGCAGCACATAGCCGCCGTCTTCCGGGCTGAGAGCGCTCATCTGGATCTGGATGCGGTTCAACGCCGTGAGGTCTTCGGTCTTGGCCAGTTGCTTGGGCTTGAGGTTGAACGCCACGCCTGGACCAAACGAGGCGACGATCTGCGCAAACAAGTCGCCATAGGTGTCCGCCTGAAACAGCACGGTGTCCGGCAAGCTCCCCACCACCACCCATTCACCCAGCGGGATCGGGAAGCTGTCGTCGTAGTTGATGTCCGGGTTGGCCGCCAGGAATGCCACAGGATCGGCGTAGGCCTGGGCGGCCTCATCGGCGATGCGCGCCACCTCATCCTCGCCCATGACCCCGGCGCTGATTTTGCTGATAAGTTCGACGAGGGCGGTTTTCATGGGGCGATCCTGTGACGGGCGGGTTTTCGAGGGCGCGTAGCCTACACCAGTTTCTGCAACCGCGCCGCCGTATCCGCCGCGCCCATGGTCAGCGCCGCCGCCAGCGCCGTGGCACCCTGGGCGTCAGTGGCCTTGGGGTTTGCGCCCTGGCCGAGCAGGTAGTCGAGCATCTCGACACGGTTGAACATCGCCGCCATCATCAAGGCCGTGCGGCCATCAGACGATGCCGCCTCCACCGGCGTGCCCCCGTCAATCAGCGCCTTGACCACCTCCAGGTTGCCCTTGAACGCCGCGCCGGCAATCGGCAACTGGTTCTTGTCATTGGCGATGAGTGGGTCGGCCTTGAACTCCAGCAGCACTTTGACCGCCTCGGCGTGACCATGGTAGGCCGCAAGCATCAGCAGAGTGTCGCCATTGTGATTGCGAAAATTGGCCGGCAAGCCTTTGGCCAACAGTGCAGCGAGCATCGCAGCATCACCACGGCGGGCCACATCGAAGACTTGCTCGGCAAATTCGGCGGCTTCGTCTTCGGTCATTTGTTTAGGCTGGTCGGACATGTGGGGCTCCTTTTCGAATACTGAATAGGCGTCAGTGTCGCGACGGAGTTCCCACCTGTCATGGCTTTTTTGTCAAAAGCGCCCATAGGCATAATCAATAACGGAACTGACCCCCCTGGATCTGCGCAAGCAATTGCACGGTTACCGGCACGTAGCTGTCCGAGCCCGGCAGCCAGGCATACACCGGGTCATTGCCCGCCCTGGCCGGGTCAAACGCTTCCTCCTTGAGCTTGACCTTCTGGTACTTGAAGGTGCCAGTCGTCTCCATCTTGACCTTGATTCTCAAAAACAGTGGCACCGCATACGCCGGCAACTGGCCGTGGGCAAACTGCAGCAGCTCGCGCATATCCAAGGCGGCCAGCGACTCGCTCGGCGTGATGGCGACCATGCCCGCGCGGCCGTTAGTATTTTCGATCTCCACGCCATAGGCCACCACTTCAGCGATCTGAGGGTGTTGCAGCAGCACGTTCTCGACTTCGGTGGTGGACACGTTTTCGCCCTTCCAGCGATAGGTATCCCCCAGACGATCGACGAATTGCGCATGACCGAAGCCAATGCTGCGCAACAAGTCGCCGGTATTGAAGTAGCGGTCGCCTTTTTCGAAGACGTCCGTGAGCACCACGTTGCGGTTCTTTTCCGGGTCGGTGTAACCGTCGAACGGTGACTTATCGTCGATGCGCGCCAGCAACAGCCCCTGTCCGCCCGTGGGCACTTTGCGCATAAAGCCATCGCCGCCCCGCAGCGGTTCACCGCTGTCATGGGCGTAGTCCACCAGCGCCCACTGTTGCAGGCAAAAGCCGATGGTGTTGTCGAAATTCAATACATTGGTAAAGCCGATATTGCCGTCGCTGGCCGCGTACAACTCGCAAATATGCTCGACGCCATACCGCGCCTTGAACTGTGCCCACACGCCTGGACGCAAGCCATTGCCAACCATCTTGGTCACGCGGTTGTCGCGGTCGTTTTCGCTGAGCGGCTGGTCCAGCAGGTAACGGCACAGCTCGCCGACATAACCGAGGGTGGTCGCGTTGAATTTACGCGCATCCTCCCAGAACTGACTGGCGCTGAACTTGCGGCGGATGGCGAAGCCTGACGCGCCGACAATCGCCGAGCCCCAGCACACGCAGAGCCCGGTGGCGTGGTAGAGCGGCAACGTGCAATACATGACGTCGTCCGGGCCCATGTCCAGGGCAATGCTGCCGAAGCTGACGGCGGTTTTGGTCCAGCGCCCATGTTTCATGATGCCGGCCTTGGGCAGGCCAGTGGTGCCAGAGGTGTAGATATAGAAGCAGGGGTCGTTGGAGAACACCTGCGCAGTGCTGGCCGGGTTGTCCGCGGGGCACTCGGCGCTGGTCGCCAGCAGGTCGATGTAGCGCTCCGGCACCGTGCCCGATGCTTGGTCAGCAACGAACCAGGTCCTTTGCCGAGGAATCTGAACCTGATCACGCACCGCGTCAAAGGCCGTCACCAGCTCTGCCCCCACCACAATCGCCACCGGGCTCACCAGGTTCAGGCTGTGCACCAGCGCCGCCTGGGTTTGCGCGGTGTTGAGCATCGCGCAGATGCCACCCAGCTTGGCCACGGCCAATACGGTCAAGAGCAATTCGGGGCGGTTTTCGATAAACAGTGCCACCACATCCGCCTTGCCGATGCCCTGAGCGTGCAGGTGATGGGCAATACGGTTGGCGCGCGCGTTGGCTTCGCGGTAGCTGAGCACGCTGTCGCCGTACAGCAGGGCATCGCCTTCAGGGTTGCGCTGGGCTGCTTGCTCAAAGTGCCAGCCCAACCCGCAGGGCTGCGCAGGGTCGGTGACGTTGGCGGCACGCATGCCGCGTACCACCCGAGGCAAGGCGCGCACGATGGCGGGCACCTTACGCAGCAGCTTGCTCCAGGTGATCATGTCGTTCTGCGGATGGCTCATTGGAACGTCCTTTTTCTTATTCTTTGTATGATCCAGAAACGCCGGCATTCGTAGGCAGGAGGCCAAATGCCTTGCAGGAAAATACGTCAGCCGTTCTTCAGCTGTACACGCAGGATTTGAAATGTTTTGTATCCCGGCACGCCGGCGATCAAAAAAGGAATTTTGCCGCGTAATGGCAGTCTTTATGGATGACGGTACCCTATGTGCACCGTCCGAGTAGCGCAAAATGCAGGATGCACGATGGCCATTCATGCAAATTGCACGAAATTGAAAATTCATAGAACTTGTAATGTATTGATTTATAAGAACATTTTTATAATTCAATAGCTGGCACAATCACTGCACCTATCTCTCCATGCTTGCCCACTTGAGCCAATGGAGCTGATAGACATGAGCCTGATCCAAGATAAATTCGCTTCAGTATTCTCCAACTATGACGTCACCACCCAGCCACGCCCTGACGGCGGCATCCTGTTGACCCTGCGCAACAGTGAAGGCAAACAGGTCAAGCGCTCGATCTCTTACCAACAGTTGCACACCGCCGATCAACTGACCTGGGTCATCAGCGCCATTCGCCGTGACTTGGCCGAACAGGCCAGCGACCTGCCGCAGATTTCGATGTTGCAAAGCCAGAACCGCTTTGCCTTGCCGACCTACCACTCGGCTTAAACCACGCACTACAAAGAAGGGCCGCGACGCCGTTGAGCGTCGCGGCCCTTTTTCATGGGCTCGCCACAAGGCCCTGGCGCGTCGCCTCATTCATGGCCTGCACGCGGTTGGTCACTTCCAATTTGCCGTAGATATTGCGCAAGTGGAACTTGACCGTGGCCTCGGACGTGGCACGGATCTGGCTGATCTCCCACACGGTCTTGCCTTCCGAGGCCCAGCGCAGGATCTCCAGCTCCGCCGGAGTCAGGGGCTTGCCGGATAAATTCAGGCGCCGTCTCACGGCGTTGGGCACACGATAAAGCGGCGGGCTCGGTTCCTCTGGGCCATTCATTACGTTCTCTCCTTTCTTATTGGCGCATGCCTATTACCGTTCGGATTCCTCCTATAGACAGGCGATATAAACGTTGAGGCCGCAGAGAGTTACATAACGGATGGAATCAGTGCGCAGAGAGGCCAACAAACAGCCGATCCCTACAAAAACTTAGGCTTCTTCCCACAGCAACTTCCACCTTACCGGGGTTGAAGAGCCTAATCAGTGGACCTCAGTCGTCCAAGCCTGGGAAACGACGGGCAATAGCGTCGCGAGTGAACTCGGGCGCTGCGCCTTTTTGCCCACTGGATAAACGCAATGCCACCACATGCGGGTTCTCACCCATATCAAACCAGTGCGCCACGCCTGCCGGGATGATCAACAGATCGTTTTTCTCACAGCGCACGGCGTAGACGTAATCGCCAGCGTGCACGTTGAACAAGCCCTGGCCGGCGATGAAAAAAAGCGCCTCATCTTGTTTATTGCGTCGCTCATCAAGGTACTGCGCGCGCAGTTCGGCGTTCTGTGGGTGCTCGCTGGTGATGCTGAGCACGTCCACGTGCGCGTAGCCAAGGGCGTCGACTTGCGTCCGGTACGCCGCGATCATCGCAGCGTCGCTGGCGCCCTTCTCGATCGGGCTGGGCTGCCAGCGCTCGAACCGCACGCCGTGCTCGGCCAGAGCGGCGGCGATGTCGTCGGCATGGGTCAGCACCTTGTTCGGGGTATCCGGCGTAGTAACGGAGTAGACGGCGACATAACTCATTGAAGGGTTCCTTGGTTCTGCTCGTGCATTCGAAGACCAATGATAACGGCTGCGGCCAGGGCGGCGACGCTGGCGATACTAAAGGTGAAGGTGGGCCCCAGCAGGTTCCAGCTATAGCCGGAATACAGCGCGCCCAGCGCACCGCCGGTGCCGGCCAGAGCGGCGTACAGGGCTTGGCCCTGGCCTTGTTGTTTATCGCCGAAACTGCGTTGTACAAAGGCAATCGCGGCCGCGTGAAAGCTGCCGAACGTGGCGGCGTGCATCACCTGCGCCAGCAGCAGCACCCAAAAGTATTCGGCAAACGAGCCCAACAGCAACCAACGCAGCGCCGCCAACAGGAAACTGGCCAGCAGCACCCGGCGCACCGAAAAGCGCGTGAGGATGCGGCTCATGCCCAGGAACATCAGCACTTCGGCCACCACCCCCAGGGCCCACAGCATACCGATCACGCCTCGGCTGTAGCCCAAGTGTTCGAGGTGCAGGGTGAGGAAGGTGTAGTACGGGCCATGGCTCATTTGCATCAATGCCACGCAAACGTAAAACGCCAGCACGCCAGGGCTGCGCAGTTGCCTGAGGAACCCATCGCCCGCCAGGCGATTACCCCCGGTCGCAGGCTGCGCGTTCGGCACCCACAGGCTGGCGCCAATGATGCCGGCCATGATCACCACAATGACCACCGGATAAATGTCCAGGCTCAGCCAATCGAACAGGCGGCCCATTATCACAACGGTGAGGATAAAACCGATGGAGCCCCACAAGCGCACCTGGCTGTAGCGCGATGTCTGGTGTTGCAAATGAGCCAGGGTGATCACTTCAAACTGAGGCAGCACCGCGTGCCAGAAGAACGCATGCAAGGCCATCACCAGCGCCAGCCAGGCATAGGTTTTGCTGACGAAAATCAGCGAAAAACTGATCAGCGTGCACACCGCGCCAAAACGCACGATGGCCAGGCGTCGGCCGCTGTAGTCCCCCAGCCAGCCCCACAGGTTGGGGGCCACGCAACGCATCAGCATGGGAATGGCCACCAGCTCACCGATGCGCGCGCTGGAGAAGCCCAGATGATCGAAGTACAGCGCGAGGAACGGCGCTGTCGCCCCGAGCAGGGCGAAGTAGAACAGGTAGAAGCTGGAAAGGCGCCAATAAGGAAGGGCTGTCACAACCAGCCCGTCACAGCTGGCCCAGCACCGGTGTGCTCACACGCACATCCGCGTTTTGCCCACGGTTGCGCAGCAGGTGATCCATCAGCACGATGGCCATCATCGCCTCGGCAATCGGCGTGGCACGGATACCGACGCACGGGTCGTGACGGCCCTTGGTAATCACGTCCACCGGATGACCGTGTACATCGATTGAGCGGCCCGGCGTGGTGATGCTCGACGTGGCCTTGAGCGCCAGGTGCGCAACGATCGGCTGGCCGGAGGAAATACCACCGAGGATGCCGCCGGCGTTGTTGCTGAGGAAGCCTTCAGGGGTCAGCTCATCGCGGTGTTCGGTGCCCCGCTGGGAGACACACGCGAAGCCGGCGCCGATTTCCACGCCCTTGACTGCGTTGATGCTCATCAGCGCATGGGCCAATTCTGCGTCGAGGCGGTCGAAGATCGGTTCGCCCAGGCCAGGCTTCACGCCTTCGGCCACCACGGTGATTTTGGCGCCCACCGAGTCCTGATCACGGCGCAACTGGTCCATGTAGGCTTCCAGCTCCGGCACTTTGTCCGGGTCCGGGCAGAAAAAGGCGTTGTCCGCCACGCAGTCCCAAGTCTTGAACGGAATCTCGATCGGGCCCAACTGGCTCATGTAGCCACGGATCACGATGCCCTGGGTGGCCAGGTACTTCTTGGCAATGGCGCCGGCGGCCACGCGCATCGCGGTTTCGCGCGCCGAGCTGCGGCCACCGCCACGGTAGTCGCGTTCGCCGTATTTGTGGTGGTAGGTGTAGTCGGCATGGGCCGGGCGGAACAGGTCCTTGATCGCCGAGTAGTCCTTGGACTTCTGGTCGGTGTTGCGGATCAGCAGGCCGATAGAGCACCCGGTGGTGCGGCCTTCGAACACGCCGGAGAGGATCTCGACTTCGTCGGGCTCCTGGCGCTGAGTGGTGTGGCGACTGGTGCCGGGCTTGCGCCGGTCGAGGTCACGCTGCAGGTCTTCCAGGGACAGCTCGAGGCCGGGCGGGCAGCCGTCGACAATGGCGACCAACGCCGGGCCATGGCTTTCGCCCGCGGTGGTGACAGTGAACAGCTTGCCGAAGGTATTGCCGGACATGCAGAGCGCTCCGTGAAATCAGTTGAATCAAGTCAACCGTAATAACTTAAGGCGGCCAGTATACGCAGGCTAACCGACTAGTTCATCCTCGAAACCTTCCCGGTAGGCGCCTGTCCAACCGGCACCTTCCCATGATGGCGCGATGATGCTTCGAGTTCTGCTGCTAACCCTCACCTTGTTTACCGCCGTGGCCCACGCCGCCCCTGTCGTGCTGCAACGGCCCATCAGCCTGGACACCGGCAGCGGCGAGCTGTTTGGCTCGCTGTTACTGCCACAGTCGGATAAACCCGTGCCTGTGGTGCTGATCATCGCCGGCTCCGGGCCCACCGATCGTAACGGCAACAGCGCCGACGGCGCGCGCAACGACAGCCTCAAGCGCCTGGCCTGGGTGCTCGCCCGGCACAATATCGCCAGCGTGCGCTATGACAAGCGCGGTGTGGCCGCCAGCCTCGCCGCCACGCCGGACGAGCGCAATCTGACCCTCGACGCCTACGTCGCCGACGCGGTGGCCTGGGGCCAATTGCTCAAGGCCGACAAGCGCATGGGCCCGCTGATTGTGCTCGGTCACAGCGAAGGCGCGCTGGTGGCCGCCCTCGCGGCGCCGCAGTTGGACCCTGCAGGCGTCATCTCCCTGTCCGGCAGCGCACGCCCGGTGGACCAGGTGATCCGCCAGCAACTGGCTGACCACATGCCACCTGCGCTGCTGCTGCGCAGCAATGAAATCCTCGATCATCTCAAGGCCGGCCAAGTGGACACCGACGTGCCTGCCCCGCTTCAGGGAATTTTCCGCCCCAGCGTCCAGCCTTATCTCATCAGCCTGTTTCGCGCCGACCCCGCGGCGGCCTTCGCCAAACTGCACATGCCTGCGCTGATCATCCAGGGCACCAACGATATTCAGGTCGGTGTCGGCGACGCCAGGCAGCTCAAACGCGCCAAACCCGACGCGCAGTTGACGCTGATCGAAGGCATGAACCACGTGATGCGCATCGTGCCCAACGAGGTCAAACAGCAACTGGCCTCCTACAACGACCCGCAATTGCCCCTCGCCGCTGAGCTGGGCGACCGTGTAGTACGGTTTATCGCCGGACTTCAATCCCGTTAAGCGACAAATTGCCTCCAGTCCTGGCGACAGCGGCCGATAAGCCCAGGGTCGACAGAAACAAGACAGTCGACTCGCTGGGCTTGGACAGGATCGCACCGCATGACAACCTCTGAAGCAATACCCGAACCGACCGCCGAAACCGCGGTTGAAACGACCGAGGCCACCAACACCGCCCCCCTGCCGTGGGCGGACGTTCAGGCCGAGCATTTCAAGATGCTGCGCCTGGCGCCCCTGGCAACTGACCGCGCCACCGGCGTGCGGCCGCTGCGGTTCGTGCAGTTCGGTTATGCCGAGCGCAATGACAAGCATCACAGCCTGCTGCGCATGGTTATCCAATTGCCCGGTCAGCGTGTGCGGCGCGAGCAGAACCATCTGGATATCTGGGTCGATCACGACACCCATCGCGTGCATTTCGGCCCGGGCAACAGCCTGGAGATCGAACCGGCCAACAGGGGGATCGGCCGTTTCCTGGTGGCCCAAGGCGCGGCGTGGGCGAAAAAGAAGTGGTCACACTACCGTGTCGACGGTGTCGACCTGGCCAACAAGGACGCGCTCAACGAAGCCACACGCCTGCGCCGCGATCACTTCCTGCGTGTCCAGGGCTTTGATGTGGCCTACGCCGATGTGCAGCATTTGAAAGGTAACGTGCAGCCGGGCAAGGTCAGCGATGTGCTGGACAGCTGGAACACCGAGAAGGTGCAGTTTGTCGAGATCCTTGAAGCCGCGCAGATGCTGCAACAGGCTGAGCACAACCTGCTGGAGCAGGAAGTGAAGCTGCGCAAGGAAGAAGAAAAGGTCACCAAGTTCAAGCGCGAGGACAGCGGTCTGCGCTTTACCATCACCTGCCTGGTGGCGTTTACCGTGTTTCAGGCGGGCTTGTTGATCTGGATTGCCACTCACCGGTAAGTCACGATTTACCTGTGCATACCGAATGCAATTGTGGGAACGGGCTTGCTCGTTCCCACATTAAATCCAGCCTTTTCAACCTGTCAGGTTAAACCCGCGCAGCAAACACCGCCTGATGCGCCCGGCACTGCTCGGCCGTGAGCATGAATACCCCATGCCCACCGCGCTGGAACTCCAGCCAGGCAAAGTCCACCTCCGGGTACAGCGCTTCGACGTGCACCTGGCTGTTGCCCACTTCGACAATCAGCAAACCCTTCTCGGTCAGATGGTCCGCCGCTTCGGCGAGCATCCGGCGTACCAGGTTCAAGCCATCGTCGCCACAGGCCAGACCCAGCTCCGGTTCGTGCTGGTACTCGTCCGGCATGTCAGCGAAATCTTCGGCATCCACGTACGGAGGGTTCGACACGATCAGGTCAAAACGCTGCCCCGGCAGGCCATCAAAGCCGTCGCCCTGCACGGTGTACACGCGCTCGTCCACGCCATGACGCTCGATATTCTGGTTAGCCACCTCCAGCGCTTCGAAGGACAAATCGCCCAACACCACTTCGGCGTCCTGGAACTCGTACGCGCAGGCGATGCCGATGCAGCCGGAGCCCGTGCACAGATCAAGGATGCGAGCTGGCGGCTGGGCCAACCAGGGCTCGAAGCGGTTTTCGATCAGTTCGCCAATCGGTGAGCGCGGGATCAACACTCGCTTGTCGACGATGAACGACATGCCGCAGAACCAGGCCTCACCCAGCAGGTAAGCGGTGGGCACGCGCTCATGGATGCGCCGATGCAGCAAACGCTGCACGTGGGAGATTTCCTCTTCCTCCAGGTTGCAGTCCAGGTAGCTGTCGGCAATTTCCCACGGCAGGTTCAAGGCGCCGAGCACCAATTGCCGAGCTTCGTCCCAGGCATTGTCGGTACCATGGCCAAAAAACAGGTCTTCCCCATGGAAACGGCTGACAGCCCAACGGATATGGTCGCGCAGAGTGCGCAGGCGGGAAGTGATCACGGGGCAAGCTCCTGGAAAAAACGACTGGCGATTCTAACAGCCTTCGCCTGTACCGACGATGTACGAAAACGTGTTGCCATACGTCGGATTTCATCCAATTTGCCGGCTTTGTAATAAACAAGCCCACCTCTTGACATGGCTGCACGCCAGCAACGGCGTACCTTACGATCGTAGCGATTCACAGAACCGCTCAGCCAGTGGACAATGTCGCAAAAGCCCCCCTCACAGGAGCCCCAGAATGTCCGTTCCAAAGACGATGTTTCAACTCAGCGGTCGTGGTTACGCAGCTGCCAACCTTGCCCATGCGACCCTCGTGATCATCGACGCCCAGAAGGAATACCTCAGTGGCCCACTCGCCCTTTCGGGCATGGACGCCGCCGTCGGCAACATCAAACAACTGGTCGGTGCTGCACGCAACGCCGGGCGCCCGATCGTGCATGTGCGCCACTTGGGCACCGTCGGCGGCCTGTTTGACCCGCAAGGCGAGCGCGGGGAGTTCATTCCCGGCCTCGAGCCTGAAGGTGACGAGACCATCATCGGCAAGCTGCTGCCGAGCGCTTTCCACGGCACTGGCCTGGAAAAACACCTGCAGGACCTCGGTTCCCTGGACCTGATCGTCTGCGGCTTCATGAGCCACTCCAGCGTCAGCACCAGCGTGCGCGCCGCCAAGAACCTGGGCTTTCGCTGCACCCTGGTGGAAGACGCCTGTGCCACCCGTGACCTGCCCTATAAAGGCGGCATCCTGACTGCCGAGCACGTGCAGCAGACGGAGATGGCAATCATGGCCGACAACTTCGCCACCCTCGCGCTGACCAAAGACCTGATCTGATCGACCTCCCGGTGAGCGGTGCTTCAGTGGCCCGCTCATCTGCAAAGCCTGCTCATTTGGCGCATTTGCCTCCCGTACAGGAACAACCTGTGCATCTTCCGGTCGAAGGGCCGATACCCTGGAGGAAAGGTCGGAATGAAGATATCCGATGGTTTTGACGCTCGTCGCTTGCGCCCCAAGGGCCCGAGCAATTGGCGTCTGCGCCTGGTGGCCGGCATTGCCGCACTGCTGGCGATCGTAGGTCTGTTGTTGGCCGGCGCTGGTGGCGCCGGTTTGTTGGGTCACTCGCCGGCGCTCGGGGAACTGAATGCCAGCCCAGGCGGTGCAGCCCTCTTGCTCGGCGTCGGGCTGGTGGTGCTGTGGTTGGGCGTGTGGTTGTGGCGCCGCAGCCGGCGCAAAATGCGCCAGCCGCTGTCGCTGAACATCGCCTCACACCTGATGAAAAAGCACGACTAGTGGCGCTTGGATAGCGTTTCCTGCGCCCGGGCCGCCGCGATTAGGTAAACTGCCCGCCCTTCGCGGAGGCTGACATGCAAGACGACGACTTTTCCCTGTTCAAAAACGAGCTGCGCGGCGTCAAGCCGATCAAGCACGACCGCGCCGACACCGGCAAACCCAAGGCTGACCGGGCGCAGATCGCCAAACTGCGCCAGGCCGCGACCGTGCGCACCGACGCCACCACGGTCGATGGCCTGTCGGACCAGTTCGTGATCGACGTGGGCCCTGAAGATGAGCTGATGTGGGCGCGCGACGGCGTGCAGGAAAGCCAGATACGTAAGCTCAAGGCCGGTCAGATCCCCTTCGAAGGCAGCCTGGACCTGCACGGCATGACCGTAGAGAAAGCCCGCGAAACCCTGTGGGCCTTCCTGGCCGAAGCCACCAAGTTCGAAATCCGCTGCGTGCGCGTCACCCACGGCAAGGCCGTGCGCCTGGATGGCAAGCGGCCAATGATCAAAAGCCACGTCAATACCTGGCTGCGTCAGCATGCCCAGGTACTCGGCTTTACCTCGTGCCAGGCCCGCCACGGCGGCGCGGGTGCGGTGTATGTGATGCTCAAGCGTACGATGATGGAAGGGCGCGACGAGTAAAAATAAAAAAGCCCAGTACGCTGGCTGGGCTTCCTTTTTCGCGTCTATTCGCTGGCGAGCTCTTTAGCCCTTTTTTCTCTAGCCAGGGAAATCACGGCTTTTTGCATCGTGATCGCAGTATTGGCTGCGCTTCGATAAACCGCTCGCCTCTCTTCTACCGAACAGCTTCGGAAAAAATCGGACAGGGTCGTTGAAGGGTATTTTTCTAATGCTTCCGTGATTTCGCCTTTCATGAGGCTACTCCGGTCAACAATTGCTCAAGTTGATCTGGATGGTAGGGCTGCCTGACCAGTTCGTCAATTTCGTCGGTTGAAAGGTCAATACCAATCTCGGCGTCGCTTCCATCGGTGTCTTTTAGAATGACGTCGACCTGAAGATCTCCCAGAAACTCACGTTTCAGTTGGCATACGGTTACCTTGGATGCGTAGAACTGGCGTACGAATTCCATGCAGGGGATATTTCTGCCTTCTATGGCCTCACGCGCAAGCACAAACTCCCACGCCAGTTGCGGCTTCTGATAAACATAGATGACTTGAACCGACCGGTTTGCCTTATCAAGCGCACGTTGAACATTTTTTCGCGCAACGTCGAGATTCGCCAGTGTCCCATCCAGAATAAACGACTGCTGCTGCTGGTAAACAAGGTCAATGGCCCGCTCAACCATGACAGTTACACCACGCTGAAAAAGACTCGAATTCGCACCGGTGTACTCGGGAAAATACGCTCTGAAATCGTCTGGGTCGATACGAAGAGCCTTGGCACCATGGATTTCCATCAATTGGATAAAGGACTTTGATACTTCCGTCTTACCCGCGCCAGGAGAACCGGCCATAAAGACCGAGACGGGATACTCTTCGCCTGGATAGCGCTCCAAACAAGCCAATTCCCTGGCTATGCGTGTCCGATTAGCCTTGGCAAAAAGCACGGCCCGCTCAGAAATGCTTCGTTCCAGTGGTGTCCTTGAGTCCTCCTGACTGGAGACCGACTCTAACATCAGCATCGACCAGGAATACACCTGTCGGCATACCTACGCTACTATGTGCGCCAATAATCAGCGCACACTGCGGTATTTGCGGTGAAAAAACGCTTCACATTGGTACAGGCATACACCGTACCGTTCTGCAACCCATACGGAAACAGTGCTGTGACATTGGAACAGAATTACACCGCGATCCTCGGCCAACTCGGCGAGGACGTCTCCCGCGAGGGCCTGCTCGACACGCCCAAGCGTGCCGCCAAGGCAATGCAGTACCTCTGCCGCGGTTATGAGCAGACGCTCGAAGAAGTCACCAACGGTGCCTTGTTCAGCTCCGACAACAGCGAAATGGTGCTGGTCAAGGACATCGAGTTGTACTCGCTGTGCGAACACCACCTGCTGCCGTTTATCGGCAAGGCCCACGTGGCGTATATCCCCAGCGGCAAGGTGCTGGGGCTGTCCAAGGTCGCGCGGATCGTCGACATGTATGCGCGCCGCCTGCAGATCCAGGAAAACCTCAGCCGCCAGATCGCCGATGCAGTGATGCAAGTGACCGGCGCCCTGGGCGTGGCCGTGGTGATTGAAGCCAAGCACATGTGCATGATGATGCGCGGTGTGGAGAAACAGAACTCTTCGATGATCACCTCGGTGATGCTCGGAGAGTTCCGCGAAAACGCGGCCACTCGCAGCGAATTCCTCAGCCTGATCAAGTAACGGGCCGGGTAGGAAAAACCGGCGTTCATCGCCGGTTTTTTTTCGTCTGCAGAAATCAGGTAAGCTGCGCCCCCTCAGTTCTGGGCAAGAGGTAACAGCCATGTTCGTCAAAGCACTTCGAGTGGGCCTCGGCCACGTCATCATCGCGGGCGACTTCCTGACCCGTCCACGCAAAAAGCAGCGCCCGGCCGAACAACAGGCGCAGGTCAATGCGGCGGCCAAAGGCCTGACGCTGTATCAATTCCACGCTTGCCCGTTCTGTGTGAAGACCCGTCGCACCCTGCACCGCCTGAACGTACCGGTGGCGTTGAAGGATGCGAAAAACAACGAGCAGGACCGCCAGACCCTGCTGGAGCAAGGTGGCAAGATCAAAGTGCCGTGCCTGCGCATCGAAGAAAACGGCCAGACCACCTGGATGTATGACTCCAAAGTGATCATCGATTACCTCGACAAGCGCTTCGCCGCGATCTGACCGACACCGACCCGCTATGGGGGTTGTGTGAGCGGTCCTACATCCGCTGCCACCATTTGACCGGCGTTTAATCCAGCATCGCCACATGTTTGGGATGGCTGGCCACGCGCTTCAACCACGCCTGCACGGCCGGGTAAGGCGTCAAATCAAACCCGCCTTCGTGGGCTACATGGGTGTAGGCATACAACGCGATATCGGCGATCGAATATTGCTCGCCCACCAGGTACGGCGTGGCCTGCAACTGACGCTCCATGACCCGCAGGGCTTTGTAACCGCCCTTGTGGGTGGTCTTGTACTCCTCAAGACGATCCTCGGGCATGTTCAGGTAAAACTGGATAAACCGCGCTACCGCAATGTACGGCTCGTGGCTGTACTGCTCGAAGAACTGCCATTGCAGCACTTGGGTGCGCAGGCGCGGCTCGGTCGGCAGAAATTCGCTGCCGTCGGCCAGGAAGTTGAGGATCGCGTTGGACTCCCACAGGCATGTGCCGTCTTCCAGTTCCAGCACCGGGATCTTGCCGTTGGGGTTCTTGGCCAGGAACTCTGCGGTCTGGGTATCGCCCTTTAGGATGTCGACATCCACCCACTGGTACGGAATGCCCAGCAGGTTGAGCATCAACTTGACCTTGTAGCAGTTGCCCGAACGGTAATCGCCATAAACCTTGTACATGGGGCTCCCCTTATGCCGCTTGCGCGTGCTGTGCTTGACGGACCACCGCGGCCAGGCGCTTGAGACCTTCGTCCAGGCGGGCCGGGTCGATATGACTGAAATTGAGGCGCAACGAGCCCAGGTGTCGGTCCGGCTCGGAGAAGAACGGTTCACCGGGCATAAACGCGACGTTCTGCTCCAGCGCTTGGGCCAATAAGGTGCGGGTATCCAGCGGTTGTTTCAAGGTCAGCCAGAAGAATAATCCGCCCTGGGGCACTTGCCAGTCGGCCAGCTCACCAAAGTGGCGCTCGAGGGCGGCCTGGAAAGCATCGCGGCGCTCGCGGTAAAAATGGCGCAGTTGCCCCAGATGGTGCTGGTATTTTTCTGTGCCGATCCACTGCATCGCCTGCCATTGGCCCACACGATTGGTGTGCAGGTCGGCCGATTGCTTGAGCTTGAGCAGATGCGGGAACAGGTCGGGACTGGCGATCAGGTAACCCACACGCAGTCCGGGCAACAGGGTCTTGGACACGGTGCCGGTGTAGATCCAGCTGGCTTTGGTCAGGCGGCTGACGATGGGCTGCGCGCTGGCGCCGTCGAAGCTCAGTTCGCGGTAGGGCTCGTCTTCGATCAGGGTCACGCCGAACTCATCGAGCAAGGCCGCCACGGCGTCGCGCTTGGCGTCGCTGTAGCGCACGGCCGAGGGGTTCTGGAAGGTCGGGATCAGGTAGATGAATGCCGGGCGATGGCGCTCCAGGTTGTCGCGCAACGCGGCCAAGTCCGGGCCGTCGGCTTCCAGTTGCACGGTGAGGCATTCGGCGCCGAACAGTTGGAAGATCTGCAACGCGGCCAGGTAGGTCGGGCCTTCCAGCAGGATCTGCGTGCCTTTGTCGATATACAGCTTGGCCGCCAGGTCCAGGGTTTGCTGGGAGCCACTGACCACCAGCACTTGGCTGGCCTGGCACGGCACGCCCAGTGCGCGGGCTTCGGCGGCGAGCAGTTCGCGCAGCTGCGGTTCACCTTCGCTCATGCCGTACTGGCCGATGTTCAACGGCATGTCGTCCCAGTTCAGCGCGGGCAACATGGCTTCGGCCGGCAGACCGCCGGCGAACGACATCACTTCCGGGCGCTGGGCCGCCGCGAGAATTTCCCGGATCAGGGAGCTTTTAAGGCGTGTCACACGTTCAGAGAAGGCCATGGAGGTCACCGCTAGCGAAGGCTGTAGGAAATACGTCAAACTGGTTGACCGAAATTACGCCGACCCGAGTAGATACGTCAATATGCTTGACCTTAAAAACCAGACCAGCCAGCAACAAGCCATGGAGGCGTTCTTCTTCGGCTATCAGGCGTTTACCGCCAAGGCTGACGAAATGCTCGAGCGTCGCGGCCTGAGCCGGGTGCACCAGCGCATCGTTTTTTTTATCGCGCGCTACCCGACGTTGAGCGTGAAGGAGCTGTTGGAATTACTCGGTGTGAGCAAGCAGGCGCTGAATATGCCACTGCGCCAATTGCAGGAAATGCATCTGGTGGACAGCGTTGCGTCCGCGACCGACAAGCGCAAACGCCTGCTGCAATTGACCGAAGAGGGGCTGCGTTTCGAGCAGTCGTTACGCCGTGAACAGGTGAAGTTGTTGCAACGCGCGTTCAATGAGGCCGGCGAAGAGGCGGTGAACGGATGGTTGGCGGTGAACCAGGCACTTGCGGGCCAACCTTGAGCCCCTGAAGCGCCGCTGCGCGTCCCAACGTGCACAAACCCGCTCGCCACAGGCGTCATGTGGGCGTTGCCTTTCATCTCTTTCGCACACAAAATACAAAACATTATTTGCTTTATTTGTATACAAAAGCATAATTCGCTTCGTGCGAGTTCCTGACCTTTCAGTCAACAAACCCGCAGGTACCTCACAGCGCCTTGGCGCTGGACATAACAATAAAATGCTTGAGGAGTACTCGCTGTGGATAGCCGCAAATCCGAAGCCCCGCTGGACCTTGCCCCGCCAAACCTCGCCCCCGTCAAGCAGGGCTGGCTGGAACGCCTGTTCAAATTGAGCGTGCATGGCACCACAGTGAAGACCGAGCTGATCGCCGGCCTCACCACCTTCATCACCATGGCCTACATCATCTTCGTCAACCCCAACATCATGGCCGACGCCGGCATCGATCACGGCGCCGCGTTCGTCGCCACCTGCATTGCCGCAGCACTCGGTTGCCTGTTGATGGGCCTGTACGCCAACTGGCCCGTGGGGCTGGCGCCGGGCATGGGTTTGAATGCGTTTTTTACCTACACCGTGGTCGGAACCATGGGCTACAACTGGGAAACCGCGCTGGGCGCGGTGTTTATCTCGGGCGTGCTGTTCATGATCCTGACCCTGTCGCGCATTCGCGAATGGCTGCTGAACAGCATCCCGGTGAGCCTGCGCCATGCCATGGGCGCAGGTGTCGGTCTGTTTCTCGGGGTGATCGGCCTGAAGACCGCCGGCATCATCGTCGACAGCCCGGCCACGCTGATCAAGCTGGGTTCACTGCATGAACCGGCGCCACTGCTGGCGGCCATCTGCTTTTTGCTGATCGCGATCCTCAGCTATCACCGTGTATTCGGCGCGATCCTGCTGAGCATCATCGCCGTGACGCTGGCCGGCTGGGGCCTGGGCCTGGTGCAGTATCAGGGCATCGTCGCCACCCCGCCGAGCCTGGCGCCGACCTGGATGGCCATGGATGTGATGGGCGTGTTCAACGTCAGCATGATCAGCGTGGTGTTTGCCTTTCTGTTTGTGCACATGTTCGACACTGCCGGCACCTTGATGGGCGTGGCCCAGCGCGCCGGTCTGGTGAACCCCGACGGCAGGATCGAAAACCTCTCCCGCGCTTTGAAAGCCGACAGTGCGTCCAGCGTGTTCGGCGCCATGGTCGGCGTGCCCCCGGTAACCAGCTACGTAGAAAGTGCCGCGGGCGTGGCCGCCGGTGGGCGCACCGGGCTGACAGCCGTCACGGTGGGCGTATTGTTTGTGGCGGCGATGTTTTTTGCACCGCTGGCAGGCATGATTCCTGCCTATGCCACGGCGGGCGCGTTGATCTACGTGGCGATGCTGATGATGAGCGGCATGGCGCATATCGAATGGGACGAAGCCACCGACAGCATTCCGGCGATCGTCACCATGATCATGATGCCGCTGACCTTCTCGGTCGCCGATGGCATCGCCCTGGGCTTTATCACGTACGTGGCGCTCAAGGCCGGCACCGGCAAGCACAAGGAAATTTCCTTGAGCCTGTGGGCGTTGTGCGCAATTTTCATCGCCAAGTTTGTCTTCCTGTAAATCGGGAAGTGGCGAACACTGCCTCGCCTTCGGACGGGGCTTTTGCATGATTGGAGAACTGTAATGAGTGTGGAAACCTGGCTGCTGTTCAGCGCCGCTGCCTTGATCGTGATCCTGATTCCAGGCCCCCTGTCGTTGCTGATGATCAGCAACAGCCTCAACTACGGCCTGCGCCGTTCGTATCCGGCCTTTCTCGGCGGAGTGTTTGCCTCGATCTGTCTGTTGAGCGCTTCGGCCCTGGGCCTGGGCGCGCTGTTGCTGGCCTCGGAGCAGCTATTCAGCGCCTTGAAGATCGCCGGTGCGCTGTATCTGTTCTACCTCGCCTGGCAGAGTTGGCAGCAATCGCGCCTGCCGTCCCAGGGCGCGGTTGTGCCGCAAGCGGCTGCGGTGCCGCGCTTTCGTGCCTTGTTTGGCCGCGCCTTTGTACTGGGCGCCAGCAACCCCAAGGACATCCTGTTTTTTGCCGCGTTCCTGCCGCAGTTTCTCAGCAGTGAGCAACCGTTTTTACCGCAGTTGCTGATCATGATCGCCACCTGGACCGTGCTCGACCTGCTGTGCAAGCTGGCTTACGGCCTCGGCGCCCATGGTGCTGCGCGGTACCTGCGCAGCGGCAAGGGCCAGAGTTGGTTCAATCGCGTGAGCGCCGGGTTGTTTGGCGGCGCCGGGGCCGCATCGTTGCTCAGCCACTGACCCCCCTCCCTTAAGCCGGTCGAACCTATGGCAGGTCGGCCGGCCTGATGAAGTACACGGTGGGCGGGTTGACGTTCTGGATCCCCGCGAACAGTTTGACCAGCCGCCCCTGCTCCTGGGCCGCCTGGAATGGCTTGTAGATGTCCGGGTGCAATCTGCTCTTATCCATTAGCCAGGCATGCGACATCGCGCGTTCTCTGCCGAGCTTCATGGAAAGGCTTCGACCGTCCAACCATTTGATCAACACGAAATACCGGTTACCAGATGCCGGGTGCGTGCAGTCCAAGTGAAGGTATTGAGGATGGTGTGGAACGGGCACTCGCTTGACCACAAACCCCTGGCGCCTGAGAACATCGCTGACCGCATCGGCGCTGGCGGTTACCCGAGCGTGTGTGGTCGCCCTGTCACCAGTGCGCCTGCTGAATAACTTTACGTCCAGGGCAGCAGGCAGGTAGAAGTCCACCCGTTCGAAGCCTCCCACTTCAGTGTCCGCGCCGACATAAAGCGTGCCTTTCTTGCGTGGGCTCAGCGGCCGCAGCATGGTCAGCAAATCATCGGTTTCAACCATTGCGCCTACGCTGCGAGGCGTCCATTTATTCAGCGCCGCGCGGATGTTCAACAGGCGGGTACCGGTCACAGCGGTGCCCGCATCGGCCAGCTCCACCAAACGGCGCGTGACCTGCTGAACGCTTGAGGGGGTCAGGTCCGGGAAGCGCGCGCCCATTGAAGCAGGCAGCGGCTGACTGAACAGCGGTTCGCGCGCCGTCCAGCGCAGGTCTTCGCCAAAGGTGAAAGGCGCAGGTTGCTGGGGAAGGTTCTCACTCAGGCAGCGGGTCAACTGATCGATGCTCTGCATGAGCTCGCCCCTGGGCTTGAGGAAAACCACATCGGATTGGGACTGGGCGCCGGCCGGGAGCGTGTCGTAATAGTGCTCGCCTATTTTCAGCAGCGCCCCTCGTCGCCCATCGGCGATGTACAACCGTTTGTCCGGCACCAACTCCCTGACCTGGGCGGCGTCCAGCGCCTGCCCCCATTCGCGCCAGTAACTGGTGAGGTTGTGGGCGCGTTTTGTCAGGTCTCCGGCCAGATACTGCGAGGGCGGGGCCCAACTGACCGGGGTGGACGACGGGGTGGGCTGCCAGAAAGGCCCCGCGCCGGCACTGGTCCCCGGCTGTGGCTCCAACCGGTCCGCGCCCAGCAACCAATCCCGTGGTTCCTCGACGTACACGAACAGCTCGTTTTCTCCTGGTGTCTGCCGGTTTCTGAAACGCAACCGCTGCTCGCCTTCACGCTGGTAGACGCCAAAACGCTGGCCGTTGGCGTCGGGCACATAGTGTTCGCCGTTGCGTATGAATGTGCCCTTGTCCAGCGGCGCCTTCAGCTCGATGGCCTCGCTGGCGGCGCCGGGCAGCTTATAGAGGTCCACGCCCTTGAGCCGGATGGGCGACGGCGGCGGCCCCACAGCCAGGGTGCCCAGCCTGCGATAACCGCGACGCAAGTGCCTTAACGCCGAGCCCATCAAGCGTCCAGACGCGCCCGTCAGCGGCTTGGCCACCGCGCCTGCCCCTTTGACCGGCACAAACGTCAGCGCCACCTCGATCAGCACTTGATGCAGGGTGATGGCCAACTCGACAGCATCGTCGGCACTGCCACTGTGATAAAACCGGCGCGCAGCCACCAGCGCCTCATAAGCCAACACCCCCAGCCCCACCAGCGGTATCAGCGCCAGCAGCCCACGGGTCACCCGCGCGGTGGCTTCATCCTGGCGCCAGGCGCGATAGGCTTGCAGGCTGTGCCTGGAATTGGATTCGGCGCGCGCCTGACGCTGCACCTGCAGCACGTGCGCGTGGGCCAGCAGCCCGAGCATGTCCTCGGCGTTCGTGGCGCTGATCCCCAGCCATTGTTGCGGATCAGCGTCGCGCTGCTCGTGCAGTTCGGTTTCTATCTCGCTCAGGGTCGTCGCCGGAAATACGCGCTTGGTCTGGAACCATTGATACAGGCATCTGCCCACCGCCACGGCCGGGCCGAGCACCGACGAAAGCGTGAATAGTCTGGAGCGCTCCAGCATGCAGCGCCAACGCGAGGCTGGTTCCACTTGTGCCCTGAGCTCGCCGGGGTAGCTGGCCAGTGCTTCGGTTTCGGAGCCGGCGGCGACACTGCTGGCCAACGCGGCGAGGGCCTCCTTCGTCTGCCCTTGCGCCACCAAGGCCTGACGCAAGGCATTGAGGTCGGGGTATTCGGTCAGCGTCGGTAAGCCGTTGGCCTGCGGCCAATACAGCAGGCAATGAGGGCTGTGGCGGTCTTGGATGACCACCATCCCGGCGATGTGTCGCGCCCACGGTAAGGTCAGCGCCTCCAGCCGGACCACGGACAACGACGAAGCAGCCCGTCCCGGCCTAGACGCCGCCTTCAATGCCTGCTCGAACAAACGCACACCTTTGTCGCTCAGCGCGCGCTGCCGGGCATCGATCAACTGCAGTTTCGCCTCGCGCCGAACCGGCCTGCGCAACAACTCATGCAACAGCGGCGCGGCCTGGGCCGTCGCTGCCATGCCGTCCTCGCCATAACACACCTGGAAAATCTTGCGCTCGTAGTGGCCGCCGATATCCAGGGCGGCGATGGTCCTGATCAGGTAGTCCACGTTCAAGCGCGCCCGCCAGGCCGGGTCCAGGCATTTCATGTGGTTCAGGCGCCAGCGGGTCCACGGTGCTTCGGGGTCCAGGTTATGCAGCGCAAGTTGCACAAAGCTGAAGGTGGTGCGCTGGGGACTGACCACGGTTTTCGGTCCGGCCTCACCGGGCAGGCGCTCGGGATGGCCCGCCCAGACCATGCTCACATCGTCGGGTACATCGAACAGCGGGGTGTCGATATTCACCTGCGGGTACACCCCGTCCTGCGTCAGTTGTCGGATCAAGCGTTGACGGCCGAAATGCTCAACGTCCCCCAGGTGCCTGACCAGCCAGCGTTGCAGGTTGAGCGCGCTGTGTTGTTGCCGCACGAACAGTCGTCTGCGCTGCTTGCGCACCGACGCCGGCGCATCCACCGTGCCGACCGGCAGCGCCGCGCTGAGCCGCGCAGCGGCAATCACCAGTTCGATGTTGCTGAGCGCGCGTTCGCGGGCGTCGTTTGACGGCACCTGCAGGTTCCGGGAGGTTTCCATCGCTAACAGGCGCATCGCCAGCGCCGTGTCGCTCACCTCGCTGAACAACCGCTCATTGCGTTGCAGGCGTTCGCGCGCCTCGGCGAAGGCGGCGAGCTGTGCCTGCAGCCCGGCCTTCATGGCATCACCGTCGATCGTTTCGAACGACACCACCGGCACACTCTGTGCAGCCAGGCCCTGGACCCAGGCGCGCGCGGCAGTGCGCTGGCCACGCGCGATGCAGTGCCAGAGCGCGCCCGGTTCGCCCGCGGTGAAACTGGCCTGCACGCGCTGGGACAGCACCGCCAGGGACCTGAACCGTTGCAGGCCACCCTCGCTGCCCGGCACGTACAACAACACCGCCTGGCTGGCGGAAACATCGCCGGGCTCAGCGCCTCCCGCCACCACAAACGCCCCCACCAGCGAGTACCTGGGCTGGGTTTGGCCGCCGATGCTGAGCGCCAGTACCTGGCTGCGGTCAGCCTCACGCGCGCGCGCCGGCGGATCCACCACGGCGCTGATCCGCGCCAGCAAAAGACCATCGATGCGCTTCAAACGATGCTGCAGCTGGGCTTCGGCCACCAGCGCCGAGCCACGGGCGGCCAGCAGGCTTTGCTCCACGCTGTCACCCCCGCCGCCCTTGGCGCGCCAGAACGCCGGGTCATCCAGACGCTCTTCATGCCCATCAAGCAACGCGGCGCAGCGCGCACGTGCCTGTTGCCACTGGTGGTGCAGCGCGACGACGGTGCCGAAGTCCTGGCTTTCCCGGCCGGGATCCAGCGGATCAAGCAGGCTTTGCAAGGCCTGCTCGTGGCGACGCACCTTGGCTTCGCAGGTGCGCAACGGCAGGCGTGTCGAAAGGCTGGCGAAGCTGATTTCCAGGCGCCGGCGCTGCCTGTCACGTTCCAGCAACTGCGCCAGCACGGCTTTCAAGCCGGGCTGCACACAGGCGGCGCTGCGCCCTTGCTCGACATGCAACAAGCGCTCGGCAGGGCTCATGGCGGTCCCCTTGATGGCATTGTCGGGAAACAGGTAGGCGATGTTCACCTCAAGCAATGTGGCCAGTTCGTTGTCCCATTGCACCTGCAACAACGCCTCGGCGCTGTGGGCCAGGGCATCGTCTGTGATCAGCGTGCCCCGGTGGCCTGCGCTCATCGGCGCGCGCCCGTTGATGTTCCAATCGGGCAACCGGTGGCGATCACGCAGGGGCAGCACGCCCCATAACCGTCCCCAATGGGCCTGGGCCAGCGCCGGAAAATCGCGTTGCCAGTGCGCGTACGTGCTGAACTCATAGAACAGCGGGTCCAAGCCCGGCAGGAACAGCACCTGGCGCGTATCGGCAGTGTCGCCGGCATAGAACAGATGCAGCGCACCGCTGAACACAGTCAGGCTGTTGACCTGCCCCGGGCAGACCACGTCGGCCACCTGCAACCCGGCGCGCGCGCCGCCGGCCCGCGTGCGCGCTTGGGCCGTGGGCGCCTCAACCAGGGTCATCAGCATGGCCAGGCCCGTGTCGGAAAGTTGATTCAACGCATGGGCCAACAGCGCATGGTCTGCCACGTAGGTTTTATATAACGCGCACCAGCGCTGACGGCGTGAACACATGTCGCCTTCGGCCAATACCTGCCAGTACGCCGGTGCTGCGGCTTCGATCCGCGTCAGCAGGTCCTCATCCAGCACCTCATCCAACACCTTGTCGGCCAGCGCCCCGACCCGGCACGCCTGTTCACTCAGGTGCTCGGCCCTGGCACAGCTGCGCTCGGCGAGCAGACGCATCACCGTGTCGGTCAAGCTGGGACGCCAGGGCGGGTCGCGGCGGGTCAATGGCACATTGAGCCGCAACGCGTCGGGATCGGTCTGGAAGGTTTCGCGCAGAGCCTGTCGGATCAGTCGACTGATGCGCGGCGAACGCACCAGCGCCTGCTGCAGGACGTGGGCATGCGCGGCGCAGCGCCTCTGAGCGTCATACAACCGGTTGAGCAGGTGACTGGGGTGCGCACTGGTCTGCAGGCGCTCGCTCAATACCCGCTCCCACCAGGCCCGGCCACCGGGTGGGTGGGCCTGTGCCCCTGGGTCGTTTTCCGTAGACAGCAACTGTTCGGGTTCCATGCCTGCATTCGCTCTTCGCTTGAAAAGCGCAGGTTAGGCGGCCGACGCGCACGGCTGGCGTTACATAGATGGCGTCAGGCAGGTGCTGCGGAGGCTGGCGGCCGACGAAAAAAAGCCCGCAGTGTGCGCGGGCGAAACCAACGAAGAGCTTTGGGGGTGTGAAGCGAGGTGACGCTCAGCTACCGCGATAAGTGGAGTAGCTGTAAGGCGAAATCAGCAGAGGGACGTGGTAGTGATCCTGTTCGGCACTGATACCGAAACGCAGCACCACCACATCCAGGAAGGCCGGCTGCGGCAATTGCACGCCACGGGCGCGGTAGTAGTCGCCGGCACTGAACTGCAACTGGTAAACGCCGCTACGGTAGTCATCACCTTGCAGCAACGGCGCATCGCAACGGCCGTCACTGTTGGTCACGGCGCTGGCGACCAGTTCGAGCTGAGCGCCATCGACGCGGTACAGTTCTACCTGGATGGCACTGCCGGGGCAGCCGTGGGCAGCATCCAGTACGTGTGTGGTCAGTCGTCCCATGGCACGGGGCTCCGTTAAGTCGAGTGAAAAGGCCGCCCCTTTACAGGGCACAAAAAATCGGCGACGGGCTGATTAAGACATTTTTCATAAAAATTGTACACAATAAAAACCACAAAGTTTTTCGCAGAGGTTTGGCGCGCCGTCTTAACGATAAATGACCACTAAGCATTGCTTTTAAACAACCTTTCATCCATTTACTGACCAGATGGGCAAGTTTCTTGCAGGTGCATACCGTGACAAGCGCCTGGAAAAAATGCAGAAATACAGGCTTACAAAGTGCGCATCAAGTTGTATACAATCAGCCCATCGCTGTGACGCCACCAGGTCTTTCCGCTGGCTGCCACGCACTTGCTACCACGAACAAGAAGGAAGACTGCAGTGAGCGCTGACTACCCACGCGACCTGATCGGTTACGGCAGTAACCCTCCTCACCCCCACTGGCCGGGCAAGGCACGCATCGCGTTGTCTTTCGTACTCAACTACGAAGAAGGTGGCGAGCGCAATATTTTGCATGGCGACAAAGAATCCGAAGCGTTCCTCTCGGAAATGGTCTCGGCCCAGCCGTTGCAGGGTGAGCGCAACATGAGCATGGAGTCGCTGTACGAATACGGCAGCCGTGCCGGCGTGTGGCGCATCTTAAAGCTGTTCAAAGCATTCGATATTCCGCTGACCATCTTCGCCGTGGCCATGGCTGCCCAGCGCCACCCGGATGTGATCCGTGCCATGGTCGAGGCCGGCCACGAGATCTGCAGCCACGGCTACCGCTGGATCGACTATCAGTACATGGACGAGGCCCAGGAGCGCGAGCATATGCTCGAAGCCATCCGTATCCTCACCGAGCTGACCGGCGAACGCCCCCTGGGCTGGTACACCGGACGCACCGGCCCCAACACCCGTCGTTTGGTGATGGAAGAAGGTGGTTTCCTGTATGACTGCGACACCTACGACGACGACCTGCCCTACTGGGAACCTGACACCCCCACCGGCAAGCCGCACCTGGTGATCCCCTACACCCTGGACACCAACGACATGCGCTTCACCCAGGTGCAGGGTTTCAACAAGGGTGATGACTTTTTCGAGTACCTAAAGGATGCCTTCGACGTGCTTTACGCCGAAGGGGCCGAGGCGCCGAAGATGCTCTCCATCGGCCTGCATTGCCGCCTGATCGGCCGCCCGGCGCGCCTGGCCGCATTGAAGCGCTTTATCGAATACGCCAAAAGTCATGAGCAGGTGTGGTTCACCCGCCGTGTGGACATCGCCCGTCACTGGCACGACACCCACCCGTACACGGGAGCGGCGAAATGACGGCGTTCAAGACCCTCAAGCCATCGACCCTGAGCCGCGATGCCTTCGTCGCCGCCTTCGCCGATACCTACGAACATTCGCCATGGGTGGCCGAAAAGGCCTTCGACCTGGGCCAGGATGCGTCGATCGACCAGATCGAAACCCTGCACCAGCGCATGAGCGACATCCTGTTGAGTGCCGATCATGCCCGCCAGCTGGCCTTGATCAACGCTCACCCGGACCTGGCCGGCAAAGCCGCCGTCCAGGGCCAACTCACCCAAGCCAGTACCGATGAGCAAGCTGGCGCGGGGATTCACCACTGCACGGCCGAAGAGTTCTCACGCTTCACCGAGCTGAACGAGGCCTACAAGGCCAAGTTCAAGTTTCCCTTCATCATGGCGGTAAAAGGCAGCAACCGGCATCAAATCCTGGCCGCGTTCGAAACGCGCATTCACCACTCGGTAGACACCGAGTTCAAGTGCGCGCTGGACGAGATCAACAAGATCGCGTTGTTCCGTTTACTGACCCTCTAAACGACCATCCCCAGCCACTCTATCTAAGGCAGACAAGAAGAATGAAAGCGCAACCGTTACCTTTCGAAAAATTCGTCAACCTGGCCGATGCCCGTCTGGGCACCAAGATTCTCTCGGTGACCGACGACTGGTTTGCTGACGCCAACCGTCTGTTCCAGCCGACCCCGGCCGTGTGGAAGGAGGGCGTTTTCGATGACAACGGCAAGTGGATGGACGGCTGGGAGTCTCGCCGCAAGCGCTTCGAAGGCTACGACAGCGCGGTGATTCAACTCGGCGTACCGGGTTCGATCAAGGGCGTGGACATCGACACTTCATTCTTCACCGGCAACTTCCCGCCGTCGGCCTCCCTGGAAGCCTGTTTCCTGACCTCGGGCGAGCCGGACGAAAACACTCAGTGGACCGAAGTGCTGTCGGCCGTCGAGCTGCAAGGCAACAGCCACCACTACCACGAAATCAACAACGACCAGGCCTTCAGCCACCTGCGCTTCAACATCTACCCGGATGGCGGCGTGGCCCGTCTGCGTGTGTACGGCGTGCCGTACCGCGACTGGTCTTCGGTGGGCGACAACGAACAAGTTGACCTGGCAGCCGCACTCAATGGTGGCCGCGCGCTGGCCTGCTCCGACGAGCACTTTGGGCGCATGAGCAACATCCTCAACCCAGGCCGTGGCGTCAACATGGGCGATGGCTGGGAAACCGCGCGTCGTCGTACCCCGGGCAATGACTGGGTGATCGTCGCATTGGGCCACCCAGGCGAGGTGGAAAAAATCATCGTCGACACCCTGCACTTCAAAGGCAATTACCCGGACACCTGCTCGATCCAGGGCGCCTTCGTCAAGGGCGGCACCGACAGCCAGATCGAAACCCAATCGCTGTTCTGGCGCGAACTGCTGCCGGCGCAGAAACTGGAAATGCACGCCGAACACACCTTCGCCGAGCAGATCAAGGCACTGGGCCCGATCACCCATATCCGCCTGAACGTGTTCCCGGATGGCGGTGTGAGCCGCCTGCGGGTTTTGGGCAAGGTCTCCAAATAACACCCGATCGGACGCAGAGCGTCCAGGCAGCGTTCCCACGCAGAGCGTGGGAACGATCTATAGACAAGATAAGAAGACAGCCATGCGCACATTGATGATCGAACCGCTGACCAAAGAAGCCTTCGCCCCTTTCGGAGACGTTATCGAAACCGACGGCAGCGATCACTTCATGATCAACAACGGCTCGACCATGCGCTTTCACAAGCTGGCAACGGTAGAAACCGCACAGCCTGAGGACAACGCAATCATCAGCATCTTCCGCGCCGATGCGCTGGAGATGCCGCTGACCGTGTGCATGCTGGAGAGACACCCGCTGGGCAGCCAGGCCTTCATTCCGCTGCTCGGCAACCCCTTTCTGATCGTGGTCGCGCCACTTGGCGATGCACCTGTATCAGGCTTGGTCCGCGCCTTCGTTACCAACGGCAGGCAGGGCATTAATTACCATCGCGGCGTCTGGCACCACCCGGTGCTGACGATCGAAAAGCGGGATGACTTCCTGGTGGTTGATCGCAGTGGCACAGGCAATAACTGCGATGAGCATTTTTTCAAAGAGGATGAGCGGTTGATCCTCGCCCCCCACCAATAAGAGAAGGCCGGATCACCCGACAACAAGGGTGACAGGCGAGAGGTAAAGACTGTGGAAGCACATCTGTTGGAATGGCTGAACCTTAGCGTGCGCTGGGTTCACATGATCACTGGCGTCGCCTGGATCGGCGCTTCTTTCTACTTTGTCTGGCTGGAAAACAACCTTAATCGCGTCAACCCCAAGAGCGGCCTGGCCGGTGACTTGTGGGCGATCCACGGTGGCGGCATCTACCACCTGGAAAAATACAAACTGGCGCCGCCGACCATGCCGGACAACCTGCACTGGTTCAAATGGGAAGCCTACTTCACCTGGATGTCAGGCGTTGCGCTGCTGTGCGTGGTGTTCTACCTCAACCCGACGCTGTACCTGCTCGCCCCCGGCAGCAGCCTGAGCGGCACCGAAGGCGTCTTGCTGGGCATCGGTTCACTGTTCGCCGGTTGGTTCATCTACTCCTTTCTCTGCGACTCGGCCCTGGGCAAACGCCCTGCCCTGCTTGGTTTCATCCTGTTCGTGCTGTTGATTGCGGCGGCCTACGGCTTCAGCAAAGTGTTCAGTGGCCGTGGCGCCTACCTGCACGTGGGTGCGGTGATCGGCACCATCATGGTGGGTAACGTGTTCCGCATCATCATGCCGGCGCAACGCGCGCTGGTGGCGGCCATCGCCGAGAACCGCACCCCGGATCCGGCCCTGCCGGCCAAGGGCCTGCTGCGCTCACGCCACAACAACTATTTCACCTTGCCGGTGCTGTTCATCATGATCAGCAACCACTTCCCGAGCACCTACGGCAGCCAATACAACTGGCTGATCCTGGCCGGGATCGCGGTGGCGGCGGTGTTGGTGCGCCACTACTTCAACACCCGGCACAACAGCCAGAAATATGCGTGGACCTTGCCGGTTGGCGCCCTGGCGATGATCAGCCTGGCGTACGTCACCGGGCCCAAGCCGGCCGAGCCGATTGCCAAGGCACCGGCAGCCATTGAGTACCAGCCACTGCCGGAAACGGCATTGGGCGGTGGCGTGAAACCCGCCGCACCTGCCGCACCCGCCGTGGAACCCGCACCCGCGCAGGCCACCACGGACTTCGCCCAGGTCCACAGCGTGATCGAACAACGCTGCACCGTGTGCCACTCGGCCAAGCCGACCAGCCCGCTGTTCAGCACCGCCCCGGCCGGCGTGATGTTCGATACGCCGGCGCAGATCCAGCAGCAAGCGGCGCGCATTCAAGCACAGGCCGTGGCGAGCCAGATCATGCCGCTGGGCAACATCACGCAGATGACCCAGCAGGAGCGGGACTTGATCGGCACCTGGATCAATCAAGGGGCACGTACCAACTGACAGCCTGATGCAAATCCGGTGGTGCGGGTTTGCCCGCACCCACAGGGTTTGCGTTGCCATAGAAAACGCGCTCCAACCAACACAACAATAAAAAGATTCGAGGTGTTGCATGTCCCAGTTAGAACCGCAGACTTCTGCCGTGCCCGCCATGGTGCGGCTGCCTCTCTTGCAACTGATCCTGGTAGGCCTGCAACACGTCTTGCTGATGTACGGCGGCGCCGTCGCCGTCCCCCTGATCATCGGCCAGGCTGCGGGCCTGAGCCGTGAAGAAATCGCCTTCCTGATCAACGCCGACCTGCTGGTCGCCGGCATCGCCACCGTGGTGCAATCGTTCGGCATCGGCCCGGTGGGCATTCGCATGCCGGTGATGATGGGCGCCAGTTTCGCCGCCGTCGGCAGCATGGTCGCCATGGCCGGCATGCCCGGTATCGGCCTGCAGGGCATCTTCGGCGCGACCATCGCCGCCGGGTTCTTCGGCATGCTGATCGCGCCGTTCATGTCCAAGGTGGTACGTTTTTTCCCGCCCCTGGTGACCGGCACCGTGATCACCGCCATCGGCCTGTCGCTGTTTCCCGTGGCCGTGAACTGGGCCGGGGGCGGCAGCGCGGCAGCCACCTTCGGGTCGCCGATTTACCTGGCGATCGCCGCTCTGGTACTGGCCACCATCCTGTTGATCAACCGCTTTATGCGCGGCTTCTGGGTGAATATTTCGGTGCTGATCGGCATGGGCCTGGGCTACGCCTTGTGCGGGGCCATCGGCATGGTCGACCTCAGTGGCCTGGCCCAGGCGCCGTGGGTGCAGGTGGTGACGCCGCTGCATTTCGGCATGCCCACATTCGAGCTGGCCCCCATCCTGTCGATGTGCCTGGTGGTGGTGATCATTTTTGTCGAGTCCACCGGCATGTTCCTCGCCCTGGGCAAAATCACCGATCAGGAGGTCACGCCCAGGATGCTGCGCCGTGGCTTGCTGTGCGATGCCGGCGCGTCGTTCTTCGCCGGTTTTTTCAACACCTTTACCCACTCCTCATTCGCCCAGAACATCGGCCTGGTGCAGATGACCGGCGTGCGTTGCCGCTCGGTGACGATCATGGCCGGCGCCTTCCTGATTGTGCTCAGCCTGCTGCCCAAGGCCGCGTACCTGGTGGCGTCGATCCCGCCGGCGGTACTTGGCGGCGCGGCGATTGCCATGTTCGGCATGGTCGCGGCCACGGGGATCAAGATCCTCCAGGAAGCCGACATCGCCGACCGCCGCAACCAGTTGCTGGTGGCGGTGAGCATCGGCATGGGCCTGATTCCCGTGGTGCGCCCGGAGTTCTTCGCGCAGTTGCCGTTGTGGATGAGCCCGATCACCCACAGCGGCATCGCCATGGCCACCCTCAGCGCCTTGTCGCTGAACATCCTGTTCAACATCCTCGGCGGCGCTGAGCGCGTTGCCGTTGGGCACGCCCACAGCTAAAGCATGCCCCATTGTCGCCGCGTGCGCGCTGTAACGGCGCACTTGAGCCCAAACCTGGGAGCCAGTATTCTCCGCGCCCGCTTGAATCGACGGTGGTTTTACCGCCTTGGCGCGGCTTTTGCTGTAGCCATAAAGCTGACCAATCAGACGAGTTTTTCAGCGAACCCAAAGGCGCCACACCAGAGCGCCTGCGTAAAAGAAAAACCATAAAACTTTAACTCGGGAGCAACCGAATGAAACCTATGTTCAAAGGCCTGATGTTGGCAGGATCCCTGCTGGCCGGCGGCCAGGCCGTGGCCGGTGACTTATTGCAGTGGCAGAACAACAGCCTGACCTACCTGTGGGGCAAGAGCTTTACCGTCAACCCGCAGATCCAGCAAACCGTCACCTTCGAACACGCCGACGCGTGGAAGTACGGCGACAACTTTGTGTTCGTCGACCGCATCTTTTACAACGGCAAGGAAGACGGCAACGTCGGCCCGAGCACCTATTACGGCGAGATCAGCCCACGGTTGTCATTCGGCAAGATACTCGACAAGGACCTGTCTTTCGGCCCGATCAAGGATGTATTGCTGGCCCTCACTTACGAGTTCGGCGAAGGCGATAACGAGTCGTACCTGGTCGGTCCCGGCTTTGATTTGAACATCCCCGGTTTCGACTACTTCCAGCTCAACTTCTACCAGCGCCAGACCGAAGGCAATCGCGCCGGCGACGGTGTGTGGCAGATCACTCCGGTGTGGTCGTACACCCTGCCGGTGGGCAATTCCGACATCGTGATCGACGGCTTTATGGATTGGGTGGTGGACAACGACAAGAACGCCCGCGGCACTTACCACGCCAACCTGCACTTCAACCCGCAGGTCAAATATGACCTGGGCAAGGCGCTGCATTGGGGCGACAAACAACTGTATGTCGGCTTTGAATACGACTACTGGAAGAACAAGTACGGGATCGAAGATTCCGGCGCGTTCAAAACGACGCAAGACACCGCAAGCTTCCTGGTCAAATACCACTTCTAAAAGTGGGACGCGGCCCCTGTGGGAGCTGGCTTGCCAGCTTCCGCATTCAGTTCGGGTCAAGCCCCAGGAATCGGGTGATCTCGTCACGCTTGGCCAACGCATCACTGCGCCCCAACTCGATCAACTCGCTGCAATACCCCGCCTCGAACAGCAAGTAACTCAACACCCCCGCCCCGCTCGTCTTGGTCGCCCCAGGCCCACGCAAGAACAGACGCAACGCCGCCGGCAATTCCTGGCGATGCCGCGCCGCGATTTCATCGATCGGCTGGCTCGGCGCGATCACCAGCACATCGACCGGCGCCAGGCCGCGCGCGGCACTGTCGGCAGGCTGCAAGTGACTGAACTGGTTCAGGCGCTCCAGCAGTTCGATATCGCTTTCCAGGCTGTCGATGAACGTACTGTTGAGCATATGCCCGCCGATCTGCGCCAGGGTCGGTTGCTGGCCGGTGTAACTGCGTTGTATCGCCGGCTCATTACCCCGTGGGTTGCCGCTGACACCCACCACCAATACGCGGCTGGCGCCCAGGTGCAGGGCCGGACTGATCGGGGCTGACTGGCGCACGGCACCGTCGCCGAAATATTCCTGGTCGAGTTTCACCGGGGCAAACAACAGCGGGATCGCCGAACTGGCCAACAGGTGTTCAACCGTCAGTTGGGTGGGCACGCCGATACGCCGGTGGCGTAACCACGCGTCGATGCTGCCGCCGCCCTGGTAGAAGGTCACCGCTTGCCCCGACTCATAGCCGAACGCGGTGACAGCGACCGCATGCAGGTGTTTTTGTCGGATGGCCTCGTCGATGCCGGCCAAGTGCAGCTTGTCCTGCAGCAAATCGCGCAGCGGTGAACTGTTGAGCAACGCCACTGGAAACTGGCGGCCGAAGCCAAACAGGCTGTGGATCAGGAAACGACTGGCCTGGCGCACCACGCCCGGCCAGTCGCTGCGCAGCACCTGATGGCTGCGAAAACTTTGCCAGAACGCGGTGAGATGTTGCACCGAGGCCTTGAAGTCCATCGCACCGCTGGCCAGGCTCACGGCGTTGATCGCACCGGCCGACGTGCCGACGATCACCGGAAACGGATTGGCTGCCCCCGGCGGCAACAACTCGGCAATCGCCGCCAATACCCCCACCTGATACGCCGCTCGCGCCCCGCCGCCGGAAAGAATCAAGCCTGTAACCGGTTCAGCTGGGCGCATCGCGTCACTCCATGGTGGGGAAAGTCGGTGTTAACGGCGTTTTTCGTAGAGCTTCGGTTCGCCCGGTGGCCGGCTCTTGAAGCGGCGGTGGGTCCACAAGTATTGCTCGGGGCATTCACGCACCGCCGTTTCGATCCACCGGTTGATGCGCAGGCAATCGATTTCGTCGGTTTCGCCGGGGAAGTCGCTCAGCGGCGGGTGGATCACCAGGCGGTAACCACTGCCATCGGCCAGGCGCTCCTGGGTGAACGGCACCACCAGCGCCTTGCCCAGCTTGGCGAACTTGCTGGTGGCGGTGACGGTGGCGGCCTGGATGCCGAACAGCGGCACGAAGATGCTTTGTTTAGCGCCGTAGTCCTGGTCCGGCGCGTACCAGATGGCGCGACCGGCCCGCAGCAGCTTGAGCATGCCGCGTACGTCTTCGCGTTCGATGGCCAGGGAATCGAGGTTATGCCGCTCGCGGCCACGGCGCTGGATAAAGTCGAACAACGGGTTGCCGTGCTCGCGGTACATGCCATCGATGGTGTGCTTTTGGCCGAGCAGTGCCGCGCCGATTTCCAGGGTGGTGAAGTGCAGGGCCATCAGGATCACGCCCTTGCCTTCCAACTGAGCCTGTTTGAGGTGCTCGAGGCCTTCGACATGGGCCAGGCGCGCCAGACGCTGGCGCGACCACCACCAGCTCATGGCCATTTCAAAGAAGGCGATGCCGGTGGAGGCAAAGTTCTGCTTGAGCAGTTGCTTGCGTTCTTTGGCGGATTTTTCCGGGAAGCACAGTTCCAGGTTGCGCGCAGCGATGCGCCGACGTTCGCCGGCCACACGGTACATGCCGGCGCCCAGCAGCCGACCAATGGTCAGCAGCGCGCGATAAGGCAGCTGGGTGACCAGCCACAACAGGCCGAGCCCCAGCCATAACAGCCAGAAACGCGGGTGAAAGAATGCAGCTCGAAAACGCGGGCGATCCATTACAGATTCCGGTAAAGACAGGGCCGCGCATTCTACAACGGTTCGACTCGGCTTGCGGCGGGTGAGTGTTCTCGTTATAAGTCTCGACACTTTTCGTGACAAGCCGCTTTATGCCGACCATGAGCCAAACCGAACCGCTAGACAGAGATCCCGTGTTCCAGCTGAAGGGCAGCATGCTCGCCATTACCGTGCTGGAACTGGCCCGCAACGACCTCGAGGCCCTGGACCGCCAGCTCGCCGCCAAGGTCGCCCTGGCGCCGAACTTCTTCAACAATGCCCCGCTGGTGCTGGCGCTGGACAAACTGCCGGCCGGCCAGGGCGTCATCGATCTGCCCGGTCTGATGCGCGTGTGCCGCTCCCATGGCCTGCGCACTCTGGCCATTCGTGCCAGCCGTATTGAAGACATTGCCGCCGCCATCGCCATTGAACTGCCAGTATTGCCGCCGTCCGGTGCGCGCGAACGTCCACTGGAACCGTTAGTCGACGAAGTGAAGAAAAAACCGGAAAAACCGCCGGAGCCGATGATCAAGCCTACAAAGATCATCACCTCTCCCGTACGCGGCGGGCAGCAGATTTACGCCGATGGAAGCGACCTGGTAGTGATCGCCTCGGTCAGCCCCGGCGCGGAACTTCTCGCCGATGGGAACATCCATGTATACGGCCCGATGCGCGGACGTGCACTCGCCGGCATCAAGGGCGATATCAAGGCGCGTATTTTTTGTCAGCAGTTGACCGCTGAGCTGGTGTCCATCGCAGGCCGGTACAAGGTTTCCGAAGATTTGCGCCGTGACCCGCTGTGGGGGGCCGGGGTGCAAGTCAGCCTGGCGGGCGATGTGTTGAACATCACCCGGCTTTAACGGATACTGCCGCATTTTCCAAGCATCTCTAGACTCTGATAGCACAGCGAAACCGGCAATACTTGTGTAGGAATAATCGGAAGTTGGCGTTCCCTTTACGGGAACCACATCTTTTTCCTACAAGGGCTGTCCGCCTGCAGCGAGTTTCAAGAGATGTTTTTCAGGGGCTGAAAAGTCCTTTTTCCTTAGGGGTGAAACACCTTGGCCAAGATTCTCGTGGTTACATCCGGCAAGGGTGGTGTGGGTAAGACCACCACCAGCGCCGCTATCGGTACCGGCCTCGCTCTGCGCGGCCACAAGACAGTCATCGTCGACTTCGACGTCGGTTTGCGTAACCTCGACCTGATCATGGGCTGCGAACGCCGCGTGGTGTACGACTTCGTCAACGTGGTGAACGGCGAAGCGAACCTGCAACAGGCCCTGATCAAGGACAAGCGTCTTGAGAACCTGTACGTCCTGGCCGCCAGCCAGACCCGCGACAAAGACGCGCTGACCAAAGAAGGCGTAGGCAAAGTTCTCGCTGAACTGAAAGAAAACTTCGAATACGTGGTCTGCGACTCCCCGGCCGGTATCGAAACCGGTGCTCACCTGGCGATGTACTTCGCCGATGAAGCCATCGTGGTGACCAACCCGGAAGTCTCCTCCGTACGTGACTCGGACCGCATGCTTGGCCTGTTGGCCAGCAAGTCCCAGCGCGCCGAAAAAGGTGAGGACCCGATCAAAGAGCACCTGCTGCTCACCCGTTACAACCCTGAGCGCGTCAGCAATGGCGAAATGCTTGGTGTTGAAGACGTGAAGGAAATCCTCGCCGTGACCCTGCTGGGCGTGATCCCGGAATCCCAGGCCGTGCTGAAGGCTTCCAACCAGGGCGTGCCGGTGATTCTCGACGACCAGAGCGACGCCGGCCAGGCATACAGCGATGCTGTCGATCGCTTGCTGGGCAAGACCGTGGAACATCGCTTCCTCGATGTAAAGAAGAAGGGATTCTTCGAGCGTATCTTTGGAGGCAACTAAACAATGAAATTTCTCGACTTCTTTCGCGCCAACAAAAAACCAAGTACCGCATCGGTCGCGAAAGAGCGTCTACAGATCATCGTGGCGCACGAACGCGGCCAACGCAGCACCCCGGACTACCTGCCAGCCTTGCAGAAGGAGCTGGTCGAGGTGATCCGCAAGTACGTCAATATCGGCAACGATGACGTGCATGTCGCCCTGGAAAATGACGGCAGCTGCTCGATTCTGGAACTCAATATCACCCTGCCTGATCGTTAATCGAAAAGGCGGCCGCCACGGCGGCTCGATCACCCTGATCCCATTGCGGGGCCTGGGCGGTCGAGCCGCCGTTGGCGTTTGTTACGAGGCTGTTTAATGCCGCTGTCCAACATCCATATCCTTCATCAGGACGACGCTGTCCTGGTGGTGAACAAGCCGACCCTGCTGCTCTCAGTGCCTGGCCGCGCCGACGACAACAAGGATTGCCTGATCACCCGCCTGCAGGAAAACGGCTACCCCGAAGCCCGCATCGTCCATCGCCTGGATTGGGAAACCTCGGGGATCATCCTGTTGGCCCGCGACGCCGACACCCATCGCGAACTGTCCCGCCAGTTTCACGACCGTGAAACCGAAAAGGCCTACACCGCATTGGCCTGGGGCCAGCCGGAACTGGACAGCGGCAGTATCGACCTGCCCCTGCGCTACGACCCGCCGACCAAGCCCCGCCACGTGGTGGACCACGAGTTCGGCAAGCACGCGCTGACCTTCTGGAAAGTGCTGGAACGCTGTGGCGATTGGTGCCGAGTGGAACTGACGCCGATCACCGGGCGCTCGCACCAGTTGCGCGTGCACATGCTCTCCATCGGTCACCCGCTGCTGGGTGACGGCCTGTATGCCCACGAACAAGCCCTCGCGGCATGGCCACGCCTGTGCCTGCACGCCAGCATGCTGAGCTTTACGCACCCGCAAAGCGGCGAGCGCTTGCGTTTCGAGTGCCCGGCGCCGTTCTAAGTTTGGCAATTGGCCAAGCGTGTGGGAGCAAACGCGCTCCCACATTTGTTCTGCGTCTTCTTCGCCACCGAGCTAAACCAATACGGTAAACTCCGCGCATTGCTGTCTGGAGCTATTTATGCGCGAAGCGTTGAATCAAGGCCTGATCGACTTCCTCAAGGCCTCCCCTACTCCTTTTCATGCCACTGCCGCCCTGGCCCAACGCCTGGAAGCGGCGGGTTACCAGCGTCTGGATGAGCGCGAAACCTGGACCACCGAAGCCAACGGTCGCTATTACGTCACCCGTAACGACTCCTCGATCATCGCCTTCAAACTCGGCCGTCACTCGCCGTTGCAGGGCGGTATCCGCCTGGTCGGCGCCCACACCGACAGCCCATGCCTGCGGGTCAAGCCGCAGCCCGAACTGCAACGGCAGGGCTTCTGGCAGCTGGGCGTGGAAGTCTACGGCGGCGCGCTGCTGGCGCCTTGGTTCGACCGTGACCTGTCCCTGGCCGGCCGCGTGACGTTCCGGCGCGACGGCAAGGTCGAAAGCCAACTGATCGACTTCAAGCTGCCCATCGCAATCATTCCCAACCTGGCCATTCACCTCAACCGTGAAGCTAATCAGGGCTGGGCGATCAATGCCCAGACCGAGCTGCCGCCGATCCTCGCGCAGTTCGCCGGTGACGAGCGCGTGGACTTCCGCGCCGTGCTCACCGAGCAACTGGCGCGCGAACATGGGCTCAATGCCGATGTGGTGCTCGATTACGAGCTGAGCTTCTACGACACCCAAAGCGCCGCGGTGATTGGCCTCAACGGTGACTTTATCGCCGGTGCGCGGCTGGACAACCTGCTGTCGTGCTACGCCGGCCTGCAAGCCTTGCTCACCAGCGAAAGCGATGAAACCTGCGTGCTGGTGTGCAACGACCACGAAGAAGTCGGTTCCTGCTCGGCGTGCGGCGCCGATGGACCGATGCTGGAACAGACCCTGCGCCGCCTGTTGCCCGAAGGTGATGAGTTCGTGCGCACCATTCAAAAATCGCTGCTGGTATCGGCCGACAATGCCCACGGCGTGCACCCCAACTACGCCGACAAACACGACGCCAACCACGGCCCCAAGCTCAATGCCGGCCCGGTGATCAAGGTCAACAGCAACCAGCGCTACGCCACCAACAGCGAAACCGCCGGGTTCTTCCGCCACCTGTGCATGGCCGAAGAAGTGCCAGTGCAGAGCTTCGTGGTGCGCAGCGACATGGGCTGCGGTTCAACCATCGGCCCGATTACCGCCAGCCACCTGGGCGTGCGCACCGTGGACATCGGCCTGCCGACGTTCGCCATGCACTCCATCCGTGAGCTGTGCGGCAGCCACGACCTGGCGCACCTGGTGAAGGTGCTGGGCGCGTTCTACGCCAGTCGCGACCTGCCCTGACAATCCGGGAGGGGGTTCTCCCCCTCCCGCATTCATCTGATCCAGATCATCTGCACTTCCCGCAATCCGACCTAGACTTGTCAGTATTCCCACTCCGACAAGGCCGTCGTCTCATGATTTCCATGTCCTCCTTCCACGCCATGCTCATCCCTATTCTGATCGGCATGATCATGCTCGCGGTGGGTTTCAACTTTCGCGACAAGCCTCTGGGCGTGTTCGGCATGTGGGTCGGCATGCTGCTGATCCTGGGCACTGTGGTGTACAAGATCCTCGCCAAACTGGCCGAATGACGCGGGCACTCGTACACTCGGCCAACCCGTCGTCTCCAAGGTTGACCGCCTCGTGCTTTCCCGTCTGTTCGCTCTGCCCTCTTATCTGCTGATCATCCTGCTGACCCTGCTGCCGACCTTGCCTGCCCAGGCCGTGGGTTTGCCTGGGCTGCTGGGTGGCACCACCAAGGCCCAGCCTCAAGCCGAAGTGCCTCTGGGGCAGTCGCTGGACGAGGTGATCAAAACCCTGGAAAACGACAGGCAGCGCACCCAATTGCTCAGCGACCTGAAAAAGCTGCGGGCCGCCACCCAAAAGGCCCAGCCGGCCGCCGAACCCGGCGTGCTCGGGTTGATCGGCAACACGCTGTCCAGCCTGGAACAACAGTTCTCCGGCAACGACAGCCCGCTGGGGCGCTGGTCCAATGAGGTCGACCTGGCCAAGGACGAACTTGACGCCTTGATGCTGCCGGCCAGTGAATGGCTGCCGATCATCTTCGGTTTTGCGCTGATCCTGGCGGTATGGAGCCTGCTGGCCGCCGCGCTGATCTGGCTCAGCCACCGCGTACGCGAACGCTTCGGCCTGCCCGAAGAACTGCCGCAACACCCACGCACCTGGGACATGCTGCGCTTTGCCTTGCGCAAACTGGGGCCATGGCTGATCGCCCTGGTGATCACGGTTTACTTGAGCTACGCCCTGCCCTCGTCCCTGGGCAAATCCCTGGCGATGGTGCTGGCCTACGCCCTGGTGGTCGGCACCTGTTTCTCGGCGATCTGCGTGATTGCCTTCTCCCTGCTGGACGGCCCGCACCGCCATCGCGCGCTGTATATTTTGCGGCGCCAGGCCTTCCGCCCATTGTGGTTGATCGGCAGTTTTGCCGCCTTTGGCGAGGCCCTGAGTGACCCGCGCCTGGTCAACGCCCTCGGCCAGCATCTGGCCCATACCGCAGCCACCGTGGCCAATGTGATGGCGGCGCTGTCCACCGGCGTGTTTATCCTGCGTTTCCGCCGGCCGATCGCCCACCTGATCCGCAACCAGCCGCTGTCACGCCGCCTCACGCGCCGGGCGGTCACCGACACGCTGTCGATCATCGGCACCTTCTGGTACCTGCCGGCGCTGTTGCTGGTGGGCATCTCGCTGTTTGCCACGTTCCTGTCGGCCGGCGACACCAGCACTGCCCTGCGCCAGTCGCTGTTGTGCACGGTGTTGCTGGTGCTGTGCATGGTGATCAACGGCCTGGTGCGTCGCCACGCCCTCAAGCCATTGCGCGGGCACAAGCGTCACGCGTTGTATTCCGAGCGCTTGAAGAGCTTCATCTACACCCTGGCGCACCTGGCGGTGTGGCTGGTGTTTATCGAGCTGGGCCTGCGAGTGTGGGGCCTGTCATTGATTGGTTTTGCCGAAGGCGAAGGCCATGACATCGCGGTCAAGCTGTTTGGCCTGGCCGGCACCCTGCTGTTTGCCTGGCTGATCTGGATCCTCAGCGACACTGCGATCCATCACGCCCTCACCCGCTCGCGCAAAGGCCTGGCCAATGCGCGGGCGCAAACCATGATGCCGCTGATCCGCAACGTGCTGTTTGTGACCATCTTCATCATCGCCGCCATCGTCGCCCTGGCGAACATGGGCATGAACGTCACGCCGTTGCTGGCCGGTGCCGGTGTCATCGGCCTGGCCATCGGTTTCGGTGCGCAATCGCTGGTGGCGGATTTGATCACCGGTCTGTTCATCATCATCGAAGACTCGCTGGCGATCGATGACTACGTGGATGTGGGCGGCCACCTCGGCACCGTCGAGGGCCTGACCATCCGCACCGTGCGCCTGCGCGACATCGACGGCATCGTGCACACCATCCCGTTCAGCGAAATCAAAAGCATCAAGAACTACTCGCGGGAGTTCGGCTACGCGATCTTCCGGGTGGCGATCCCTTACAACATGGAGATCGATGCGGCGATCAAGTTGATCCGCGATGTCGGCCAGAAAATGCGCAACGACCCCTTGCAGCGCCGCAATATCTGGTCGCCGCTGGAGATCCAGGGGGTGGAGAGCTTTGAGTCCGGCAGCGCGATCCTGCGCGCCCGCTTCAAGACAGCGCCGATCAAACAATGGGAAGTGTCGCGGGCGTTCAACCTGTCACTCAAACGGCATCTGGACGAGGCCGGGCTGGACCTGGCCACGCCACGCTTGAGTGTGCAGGTGGTGACGGGGGCGTCGGGCGGGTTGGAGAAAGAGCAGAATGCCTGAAGACACCCTGCTCACAAAAAAGGTGTGTCAGGTCAGTGCAGCGCCGTCCATCTTCTGGCGCAGGCTCAAGGGGCGCATGTCGGTCCAGGTTTCTTCGATGTAGGCCAGGCACTCTTTTTTCAGGCCGCTCTTGCCCACGGTGCGCCAGCCTTGCGGCACGGCCTTGTAGTCCGGCCAGATGGAATACTGTTCTTCATGGTTGACCACTACCTGAAACAGGATGTCGTCGCGGTCAAATACTGAGGTCATTGCTGTGCTCCGTCGCTAAAAGGCCGGCTGCGCACCACGCGCAGCGCTGATATCTGTAGAAACGTACCAAACCGTCGAAAAATTAGAGGCTGGCCACTGCCGCCGTCAGGGCGCGCCCGAAGATTTCGGCCACGCGGTCGACTTCGGCGGCGGTGATCACCAGCGGCGGCAGGAAGCGCACCACGCTGCCATGGCGACCACCCAGCTCCAGAATCAGCCCGCGCTTGAGGCATTCGCGCTGTACCAGCGGCGCCAATTGGCGGTGCAGCGGCGGGTGGCCCTGGATATCGAGGGCGCCATCCGGGTCCACCAGTTCCACGCCGAGCATCAGCCCGCGACCACGAATATCCCCCAGGTGCGGGAAATCCCGCTGCAGGATGCGCAGGTGTTCGCCCAGGCGCTCGCCCATCGCCGCCGCATGGCCGGGCACATCGTGGTCCTTGAGGTAGCGCATCACCGCCGACCCCGCAGCCATCGCCATCTGATTGCCACGGAACGTCCCGGCATGGGCCCCCGGCAGCCAGGTGTCGAGCCAGTCGCGGTACACCACCACCGCCAGCGGCAGGCTGCCGCCGATGGCCTTGGACATCACCACCACGTCCGGGATGACCCCGGCATGCTCAAAGGCAAACATCTTGCCGGTACGCCCGAAACCGCTCTGGATCTCATCAACGATCAACGCCACACCGGCCTGCTCGGTGATACGGCGCAGGCCACGCAGCCAGTCGAGGTCCGCCGGGATCACACCGCCCTCGCCCTGCACCACCTCAACAATCACCGCCGCCGGCAGCAACACCCCGGCCTCCGGGTCGTTCAGCAGGTTTTCCAGGTAATGCAGGTTGACGCGCACGCCTTCGGCGCCGCCGAGGCCGAACGGGCAACGGTAGTCATACGGGTACGGCAGGAACTGCACGCCGTTGCCGAGCAACGCGCCCAAGGGTTTCTTCGGCCCCAGGCTGCCCATCAGGCTTAACGCGCCCTGGCTCATGCCGTGGTACCCGCCCTGGAACGACAGCACCGTGCTGCGCCCAGTGGCGGTGCGCACCAGTTTCAACGCCGCTTCTACCGCGTCGGTGCCGGTGGGGCCGCAGAACTGGATTTTCGCTTCGCGCGCCAACGCTGCCGGCAACAGACCAAACAGGTCCTGCACAAACTGGTCCTTGACCGGCGTGGTCAGGTCGAGGGTGTGCAGGGGCAGTTCATCGCTCAGCACTTGCTGGATAGCCTCGATCACCGCCGGGTGGTTATGCCCCAACGCCAGGGTGCCGGCACCGGCCAGGCAATCGATGAATTGACGGCCTTCCACGTCTTCCACATAGATGCCTTTGGCCCGCTTCAGGGCCAGCGGAATGCGCCGTGGGTAGCTGCGGGCGTTGGACTCCTGCTGACGCTGACGGGCCAGCAGTGGCGTTTCATCGAACTGATAGAGCGTTTCCACGGGTGCCGGGCTGACTTGCACCGGGGCGTCTTCGATACGACTGGTAGCGACTGACATCTCTCGATCCCTCAATACACTGATAATGGTGACCAAACTGCCATCCGTTGGCGGCTGGCCCAGGGGCATGCGCACGGATTTCCTGTTCTGGAAACGCATCAGCGTGGAGAGGATTTACTCCTCCGGTCGCGAAAAGCCCTCAGCCACACAGTCCCAGGTACTTTTCGTTCAGTGCATACAGAATCGCGCACGTCTGCGCATCCAATACCCCGCAATAGTCCTGCGCACGAAAGTGCATCTGAAAGGCTCGCGTGCGGTGTTCAAAGCTCTGGCGATTTTTCGCCGGTGCGTAGCCATAACGCTGGAAAGCCCGCTCCACCTCCACCTCCGGCGGCAGCCCCAGGCAAAACCGACGCTGGTACATCGCCCGCGTGGCCTCATCGAACCAGGCGCCGATGCCCGCTTCGAATAATCGCCGCCACGGCAAGCGCGGCCCCGGATCGCTCTTGCGCCAGTAGGCCACGTCCGAATGCCCGAGGATGTCTGTCGGCCCAAGCTGCGGGTAGCGGCCAAGCAGGTCGCGAAGCAATGCGATCAGGACCTCGATCTGCTCTTCGCCGTAGTCAGGAAAGGTGAACACCCCGCCGTCATCCCTCGCCAGATTGACGAGTTCGATGCCGATCGAGCGGCTGTTGAGGTTGTCGCGCCCGCCCCACTGGCTGACGCCCGCGTGCCAGGCACGCCGGTGTTCGTCGACCAGGCGAAACGCGCGCAACTCGTCATAACCGGCGGCGCGATAGCTGGGCTCGTGAGGGTCGGGCAGCAGATAGTGAGCGCTGACCGCCTCCCCGGTCAGGGTGCGCAAGGCGGATGCGAACGGGGCTGCGGTGTAGTGCAAAACCAACTGTGCGACGGGCTCGCCATTACGCTCGTTGAAGCCTGTGGCGGGGAAACTGGTGTCGATGACCAACATAAGAACCGTCCTTTTCAATACAGGCCGAGTCTTTCGGCCCGTTCAAGCGCAAAAAAATTACCGCCATCCTGAAGGCTGGAACCTCAGGCGGGCGGTAACTATTTGGCACGTGAAAAAGGATCAGCGTCGCAGCGGCATGCCCAGTTCAACGCGCAGGCCATCGGCCTGGCTGTCGAACGTCAGCGAACAGGCGCAGCGCTGCACAATCGCTTGCACGATCGCCAGGCCCAGGCCGCAGCCTTCGCTGTTGCCGTTGCGCCAGAAGCGTTGGGTCAGGTATTGCAGGTCTTCGCTGGAAATCTGCTTGCCGTGGTCACGCACGCAGAACACCACCCGGTCAGGGCCGGTGTTCACGCGCAGTTCCACACGGGTGTCCGCCGGGGTGTGGCGCAAGGCGTTGTCCAGCAGGTTACGCAGGGCCGCGACTGCCAGGCCCACGGGCATGTCCACCGGCGCGCCGGACAGGTTGTCCGGCAGGATCAGGTCGATGCGGCCGTTGTCGCCGGTATTGGCGTCCTGGATTGCCAAGCGCGCGACCTCTTCGGCACTGGACTGCAAGCCATCGTCAAACGACAGGCTGCCTTCCACCCGCGCCAGCAGCAATAACTGCTCCAGGGTGCGGTGCAGGCGGTCAGCGCCTTCTTCGGCATGGGCCAGGGATTGGTCGCGCGCCGCGCCGTCGGTCATGCGTGCCACTTGCAGGTGGGTCTTGATCGCCGTCAGCGGGCTGCGCAGTTCGTGGGCGGCGTCGCCGGTCAGGCGGCGTTCACGCTCGATGGTCTTGGCGATGCGCTGCAGCAGTTGGTTCTGGGTGTCGAGCAGCGGCTTGAGTTCGCTGGGCAACGGGTGGATCTGCAGCGGTTCGAGGGAGTCGGCACTGCGCCGCATCAGCGCATCACGCATGCGGTTGAGCGGCAGCAGGCTTTGGCCGATCCCCAGCCACAGCAGGCACAGGCAGCCCAGCATGGCCACGCCGACCGGCACCGATGCCGCCAGCAGGATCGACATATTCAGCGCTTCACGCTCCACCTGGCGATCAGCGGTGGTGATCAGCAGGTCGCCACGGGACAAGGTAAAACTGCGCCAGCCCACGCCGTCGATCATCTGGTCGCGAAAGCCACTGCGTTGCGACTCCAGGCCCTGATCCGGCGTGGTGTGGCTGCGCGCGAGGATTTCTCCGCGCAACGAACTGACCTGGCACGCCATGCCGCCCGGCACATGCAGCTGCTCGGCACTGAAATGCGCGCCGCCACTGACACTGGCCAGCCCCGGCATCTGCTCGGTCAGGCCCGCCACCATGCGTGCCGACGCGACCAGGCGCTGGTCGAGGGAAAACATCATCTGGTTGCGCAGGTCGTTGAGCATCCAGGCCGCCGCCAGGGCCCAGATCAGCACAAACGCGGCGCCGAGCTTGAACGTCAGGCGCAGGCGCAGGCTTTTCACGAAGCGTTTTCTCCGTCATCGGCAGGGCCCAGGCGATAGCCCAGGCCGCGTACGGTCTCGACGATGCCGTTGCCCAGCTTGCGCCGCAGGTGATGGATATGCACGTTGAGGGCGTTGCTTTCCAGCTCATCGTTGAAACCGTACACGCTGTCCTTGAGTTGCTCGCTGGACAGCACCCGGCCCTTGTTGTGCAGCAGGGCTTGCAACAGCGCCTGTTCGCGCCGGGACAGGTCCACCGGCTGGCCGCCCAACAGGGTTTCGCGGCTGCTGGGGTCGTAGCTCAAGCGGCCGTGTTCGATCAGGTTGACGCTGCGCCCGGCCATGCGGCGCAGCAAGGTCTGCAGGCGCGCGGCCAGTTCGCGCAGATCGAAAGGTTTGAGCAGGTAATCGTCGGCGCCGGCTTGCAGGCCGTCGACGCGGTTGGTCACCGAGTCCCGCGCGGTGAGGATCAGCACCGGAATCTCCAGGCCCTGGCTGCGCAGTTGTTGCAGCAGCTTGAGGCCGTCTTCGTCGGGCAGGCCGAGATCGAGCACCATGATGTCGAACGTCGCCGCCTTGAGCATCGCCCGCGCCGCCGCCGCGGTCGCCACGCGCTCGACGGTAAAGCCCTGGGCGCCGAGGCCGGCCACAATGCCGCTGGCGATCAGTTCGTCGTCTTCACAGACCAGTACGTGCATGCTGAACCCTTCATGAAAGATGGGGCGATTAGAAAAGCCATGGATTAAGCGCGCATTATGCCGCCAAAGTTCGCAACACCCGACAATCCGTAGGCTCTAGAATAGCGCCCGGTTAATCATCGGTTAATCAACGCCACACATTGTGTGCCTCACTTGCATCGAACTAAGGCTTGACCATGCGGTATCTGTTTACCTTTCTGCTGGTGTTATTCGCGGGGTTCGCCCAGGCCGCGCCGGGCGACCCGTTTGCGACCAAACCCGATTTTCTCCCAGTGGGCAAGGCGTTCACCTTTACTTCCGAACGCCTGGAAAGCGGCGAGACCCAGCTGTATTGGCAGATTGCCGACGGTTATTACCTGTACCAGCAACGCATGAAGTTCGATGGCCTGGCCGAAAAGCCCGTGCTGCCCCAGGGTGAAGCCCACAGCGACGAGTTCTTTGGCGAGCAGCAAGTGTATCGCCAGGGCCTGGAAGTGAAGATCCCGGCCGGTGCCACCGGCCAGGTCAAGTTGGGCTGGCAGGGTTGCGCCGATGCCGGGCTGTGTTACCCGCCGCAGTCGATCACCGTCGACCTGGGTGGCAACCCGGCCGTCGCGGCCACCGCACAAGCCCAGGACCAAAGCCTGGCCAGCGGCCTGCAACAGCGCAGCCTGGGTTGGAGCCTGCTGGTGTTCTTCGGTTTGGGCCTGCTGCTGGCGTTTGCGCCGTGCTCATTACCGATGTTGCCGATCCTCGCCGGCCTGGTGGTAGGCAGCGGCGCCAGCCCACGGCGCGGCCTGGCCCTGGCCGGCAGTTACGTGGTGTGCATGGCGCTGGTGTACGCCGCACTCGGTGTGTTGGCCGCCCTGCTTGGCGCCAACCTCGCCGCCCTGTTGCAAACCCCCTGGATCCTGGGCAGCTTTGCCGCGCTGTTCGTGATCCTCGCCCTGCCGATGTTCGGCTTCTTTGAACTGCAACTGCCGGCGTTCCTGCGTGATCGCCTGGACACCGTCAGCCGCCGGCAAAGCGGTGGCAGCCTGGTCGGCGCCGGTGTGCTCGGCGCGCTGTCCGGCCTGCTGGTGGGGCCGTGCATGACCGCGCCACTGGCCGGCGCCCTGTTGTATATCGCCCAGAGCGGCAATGCGCTGCACGGTGGTTTAATCCTGTTCTCCATGGGCATCGGCATCGGGATTCCGCTGTTGCTGCTGGTGACCGTGGGCAACCGCTTCCTGCCCAAGCCTGGCACGTGGATGAACGTGCTCAAGGGCATCTTCGGCTTCCTGTTCCTCGGCACCGCCGTGCTGATGATTCGCCCCGTGGTCGGCGACACCCTGTGGATCGGCCTGTGGGGCGTACTGGCCCTGGTCATGGCCTACTGCGGCTGGGCACTGGCCCGGGAGTACGGGCTGGCCGCCAAGGTATTCGGCGCCGGCGCCGTGGTGCTGGGCCTGTGGGGCGCGGTGCTGGTGGTGGGCGCCGCCGGTGGCAGCGATGACCTGTGGCAGCCGCTGAAGGTGTACAGCGGTTCGCCGGCCATCGGCACACCGACCGCCCACGACGCCTTCATGACCGTCAACGACTCTGCCGTGCTGCAAAGCCAGCTCGACAGTGCCAAGGCCCAGGGCCAATGGGTGCTGCTGGACTACTACGCCGACTGGTGCGTGGCGTGCAAGATCATGGAAAAACAGGTGTTCGGCCGCCCCGAAGTGCTCGACGCCTTGAAAGACGTGCGCCTGCTGCGCCTGGACGTCACCGCCGACAACGCCGCCAGCCGCGAACTGCTGGGACGCTACAAGGTACCGGGTCCACCCACGTTCATCTGGATCGGCCCCAACGGTGAGGAACGCCGCGCCCAGCGCATCACCGGTGAAGTCGATGCCGAGGCTTTCCTGCAACGCTGGAATCAAGCCCGGGACGCCCTCTGATGCTGACCCTGACCATCGGCACCTTCGCCATTGCGCTGAATCACATCCTGCTGATCAGCGCGCTGATTCTCGCCACCCTGGTGGGCTGGCGCGTGGCCAAGCGTGGCGGTGAGAACCCCGAGTCAGTGCTGTTCAGCCTGTTCCTGTTGGGCATGTTCGCGGCGCGCGTCAGCTTTGTGCTGATGTACTGGCGTTACTACAGCGACGACTGGCTGCAGATGGTCGACCTGCGTGACGGTGGGTTTCTTGCCTGGCCCGGCATTATTGCGCTGCTCCTTGGCGCACTGGCCTACGGCTGGCGGCGCCCGGCGCTGCGCAAGCCACTGAGTGCCGCGGTCATCACCGGCCTGGTGTTCTGGGGCCTGACGGGCCTGGCCCTGAACCTCTATGACAAGGGCACGCAACTGCCGCACATCACCTTGCGCACGGCCGAAGGCCAAGAGGTGCACCTGACCGATTACAAGGGCGGCCCGCTGGTGATTAATTTGTGGGCGACCTGGTGCCCGCCCTGCCGCCGGGAAATGCCGGTGCTCGAACGCGCCCAACGCCAACGCCCTGACGTGACTTTCCTGTTCGTCAACCAGGCCGAAAGTATGCAAAGCGTGAGCACCTACCTGGCCACCCAGGGCCTGACGCTGGATAACGTATTGTTCGACGCCAGCGGCCGCCTCGGCCAGGCCGTCGGCTCCATGGCGTTGCCGACCACGCTGTTCTACACAGCCGACGGGCGCCTGATCAACAGCCACCTGGGCGAGTTGTCCCAGGCCAGTCTGGCCCGCGCCATGGAACCCTTCGACACCGCCCCAGAAAGGAAACCGACATGCCAAGCCTCCGCCACCTGCTGACCCTGCTGCCCCTGATGGCGGCGGCCACTCTGGTCAGAGCCGAAGACTGGCCGGCACCGATCAAACAGATCGAAGCCAAGGGTGCCAGGATCCTCGGCAAATTCGATGCGCCCAGCGGCCTCACCGGCTACGCCGCGCAGTACCAGAACCGCGGCATGGCCCTGTACCTGACCGCCGACGGCAAACACGTGATCGCCGGCAACCTCTACGACGCCCAAGGCAATGACCTGAGCAACGCGCCCCTGGAAAAACTGGTCTACGCACCAATGGCCAAGGAAGTCTGGGCCAAGATGGAAAACAGCAGCTGGATCCAGGACGGCGATAAAAACGCACCGCGCATCGTCTACCTGTTCAGCGACCCCAACTGCCCCTACTGCAACATGTTCTGGGAGCAGGCGCGGCCGTGGGTCAAGGCCGGCAAGGTGCAACTGCGCCATATCATGGTGGGTATCATCCGCGAAGACAGCGCCGCCAAGTCAGCCGCCCTGTTCGCCGCCAAAGACCCGCAAAAGGCCCTGAAGGAGCACGAAGCCGCCGGCAAGGGCAGCACGTTGCAGGCACTGGCCAAGATCCCGGCCGACATCGAGGCCAAGCTCGACGCCAACATGAAATTGATGGACGCGCTGGAATTGTCGGCGACGCCGGCAATTTTCTACCTGGATGACAAGGGTGGCTTGCAGCAACAGCAAGGCGCACCGTCGCCAGGCAAGCTGGCGACGATTATGGGCCCCAAATAGGCAGTGCCTGTCAGGTCTCGTCGGGGGCTTGCCCCTGATGAGACCTGACAGGCAACTGAGGTCAGAGCCCTTCCAGCTCCGCCATCAAATCACTCAGCCGATCCACCTTCTCCGCGCTGATCTCATTGGCCGCCAGCCCCTCAATGTATTCGGCCAACTCCGCCACCGTGCTGCACTCGAACATCGCCCGTAACGGCACATCACGCTGCAAACTTTTCTGCACCCGCGAGGCAATCTGCGTGGCCAGCAACGAGTGCCCGCCCAGTTCAAAGAAGTTGTCTTGCACACCAACCCGTTCGACCTTGAGCACCTCAGCCCAGATCGCCGCCAGGGTGGTTTCCAGTTCGTTGCGTGGGGCCAGGTAGTCCTGGCTGTGCAACTGGCCGATCTCCAGGGTCGGCAGGGCCTTGCGGTCGAGCTTGCCGTTGGCATTGAGGGGCAGTCGCTCGAGCCACAGCCAGTGCAGCGGCACCATGTATTCCGGCAGTTCGGCACGCAGGCGTTGCTTGATACGGTCCAGGCGTTCAGCGGGGTTGAGACTTTGATCAGCCGCAACCAGGTAGCCGACGAGGTGCTTGCCGTTGACGCCTTCCTGCACCGCCACCGCCGCATCGCGTACGTGCGGTTGCTCGTGCAGGCGCGCTTCGATTTCACCCAGTTCGATGCGGTAACCGCGAATCTTCACCTGATGGTCGATACGCCCGACGTATTCCAGCACCCCGTCGCTGCGCCGCCGCGCCAGGTCGCCGGTGCGGTACAAGCGCTCGCCCGGCGCACCGAACGGGTTCGGTACAAAGACCGCAGCGGTGCGCAGTGGGTCGCTGACGTAACCTCGACCGACACCAGTGCCGGCAACGCACAGCTCCCCCACGGCGCCTTGCGGCACCAACTCCAGCGCACCGTCGAGCACATATAACCGGTTGTTGTCGGTGGGTGTGCCAATCGGCAGGTAGGTACCACGGGTCGACGCCAAGTCGACGCGGAAGAACGCCACGTCATCCGAACATTCGGCCGGGCCGTAGGCATTCACCAGGCCGATCTGCGGGTAACGCAATAGCCATTGGTGCGCCAACTCCGGCGGCATGGCTTCACCGGTGGGCAGCATCCAGCGCAGGCCGTCGAGACCGATACGCTCCTGGGCCAGCATGCCCTGGATCAGCGACGGCACGCTTTCCAGCACCGTAATGCCGTGTGCCTGAACGTGGGCCAGCAAGCCTTGCGGGTCGTGGGCGATGGTGTTCGGCACGATATCCACCCGCGCGCCGAACAGCGGCGCGGCGAGGAACTGCCACACGGAAATATCGAAACTTTGCGACGCCGTCTGTGCGATCACGTCCGTCGCGCTCAGGTCCAGGTACGGCTGCTTGCTCAGTTGGTTGTTGAGCATGCCGCGCTGTTCGACCATCACCCCTTTGGGCAAACCGGTGGAGCCCGAGGTGTAGATCACGTAGGCCAGGTTGTCCGGGGCGCTGTAAACGCCAGGGTTCTGCGCCGAGGCCGCCAGCGTGTCCCACACCAGCAACTTGGGCCGCCCGGCACAGCCCAATTCCTCCAGCAGTTCCAGCGCCTGCGCGCGGCAGGCCTCGGTGCACACCAGCAACGGCGTGCGGCTCAGCTCGATGATTCGGCTCAAGCGCTGGCTCGGCAAGCCTGGGTCCAGCGGCAGGTAACCGGCACCGGCCTTGAAGCTGCCGACGATCATGCCCAACAGGTCCAGGCTACGCTCGGCCAACAGCGCCACCGGCTGATCGAGGCCGACGCCCGCTGCAATCAAGGCATGGCCCAGCCCGTTACTGCGCCGGTTCAGTTCGTCATAGGTCCATTGCTGGTCCAGGCAACGGGCGGCAATGCGCTGTGGATGGGCCGCTACCTGGCGCTCGAACAGCTCGATGTAACTGCTGTCCAGCGGGTAGTCGTGCTCGCTATGGTTGCACCCGTCCACCAGGAACTCACGCTCCTGCTCGCCGATCAACGGCAGGTCAGCCATGTCGCCGTGAAAACCTTGCACCAGCGCCAGCAGCAGGCGCTTGAACTCGTCGAGCATGCCTTGCACGGTGGTTTCGTCGAAATAACGGGTGTCATAGGACAGGTGCAAACCGAGGTCATCGCCTGGGTAGCACACGGCGGTCAACGGGAAGTTGGTGTGGGTGCGGCCGGAGTCCGAGGTGGCGTTCAGGTTGTGGGCGTGGTCCAGCACCGAGCTTTCCACCGGGGCGTTTTCGAACACGAACAGGCTATCGAACAGCGGCTGGCCCTTGGGCAGCTCGCTGTGTTCCTGAATAGCCACCAGCGGCAGGTATTCGTACTCGCGCAGTTGCATATTGCTGTCGAGCAGGTCGCTCAACCACTGGCGCACGCTGCACGGTTGATCGTCCTGCGGCAGTTTGACCCGCAGCGCAATGCTGTTGATAAACAGGCCGACGGTGCGTTGCATCTCGGGCATGTCCACCGGGCGCCCGGCCACGGTGACACCGAACAGCACGTCGCGATCGCCGCTCAAACGGCGCAGTACCAGGGCCCAGGCCGCCTGCGCGAAGGTGTTGATGGTCAGTTGATGGGCCTGGGCCAATTCGCGCAGTTGCGCACCGTCGCGGACATCCAGGCGGGTGTAGCAGTCGCCCACGATCATGCCGCCGCTGTGGCCCGCGTGTTCGCGCAGGAACGGCCGGTCGCTCGGGATCGGCGTGGTGCGCTCGAAGCCCTGCAGGTTCTGCTGCCACCACTGGCGTGCCTGGGCCAGGTCCTGGCGTTGCAGCCAGGCGATGTAGTCGCGGTAGCGCGGCGGCGTGGCCAGTTGCGCATCACGGCCTTCACCCAGGGCCATATAGAGCTCAAAAAAGTCATTCATCAGCAGCGAACGGCACCAGGCATCGATCAGGATGTGGTGATTGCTCATCATGAACCAGTAGCGCGCTTGACCAACGCGGATCAGGCGCAGGTAGAACGGCGCCTGGTTGAGCAGATCGAAACCGGCTTCGCGTTCAGCCTTGAGCAGCGCTTGCAGACGCGGCTCCTGCTCGGCTTCAGGCGCGTCGCGCCAGTCCAGGTACTCGATCGGCGTGCTGCCCGGTTTGTGGATCACTTGCAGCATGTCTTCGCCGACGTTCCAGCAGAACGAGGCGCGCAGGGCTTCGTGACGGGCGATGACCGCCTGCCAGGCCTGGGCGAAACGTTCAGGGTCCAGGGCGCTGTTGATGCGGTAGCGGTCCTGCATGTAGTACAGGCCGGTGCCCGGCTCCAGCAAGGTGTGCAGCAACAGGCCTTCCTGCATCGGCGTCAGCGGGTAGACGTCTTCGATGGCGTGCGCCGGGACCGGCAGGCTGTCGAGTTGCGGCTGCGTCAGCCGCGCCAGCGGGAAGTCGGACGGCGTGAGGCCGCCGGCGTCGTCCTTGAGGCAGTGGGCGATCAGGCTTTGCAGCTCCGCCAGGTAGGCCTCGGCCAATTCGCTGATGGTGTGTGTGTCATGGCGTTCGCGGCTGAAGGTCCAGCGCAGCACCAGCTCACCGCCGTACACCTGGCTGTCGACGCTCAGTTGATTGGGCAGCGGTGCATCCGGGTCATGGGCCTGGCCTGCGGGCTCATCCAGCGGATGGAGCAGCGCATCGCTGCCAAAGCTTTGGTCGAACTGACCGAGGTAGTTGAAGGTGATGGCGGCGCTGGGCAGTGCCGTCATGGTTTGCCGGCACAGGTCGTCCGCCAGGTAGCGCAGCACGCCATAGCCCAGGCCTTTGTGCGGCACGCCACGCAGTTGCTCTTTGATCGCCTTGATCGAGGCGCCCTGCCCGGCCGCTTCTTCGATGTCCACCGGAGTCAGGCGCAGCGGGTAAGCGCTGGTGAACCAACCGACGCTGCGGGTCAGGTCGATCTCATCGAACAGGGTTTCGCGGCCGTGGCCTTCGAGTTGGATCAACGCCGACGCGTGGCCGCTCCAGCGGCACAGCACACGGGCCAGGGCAGTCAGCAGCAGGTCATTGACCTGGGTGCGGTAGGCGCTCGGCGCGTGTTGCAGCAACTGGCGCGTGTGCTCGGCGTCCAGGCGCACGCTGACCGTCTCGGCATCGCGATGACGCAGCGAGCCGTGGGCACGGTCGACCGGCAACGCCACGGCGGGACCGGCCAACTGCGCTTGCCACACACTCAGTTCCTCACGCAGGGATTCGCTGCTGGCATAGGCCTGCAAACGCGCGGCCCAGTCACGCAGTGGGCTGGTCTTGGCCGGCAGGCTCACCGATTGGCCGTCGCTCAATTGGCGATAGACGTTCTGCAGGTCCTCAAGCAGCACGCGCCACGACACACCGTCCACCACCAGGTGATGGATCGCAATCAGCAGGCGCTGTTGACCGTCGGGACCGTCCACCAGCAACGCACGCAGCAGCGGGCCGTGTTGCAGGTCGAGGCTGCGCTGGGTGTCGGTGAACAGCGCGGTGCACTGCGCCATATCCCGCACGTGCGCCTGCATCAGTACGCCGCCCTGGGGTACGGCCAAGTGTTCGGCGTGCCAGTGCGCATCGCGCTGGCTGAAACTCAGGCGCAGCGCATCATGGTGTTCCAGCACCGCCAACAGCGCTTGCTCCAGGCGATGGGGTTCAAGCAGTTGCAGCGGTTTGAGCACCAGGGCCTGGTTCCAGTGCTGACGCGCGGGAATCTCGCTGTCGAAGAACCACTGTTGGATCGGCGTCAGGCCCGAGCTGCCGGTGAGCACGCCCTGCTCGGCGGTCACACGCTCGGTGCGCGTGGCGACGGCAGCCAGGGTCTGCACGGTCTGGTGCTGGAACAGGTCGCGGGGGCTGAAATGGATGCCCGCCTGCCGCGCGCGGCTGACCACCTGGATCGACAGGATCGAGTCGCCGCCCAGTTCAAAGAAGTTATCGTCCAGGCCGACTTGCTGCACGTTCAGCACGGCAGCCCAGATCGCTGCCAGGGTGTGCTCAAGCGCGTTGCGCGGTGCCACATACTGCTGACGATTGGCCTCGGGGTCAGGCGCCGGCAGGGCGCGGCGGTCGAGCTTGCCGTTGGCGGTGAGCGGCATGCTGTCGAGCACGATCAGGTGCGCAGGCACCATGTAGTCCGGCAGTTGTGCCTTCAGATGAGCCTTCAGCGCTTCGCGCAAGGCGCCGTGCTCGGCGTCGCTGACCAGGTACGCCACCAATTGCCTGCCGCTCGGCGAATCCAGGGCCAGCACCACGGCTTCGCGCACGGCTGTGTGTTCGAGCAGGCGGGTTTCGATCTCGCCCAGTTCGATACGGAAACCCCGGATTTTCACTTGATGGTCAATCCGCCCCAGGTATTCCACCAGGCCATCGGCGCGCTGGCGCACCAGGTCGCCGGTGCGGTACAGGCGCCCGCCGTTGCGCGCGAACGGGTCAGCGACAAACCGTTCCGCGGTCATGCCCGGCCGCTCGTGGTAACCCTGGGCCAGGCCGGCGCCGCCGACATACAGCTCGCCGGTCGCGCCTTGGGGCACCAACGCCAGGTCGGCGTCGAGGATGTACGCGACGCGCTCACCAATGATGCTGCCGATCGGCACGCTGGCGGCGCCCTCTTCCAGTTGCTCGGGGGCCAGGCTGGCCAGTGGCATCACCACGGTTTCCGTCGGGCCATAGGCGTTGAAAAACACCTGCGGCTGGAACGCCGCGCGGATGCGCTGCAAATGCTCGCCGGTCAGGGCCTCGCCGCCGGTGATGCACATGCGCACCGGCAAGGTCTGCTGTTGCGTTGCCAGCCACTGCGCCAACTGGCTGCCGTAGCTGGGGGTAAAGCCGAGAACGGAGATGCGATGGGTGCGGATCAGCGCGCAGATTTCTTCCGCATCCCACTGGCCCTGTGCCCGCAACACCACCTGCGCGCCACTGAGCAGCGGCACGAGCAAGCGCTCGGTGGCGGCGTCAAAGTTGATCGAATAGAAATGCAGCTCACAGTCGTCCGGGCGCATGCCGAAGCGCTCGATCACGGCCTGACAATGCATGGCGATTTCGCCGTGGGACACCACCACACCTTTGGGTTTACCGGTGGAGCCGGAGGTGTAGATCAGGTACGCCTGGTGCTGTGGCAGGCTGATGAACGGCAGCTCACTCGCCGGGTAGTTGGCCAGCACCGGCGCGTCATCCTCCAGGCACCAGCACGCCACCGTTGCCGGCAGTTCACCGAGGGCTTCGAACATTGCCGCATCGCTGAGCAACAGGCCGATGCCGCTGTCTTCGATCATGTAATGCAGGCGATCCAGCGGGTACTCCGGGTCCAACGGCACATAGGCGCCGCCGGCCTTGAGGATCGCCAGGAGGCCGATGACCATTTCCAGCGAGCGCGGCAGCGCCAGGCCCACCCGCACCTGCGGGCCCACGCCGCGCTCGCGCAGCATCCAGGCCAGGCGATTGGCGCGAGCGTCCAGCTCGGCGTACGTGAGGGTGACACCGGCAAAGGTCAGCGCCGGCGCATCGCCACGCTTGACCGCATGCCGGCTGAACAACTGATGGATGCACTGATCGAGACGGTGTTCGCCGGGTTCCACACCCAGACTGTCCTGCAACACCCGCTGCTCGCCGACGCTCAGCAACGGCAGCTCGCTGAGGCGCTGCTCGGGGCTGGCGATCAAGGCTTGCAACAGGTTGCGCCAATGTTCGGCCATGCGCGCAATGCGCGGTTCATCGAACAGGTCGGTGCTGTAGGTCAGGCAGCAGCCCAGGCGGTGGTCGAGGTCGGTGACTTCCAGGTTGAGGTCGAACTTGGTGGCGCGGGCATCGTTGGCCAGGTATTCGACGGTCATGCCCGCCAGTTGGCGGCTTTGCTGGAACTCCCAGCGCTGCACGTTGCACATCACTTGGAACAGCGGGTTATACGCCGCACTGCGCGGCGGTTGCAGAGCTTCCACCAGATGATCGAACGGCAGGTCCTGGTGCGACTGGCCTTCGATCACGGTGTGGCGCACCTGATCGAACAGCTCACCGACACTCATCTGCCCGTTGAGCTGGCAACGCAGCACCTGGGTGTTGAGGAACGCGCCGATCAGCCCTTCGCTTTCCGGGCGGATACGGTTGGCCACGGGGGCGCCAATGCGCAGGTCGGTCTGGCCGCTGTAGCGGTAGAGCAACACGGCCAGGGTCGCGGCCATGGTCATGAACAGGGTCAGGCCACGCTCGGCGTTGAACGCGCGCACGCGGGCGGCCAGTTCGTCGCTCAAATCGAAGCGGTACAGCTCGCCCTGATGACTTTGCACCGGTGGCCGCGGGCGGTCACCCGGCAACTCCAATAACGGATGCTCGTTGCCCAGTTGTGCGGTCCAGTAGTCCAGTTGGCGTTGGCGCTCGCCGGACTCCAGCCACTGGCGCTGCCACACGCTGTAGTCCAGGTACTGCACCGGCAAGGGAGCCAGCGGCGACGGGCGCTCGTCGATAAAGGCTTCGTAGAGTGCACTGAGTTCACGGGCAAAAATGTCCATGGCCCAGCCTTCGGTGACGATATGGTGCAGAGTCAGCACCAGGTAGTGCTCGGTCTCGCCGGCCTTGACCAGGCACGCACGCAGCAACGGCCCGGTTTCGAGGTTGAACGGCGTATGGGCTTCGTGATCGGCCAATTGCTGCAAACGCTGCGCGCGCGCGGCTTCATCCAGCGCACTGATATCCTGCCAGTCCATACGCAGGCCGGTCTGCGCCGCGACCTTTTGCCAGGCCACGCCGTCGACGCTCGGGAACGTGGTGCGCAGGGTTTCGTGGCGCATGATCAAGGCCTGCAACGCCGCCTCGAAGCGCCCCACATCCAGCACGCCACGCAGGCGTGCCATGCCGCCGACGTTGTAGGCCGGGCTGTCCGGTTCCATCTGCCAGAGGAACCACATGCGCTGCTGGGAATAGGACAGCGGCACCGGTTGGCTGCGGTCGACCGTGGCAATCGCGGTTTGCCGGTTACGCTGGCCTGCCGCCTGGATCCGGCCGACCTGTTCGGCAAACGCTTCCAGTTCGCTGGCGTCGAACAAGGTGCGTAATGGCAGCTCGACGTCACAGGCCTGGCGAGTGCGCGAGATGATTTGCGTGGCCAGCAAAGAGTGGCCGCCCAGGGCGAAGAAGTCATCGCGTAGGCCGACGTTCGGCAGCCCCAGGACTTCGCGCCAGATCGCGGCGATCTGCTGTTGCAACGGCGATTCAGGCGCGACGTGCTCACGGGTGTGCCACACCGGCTCGGGCAATGCACGACGGTCGAGTTTGCCGCTGGGGCTCAGGGGCATCGCGTCCAGACGCATCAAGAGCGCGGGCACCATGTATTCGGGTAACTCGGCGGCCAGGGCGGTTTTCACCGTGTGTTCGTCCAGCGCAGTGCTGGCGGTGTAGTAGCCGATTAACGTGGCGTTGCGCACCAGCACCACGGCCTGGGCGATACCGTCGAGCGCCAGCAGGCGCGCTTCGATTTCTTCGGGCTCCACACGGAAGCCGCGCAGCTTGACCTGTTGATCCAGACGGCCGAGGTATTCGAGTACGCCATCGGCGCTCCAGCGCACCCGGTCACCGGTGCGGTACAGGCGCGCGCCCGGCTCGCCCAGTGGGTCGGCAACGAAGCGTTCAGCGGTCAGCCCGGCGCGCCCCAAGTAACCCCGCGCCAGGCCGATGCCACCGATGCACAGCTCTCCCGGCACCCCGGCGGGCAACAGGTTGAGGTGATCGTCGAGAACGCGGCAGATCACATTGCCCAACGGGCGGCCGATCGGCGAGCGCTCGCCATCGTCGGCCTGGCAGTGCCAGTGGGTGACGTTGATCGCGGTTTCGGTCGGGCCATACCGGTTGTGCAATTGCACCGCCGGCAACTGGGCCAACACGCGGTTGCGCAGCTCGGCAGGCAACGCTTCGCCGCCGGAGAACAGACGACGCAGGCTGGTGCAGTCGGCCGCCAGGGGCTCGTCGATGAACAGCTGCAACAGCGGCGGCACAAAGTGCAGGGTCGTTACACCGTGCTCCTGCACCAGTTGCGCAATGCGGTGCGGATCGCGATGTTCACCCGGGCCGGCCAGTACCAGGCGGCAGCCGGTGATCAACGGCCAGAAGCATTCCCACACCGACACGTCAAAGCTGATCGGGGCCTTTTGCATCAGCACGTCGGTGTCGTTGAGCAGGTAAGTGGCTTGCATCCACTGCAAGCGCTCGGCCAGGGCCCCATGGGTATTGCCCACGCCTTTGGGCTGGCCGGTGGAGCCGGAGGTGTAAATCACGTAGGCCAGGTTGTCGCCGTGCAGGTGCAGGCCCGGCGCCTGGGTCGGCCAGCGGTCCAGGTGCAGGGTATCCATGGCTATGACGCACACGCCTTCGGCAGTTGGCAGCTGCGCGAGCAGCGAGGTCTGGCTCAGCAGCAGGTGCACACCGCTGTCTTTGAGCATGTAGGCCAGGCGGTCGGCGGGGTAATCCGGGTCCAGCGGCACATAGGCGCCACCGGCCTTGATGATCGCCAACAGGCCGATCAGCAGTTGCGGCGAACGCTCGGCGGCGATCGCCACGCACACGTCCGGGCCGACGCCTTTGTCGCGCAGGTAATGCGCCAGGCGGTTGGCCTGAGTGTGCAATTGGGCGAAGCTCAGGCTGCCGCCCTGCCAGACCAGCGCGGTGCGCTCCGAGGTGTGTTGGTTGAGCAATTCGGGCAACCACTGCCGGGCCGGCGCGCACGGTGCCTGGCTCCAGGGTTGCGGCGTGTGCGCGGGCATCAACGGCAGCTCGCCGAGGGCCTGGTGTGGCTGTTGGCAAATGGCGTGCAGCAGGTGGATAAAGTGCTCGGCCAGGCGCTCGATGGTTGCGCGGTCGAACAGTTCGTCAGCGTAGTCGAACGACAGGCTCAGGCGCCCGTTGCGGTCTTCTTCGCTGTGCAACTGCAGGTCGAACTTGGCTTCGCGGCTGTGCCACGGTAACTCATCGGCGAGCATGCCCGGCAGGCGGCGCAAGGCGCTGAGGTCGCGCTGCTGGTGGTTGAACATGACCTGGAACAGACCTTGTTCGCGGGCCTGGGGAAAGGCTTCGAGCAGTTGTTCGAACGGCAGGTCCTGGTGAGCCTGGGCGCCCAGAGCCGTCTGGCGCGTGGCGGCCAGCAACTGGTTGAAAGGCAGGCATCCGTCCAGCTCGGCGCGCAGCACCAGGGTGTTGATAAAGAAGCCGACCAGGCCTTGGGTTTCCTGGCGTGAGCGGTTGGCATTGGGCACGCCGATACGGATATCGCGCTGGCCGCTGTAGCGATAGAGCAAAGTCTGGAACGCCGCCAGCAGCAGCATGAACGGCGTGGACTCATTGACGTTAGCGGTCTGGCGAATCGCCTCGCTGAGCTGAACGCTCAGGCGCGTGGTATGGCGCGCGGCCGTGTTGAGGCGCCTCGCCGAGCGCGGGTGGTCGGTGGCCAGGCTGAGTGTCGGGTGTTCGTCGCCCAGCTGGGTTTTCCAGTACGCCAGTTGGCGCTGACCTTCCCCTTCGGCCAGCCATTGACGCTGCCAACTGCCGTAGTCGGCGTATTGCAGGGCCAGGGGCGGCAGCTCAAGGCGCTGGCCCTGGGCGGCAGCGGCGTACAGCCGCGAGAATTCATCGATCAGGATATTCAGCGACCAGCCATCGGCAATGATGTGGTGCAGCGTCACCAACAACTGATGGTCTTCCTCGTCGAGGCGCAACAGGGTCACCCACAGCAGCGGGCCTTTTTCCAGGTCGAACTGGGTGCGCGCTTCGTCTTCACGGATCTGCTGCGCGCGAACTTCGCGCTCGGCCACGGGCAGGTCGCTGAGGTCGATGACCTGCAGGTCGAACGCGCCCTTGGCATCGATGCGCTGGAAGGCCTGGCCATCGCGCTCATAGAAGCGCGTGCGCAGCGATTCGTGACGCTGGACCAACTGCTGGAAGCTCAGGCGGACGGCGTCTTCATCCAACTCGCCGCGCAGGCGCAACGCGCCGGGAATGGTGTAGGCGCTGCTCTGCGGGTCCAGTTGCCAGGTGATCCACAGACGGTTCTGGGCCAGGGATTGCGGCAACTCGTCGTGGCGCGACAAGGCGCGGATCGCGCCCTGGGCCACGCCGCCGTCTTGCTGCAACTGCGCGACACCGGCGGCAAACGCGGCCAGGGTTGGCGCTTCGAAGAGCAGGCGCAGGTTCAGTTCCAGGCCCAGAGCTTCCCGCAGGCGCGCAATCACCTGGGTGGCGGTGATGGAGTTGCCGCCCAACAGGAAGAAGTGATCATCGGCGGCGACACTCGCCACCTGCAGCTGCTCGCACCAGATCGCGGCGATCTGGCTTTGCAGCTCGCACGCCAACGGCGCGTCGCTTAGCGGCCCTTGCAGGTCGGGGAACTGCGCGTAGCTGTCGAGGCTGCCGTCGGCGTGGCGCAGGGCACACGCGGCACGCTGCACTTTGCCGCTGGAGGTCTTGGGCAACGCGCCGGGGTTGAGCAACACCACGACGCTCGGCGCCTCTTGGCAGGCTTCGGCCACGGCTTGGCGGATGGCGTTGATCAGCGCTTGCGGCGCCAGAATTTTCTGCACGCTGCGGCTGATTTCGACGGCAATGCCGATGCCTTCCAGGCCCTGGTCATGCACCGCAAACGCGGCGACGCGACCCTTGCGCACCCCTTCCACTTCGCGTTCGATGGTCTGTTCGATGTCTTGCGGGTACAGGTTGTGGCCGCGCACGATCAGCAGGTCTTTGAGGCGACCGGTGATGTACACCTCGCCGTCGCGGATAAACCCCAGGTCGCCGGTGCGCAGCCAGGTGCGCCCGGCATGCTTCACAAAGGTCTTGGCGGTGGCTTCAGGGTTGCGCCAGTAGCCGTGGGCGATGCTCGGGCCAGTGGCCCAGAGTTCGCCGACGCGGTTGTCGGGCAGTTCGCTCAGGGTGTGCGGGTCAGCGATCAGCACCGCATGGTCCGGCTGGGCGGTGCCGCAGCTCATCACCGCAGTGCCCTCGCCGGGCTCGGCGCGGTTGGCGGCCAGGGCCTGCGCATCCACGCGCAGCGCCGGGATGCCGTGACCACGGGTGCCGCCGGCGACGAACAACGTCGCCTCGGCCAGGCCGTAGGAGGCAAAGAACTGCTTGGAGCCAAAGCCACAGGCAGCGAACTTCTCGGCGAAGCGTTCCAGGGTGTCGAGGCGAATCGGCTCGGAGCCGGAATAGGCCACGCGCCAGCGGCTCAAGTCCAGGCGTTCCAGGGCCGACTCACTGACCCGCTCAGTGCACAAGCGATAGGCGAAATCCGGGCCGCCGCTGATGGTGCCACCGTACTCGCTGATTGCTTCCAGCCAGCGCAACGGCCGGCCGAGGAAGTACGCCGGCGACATCAGCACGCAGGGCACGCCGCTGAAGATCGGTTGCAACAGGCCGCCGATCAGGCCCATGTCGTGGTACAGCGGCAACCAGCTGACGATGACGTCATCCGGGTTGAGGTCGATGCCGAACCCGCGGCGTATCAGCACTTCGTTGGCCACCAGGTTGCCGTGGCTGACCTGCACGCCCTTGGGCAGCGCCGTGGAGCCGGAGGTGTATTGCAGGAAGGCGATGTCGTCAGGCTTCAGGTCGGGCGCACGCCAGTCGAGAGCGCTTTGCGCATCGAGGGTATCGACGCTCAGCACAGGCGGCGCGTTGTCGATGCGTGCCAGGTCATCGGCAAGGCTGGCGATGGTCAACAGCAGGCGCGGTTGGGCATCGCCGATGATCGACAGCAAACGTTCCTGATGATGACGGCGCGTGGATTCCGGCGGATAGGCCGGCACGGCGATCACCCCGGCGTACAGGCAACCAAAAAACGCTGCGACGTAATCCGGACCACTGGGGAACAACAGCACGGCACGCTCGCCCGGCGCCGCGTTGGCTTGCAGGGCGGCGGCGATGGTGCGGGCGCGCCTGTCGAGGTCGCGGTAGCTGAGCACCAGGCTGTGCTCGGCGGACTCGGCGAGGAAGCGCAGGGCGACCTGGTCCGGGGTCTGCGCCGCGCGACGCTGAAGGGACTGGACCAGGGTTTGAGGAAGTTCGAAGGCGTCCATCATGGGGTTCCTGCCTGAAATCGGCTTACAGGGAAATCGGGAAATTAGGGGGCGTTCAGCCGGCGGCCAGTTGCCGCGCCGCGCCATTGCGCCAGCGGGCCAGGTGCTGCTCGGCGTAGCGCCGCATGCAGCGCAGTACGGCGCTTTCGTGCTGCACGAGGAAGAAGTGGTGGCCGTCAAACATGTCCAGGGAAAAACCACTGGCGGCATCGAGTTGCCAGTCGAGCAATTGGTCGGCGCGCACGCTGTCCTGCTTGCCGCCAAACACGTGGATCGGCATCTCCAGGGGCGCGCGCCGGCCGTAGGTGAAGCTGCCGCAGAGCAGGAAGTCCGCGCGCAGGATCGGCAGCATCAGTTGCATCAATTCGGGGTTGGCCAGGGCTTCTTCGGCGGTGCCCTTGAGCTCACGCAGGCGCTCGATCAGTTGCTCGTCGGTCTTTTCGATGGCGTATTCGCTGACGTCGCGGCGCGCCGGACCGGCCGTGCCGGAGGCGAACAGCGCCAGGGGCGCCGGCGCATTGCGCGCTTTCAGCGCGTGGGCCAATTCGAATGCCAGCAGCCCGCCAAGGCTGTGCCCGAACAAGGCGTAGGGCCCATTCAGGTCGCGGCTGATCTCATCGGCCAACTGGGCGGCCAAGGCCGTGATGTCGCGCTGCAACGGCTCGTCCATGCGCATGCCACGGCCCGGTAATTCCAGCGGGCACACCTGCAACCACTCCGGCAGGGCTCGACGCCAGCGCGCATACACCATGGCACTGGCGCCTGAATAGGGCAGGCAGAACAGGCGCAGTCGGGTGGGGGTACTCATCGCTCGAGTACCGCGAACTGAAACACGCTGTGTGCACGATAAAAACCCATCTCGTCCTCCTGCGGGTGCTGATCCTTGGCCGCCTGACTAACGGACCTGTCACCCAAAAGAACGGACGGCATCGGCAAATAATTAGTCGTCGGCCACCTACGAGACACACATCACAGCTTACGAGAAGGCACAAGATTAGTTCGTCTTCTCATTTGACAATCATTATCATTCAGCCTAATTTGTTGCCCGATGTGTAGGAGGCCTCAGCAAGGACGCCCTCCCCCAACCTCTTTATCAAGGTGATTTCCATGACGGAACAAGTATCCACAGGCAGGTGCGACTCACCACTTCTGCAGGCGTTCGTCGACAATCGACTGATCCTGGTGAAGATTGCAGCACGCATCACCGGGTGCCGCTCCCGTGCGGAAGATGTGGTGCAGGACGCCTACTTCCGATTGCAGTCGGCGCCGACCATTACGTCTTCGTTCAAGGCCCAGTTGAGCTATCTGTTCCAGATCGTGCGCAACCTCGCCATCGATCACTACCGTAAGCAGGCACTGGAGCTCAAATACTCCGGGACGGAAGAGGAAGGCTTGAATGTGGTCATTCACGGCGCGTCACCGGAAACCTCCCATATCAATTTCAACACCTTGGAAAACATCGCCGACGCCCTGACGCAGCTACCCCAGCGCACCCGCTACGCGTTCGAGATGTACCGTCTGCACGGCGTGCCGCAAAAGGACATCGCCAAGGAACTGGGGGTCTCGCCCACATTGGTGAATTTCATGATTCGCGACGCGCTGGTGCATTGCCGCAAGGTCTCGGGCAACCACAGCGACACCTTTGCACGGCGGGTTTGACCGCCCGCTGATCGCTCCCAGGGCGGGAACGATCAGCGGTGGTTCAGACTAATCCACACCGCGCAAAAAACCGCTCCCGCCCCAGGATCATCAGCGCAGCGCGCTTGTGCGGGAAGTCGAACTCCTTCTCGCAATGGAAGCACTGGTTGTGCATGTGACCGATCATCTTTGCGTTATCGGCACGGGGCTCCGCCACCACGCGCTGGGTACGCGGATCATCCAGAAACAGGTAGTGCACCAGCGCCGACAACCAACTGGCAACCTTGTGCGGACCGCGATGATGTTCCTCGCCCACCAGCATGTGAATGCCCCGATCGTAGTCGCCGGCATCGTAGAACGGTGCGATACGGTCTTCCTTGGCCCAGTAGGCTTCGAAGTAGGCAAAGGGTTCGTCATCGAAACAGCCGATCAACGTGAGGGTGTGCGGGTCGGCTTGCAGCTTGCCGAGGTAGTCACGGTGCTGTTCGAGGCTGCCGCTTTCCTGCCAGAAATTCGCCACCCGCGCGCTGTTCTGCCAGCGACTGAAGCGCGCTACGTCCACGTCGATCTCCACGGTACGCAGTGAAATCCACGCGCCAAGACGTGCGTCGAAACGGCGGTACACCTCACCCCGCGGCTTGGGCGCACGGGCGGGATGGCGCTTGCCATCACTGATGATCATCTGTTGCGGGTAACTGCCACTGGGCGCGTGCCCCAGCCACGGCTGGGGTAACTGCCAGAACAGGGTGCGCTCGCAGTGGTATTGCCCGGGGCTGTCACTGCTCACCAACAGCCCACTGCGCAAGGCTTCTTCGGGCGCATGCTCAAGATGCCAGGTCAGGCGCTGGCGGGTCGGCTCCTTGACGAACAACCAGTAGCAGGCCGCCCACAACGCCCTTGCCGATGGCACCTCGTTGGCCTGCTGCAGGTGCACGTGCAGTTCGTCACCGCGCTCCAGGCGCAGCCGGGCCAACGGCTGGCCTTCCAGGGTCAGGCTCAGGTGGCTTTCGGTTTCATCGGCATTCAGGGCAGGCCCGGCCGGCAACGGCAAGACCGACAGGTCATTCAGATTGGACATGGAAAGGGCTCACGCTCGTCGACAGATAAAGAAGTGACGTGAGCCACACGCGCAAATTTAGCCGTTCAAGGTGCCGCCATCACATCGATGCGGTACGGCTCGAAAATCTTCAGCATCTGCCCGCTGTCGCGCAGCCCCTTGAGCAACGCCGAAAACGCCTCCGCGGTGATCGGCGCCTTGGGCCGTAGCAAGGCGTAATGGTGATACACCTGGTCGATGCGCTCCGAAACCAGGAACTGCCCTGCCATGTCGGCGTTACGCACCATGAAGTCACTCAGGTAGGAGCGGGTCACCAAGGCGATGTCGGCCCGCCCACGGGCGACCATCAGCAGGTTGCTGTCATGGGAGTAGGTCAACGTGGCGTTGAAGTGCTCGGCCATGTACTTGGGGTCGGAGTTGAAGTGGGCGAAGGCATAGTGATAACCGCTGAACACCGCCAGGCGTTTGCCGTCCAGGTCCGCAAAATAACGCTGCTCGCGACCGACTTTGCGTTGGGCAACGAAAATTTCCGCATCCTCAAGGCCCATGTCGACGGCCGTATGGGGGATTTCCTGCCAGCCCCAGTCGGGGTTTTCGAAGATGGCCATGTCGATCCGGCCTTGTTCGAAATCGCGAAAGCGCCGGGGAATGGAGGTGGGCACCAGCACAAATTGGTAATTGCTTTGCGCGGCGTTCAAAGCCTCGACCAGTTGCGGCAACAGACCGGTGTCGGCGCCCTGCTCCGGGCGCACGGTATAGGGCGGGAAATGTGCCGCACCGATGCGCACCAACTGCGCCGCCGACGCCGGCATCCACCACGCGGTGCCGAGTGCCCATAGAGTAAGTCCTGCAGCCAATCGCCATGGCGTTAACATCAAGGCACGCACCGTTCAACACATTGATGGCGATAAGCTAGGCGTTTTTAACTGGCGAGACAACTTTTCATCGGCAAATTAATGGCTTGCGCCTCAATCGGCTTTCAGAACCATCAACAACGCCTCTTGGGCCAGTTGCTCCAGGGTCAGACTGCCTTCGGCACGGAACCAGGTGGTGGTCCACGATAACGCCCCGGTGAGAAAGCGCCGCGCAATGAACACGTCCCCCTTGATATAGCCCGCGGCCTTGGCTTCCCCCAGCACCTGCAGCCAAATCTCTTCGTACACATCGCGCAGGGCCAACACCCGGGCCTGGCCGTCGTCCGACAGCGAGCGCCATTCGTACACCAACACCGCCATGGCCTCGCCACTGCCGCCCATGATCGACTGCAATTCGCAGCGAATCAGCGCCAGCACGCGCTCACGCACATTCCCCGCCTCCTGCAGCGACGCGCGCATCAGCGCGGTGTTGTAGCGGATGGTTTCCTCCATCACCGCGCGCAGGATCTCGTCCTTACTCTTGAAGTGATGAAAAATACTGCCGCTCTGGATCCCCACCGCGCCAGCCAGGTCACGCACGGTGGTGCGCTCGAAGCCCTTGTTGCGAAACAGGTGAGCCGCGGTTTGCAGCAACTTGCCCCGGGCGCTGTCGGGGTCGGTCAATTGGCCGCCGTCGACCAGGGTGCGCATCACCCGCAGGGCTGTTTGCTCATCCATGCCACTCTCCTTTACTTCTACTCACGTCGTGGCCGGCAATTTAGGCCGTGCCCGCCACCCAAGCAAGCGCTTGGCTAAAACTTGTGACAGGCGTTTACAAACCAAGCGCTTGCTTGGTAGTCTCGGCAACAGCCACTCGAGGAAGGATTTCTCATGAGCAAGACGGTTCGTATCGGCTGTGCCAGCGCCTTCTGGGGCGACACCTGCACCGCGGCCGCGCAGTTAGTGCACGGCGGCAAGCTGGATTACCTGGTGTTCGACTACCTGGCGGAAGTCACCATGTCGATCCTGGCCGGCGCACGGTTGAAAGACCCTCAAGCCGGTTACGCCACGGATTTTGTCGAGGTGCTGACGCCCCTGCTGGCCGAGATCCAGCGCCAGGGCATTCGCGTGATCAGCAATGCCGGCGGCATCCACCCCCAGGCCTGCGCCGCCGCCCTGCAAGCGGCCTGCGACAAGGCACACATCCCGCTGAAAATCTCCGTGTTGCTCGGCGACGATCTGCACCCCCAGCTCAAACACCTGCGTACGGTCAGCGACATGTTCAACGGCGCGCCGCTGCCACCGATGTGTGTGTCCGCCAATGCCTACCTCGGCGCGCCGGGCATCACCCAGGCCTTGCAGCTGGGCGCCGATATCGTCATCACCGGTCGGGTGGTCGACAGCGCGGTGGTCAGTGCCGCGCTGGTGCACGAATTCAATTGGGCGTGGCACGACTACGACCGCCTCGCCCAGGCCGCCCTCGCCGGGCATATCATCGAATGCGGCGCGCAGTGCACCGGCGGTAATTTCACCGACTGGCGCGATGTGCCCGACTACGAAAACATCGGTTTCCCTATCGTCGACGTCAGCGCCGACGGCGCGTTCACGGTGAGCAAGGTCGACGGCACCGGCGGGCTGATCAGTGAACTGAGCGTGGCCGAACAACTGCTGTACGAAATCGGCGACCCGCGCGCTTATTTATTGCCCGATGTGATCTGCGACTTCAGCCAGGTCAAGGTGCAGCAACAGGGCGAAAACCGCGTTCATCTGAGCGGCGCCCACGGCATGCCGCCGACCGACACCTACAAGGTCAGCGCCACATACCCCGACGGTTTCCGCTGCACCGCCAGTTGCCTGATCGCCGGGATCGACGCCGTGGCCAAGGCCGAGCGGGTCAGCCAGGCCATCATCAACAAAACCTCGCACTTGTTCAGCCAGCGCGGCTGGGCGCCTTACACCGAGGTGAACATCGAACTGCTGGGCAGCGAAGCCACCTACGGCGCCCACGCCCTGCGCCATGACTGCCGTGAGGTGGTGGTCAAGCTCGCCGTACGCCATCCGAACAAACAGGCGCTGGTGCTGTTCGCCCGCGAGATCGCCCAGGCGGCGACGGGCATGGCGCCGGGGTTGACCGGGATCGTTGGCGGGCGGCCGACGGTTTATCCGTTGATTCGGCTGTTTTCGTTCCTGATCGATAAAGCCCAGTGTGAACCGGTGGTCGACTTCCAGGGCCAGCGCCACCCCTGCATCCTGCCGCCCGCGAAGCCCCTGGCCACGCCCACCGCGCCGATGGAAGCGCCAAAACCCCAAGGCCGCGCCGACGCCAGCGTCCCCCTGGTAAAACTCGCGGCGGCGCGCTCCGGCGACAAGGGCAACCACAGCAATATCGGCGTGATCGCGCGCCGCCCCGAGTACCTGCCGTGGATCGCCGAGGCCCTGACGCCCGAGGTGGTCGTCGACTGGATGAGCCACGTACTTGACCCCCTCATCGGCCGCGTCGAGCGTTGGTATCTGCCGGGCAGCCACAGCTTGAACTTCCTGCTGGAAAACGCCCTGGGCGGCGGCGGTATCGCCAGCCTGCGCATCGACCCCCAAGGCAAGGCCTTCGCCCAGCAACTGCTGGAAATCCCCATCGCCGTGCCGCAACACCTCGCCGATCAACTCACCTAAGGAGCGCTGCCGTGGCCTTCGATTCAATCTTCAAAGCCGACCTGTTTCACGGGCAGACCGTGATGGTCACCGGTGGCGGCAGCGGTATCGGCCGCTGCACCGCCCACGAGCTGGCGGCCCTGGGCGCCCAGGTGGTGCTGGTGGGGCGCAAGCCGGACAAGCTGCAAACCGTCGCGGCAGAAATCGTCGAAGACGGCGGCAGCGCCCATTGGCAGGTGTGTGACATCCGCGATGAAGAGGCGGTGAAAGCACTGGTCAGCCGGATCCTTCACGCACACGGTCCCATCCACGGCTTGGTCAACAATGCCGGGGGCCAGTACCCCTCCCCGCTGGCATCGATCAATCAGAAAGGCTTCGAAACCGTGCTGCGCACCAACCTGGTGGGCGGCTTTCTGGTGGCCCGCGAAGTGTTCAACCAGTCGATGAGCCGTCACGGCGGCGCCATCGTCAACATGCTCGCCGACATGTGGGGCGGCATGCCCGGCATGGGGCACTCGGGGGCCGCCCGCGCGGGCATGGACAACTTCACCAAGACCGCCGCGGTCGAGTGGGGCTGCGCCGGGGTGCGGGTCAACGCGGTGGCGCCGGGCTGGATTGCGTCCAGCGGCATGGACACCTACGAAGGCGCGTTCAAGGCGGTGATCCCCACCCTGCGCGAGCATGTGCCGCTCAAGCGTATCGGCACCGAATCGGAAGTCAGCGCGGCCATCGTGTTCCTGCTCAGCCCGGCTGCGGCGTTTATCAGCGGCAGCACCCTGCGCATCGACGGCGCCGCCAGCCTGGGCAGCCGCGCCTGGCCGCTGCACAAGGCACAGCCGCCGAGCGCGGCGTTCAATGGTTTCCACCGCGCCTATCTGCCGGATGTGCTCAAGGAAGGGACCTGAACCATGCCGCTGATCGAAAGCCTGATCGACCCCCACAGCCCGCAGTTCGTGCAGAACCGCGATGCCCTGCTGGCGAGCATCGAGCACCTGCGCCAACTGGAGCAAACCCTGCTGGACAAGGCCCAGCAAGCCAAGCCCAAGTTCGACAGGCGCGGTCAACTGCTGCCCCGCGAGCGCCTCAACCTCTTACTGGACCCCGGTGCACCGTTTTTGGAACTGGCGAGCCTGGCCGGCTATAAGCTGCACGATGACAAGGATGGCAGCGCGGCCGGTGGCGGCTTGATCGCGGGTATCGGCTATGTCAGCGGCGTGCGCGTGCTGGTGGTGGCGAACAACAGCGCGATCAAGGGCGGCACCATTTCCCCCAGCGGCCTGAAAAAATCCCTGCGCCTGCAACAGATCGCCCTGGAAAACAAACTGCCGGTGGTGACCCTGGCCGAGAGCGGCGGCGCCAACCTCAACTATGCCGCCGAGATTTTCGTCGAAGGCGCGCGCAGCTTTGCCAACCAGGCGCGTATGTCGGCCATGGGCCTGCCGCAAATCACCGTGGTACACGGCTCGGCCACGGCGGGCGGGGCTTATCAGCCGGGGTTGTCGGATTACGTGGTGGTGGTGCGCGGCAAGGCCAAGCTGTTTCTCGCCGGGCCGCCGCTGCTCAAGGCCGCTACCGGCGAAGTCGCCACCGATGAAGAACTGGGCGGCGCCGAAATGCACGCGCAGATAGCCGGCACCGCCGAATACCTGGCGGAAAACGACGCCGATGGGATCCGCATCGTGCGGGAGATCGTCAGTCTGCTGCCTTGGAATGCCCACCTGCCGCCGGCGCCGGCACGCATGTTCAAGGAGCCGCTGTATGCCATCGACGAACTGCTGGGCCTGATCCCCGATGACCCGAAAAAGCCCTACGACGTGCGCGAGATCCTGGCGCGCCTGGCCGACGGTTCCAATTTCCTCGAGTTCAAAGGCGAGTTCGACGCCCACACCGTCTGCGGCCACTTGCACATCCAGGGCCGTGCCGTGGGGGTAATCGGCAATAACGGTCCGATCACCCCCCAAGGGGCGATCAAGGCCGCGCAGTTTATCCAGCTGTGTGACCAGAGCCGCACGCCGCTGCTGTTCCTGCACAACACCACCGGTTTCATGGTGGGCACCGAGTCGGAGCAGCAGGGGGTGATCAAGCACGGCGCGAAGATGATCCAGGCGGTGGCCAATGCACGGGTGCCTAAACTCACGGTGGTGGTCGGTGGCTCGTACGGCGCGGGCAACTATGCGATGTGCGGGCGAGGCCTGGACCCGCGCTTTATCTTCGCCTGGCCCAACAGCCGCACGGCCGTCATGGGTGGCGCCCAGGCGGGCAAGGTGCTGCGCATCGTTACCGAGGCCAAGCAGTTGAAAGACGGTTTGGTGCCCGACCCCAAGGTGCTGGATATGCTGGAGCAGGTCACCGCGCAGAAACTCGACAGCCAATCCACTGCGCTGTATGGCACGGCAAACCTGTGGGATGACGGGCTGATCGATCCACGCGACACCCGTACCCTGCTCGGTTTTTTGCTGGATATCTGCCATGAAGCCCAGGTGCGGGAACTGCAACCCAACAGCTTCGGTGTGGCGCGTTTCTAACAGGAGAACAAGAACAATGATCTTCACCCAGGAACACCAGGAACTGCGCCGCACCGTGCGCGCCTTCGTCGACCGCGAGATCAACCCCCATGTGGATGAATGGGAAAAGGCCGGGCGCTTTCCCATCCACGAGATTTTCCGCAAGGCCGGCGACCTGGGCCTGCTGGGCATTTCCAAGCCCGAACGCTTTGGCGGCATGGGCCTGGACTACAGCTACTCGATCGTCGCCGCCGAAGAATTCGGCACCATCCACTGCGGCGGCATCCCCATGTCCATCGGCGTGCAGACCGACATGTGCACCCCTGCCCTCGCCCGTTTCGGCTCGGATGAACTGCGCGATGAATTCCTGCGTCCCGCCATCAGCGGCGAGCAAGTGGGCTGCATCGGGGTCTCGGAAACCGGTGCCGGTTCGGACGTGGCCGGGCTCAAGACCCACGCGCGCAAGGACGGCGCCGACTACGTGATCAATGGCAGCAAAATGTGGATCACCAATTCGCCAAGCGCCGACTTTATCTGCCTGCTGGCCAACACCTCGGACGACAAGCCGCATATCAACAAGTCGCTGATCATGGTGCCGATGAACACCCCCGGGATCAGCGTCAGCCCGCCCCTGGAAAAGCTCGGCATGCACAGCTCGGAGACCGCCCAGGTGTTTTTCGACAATGTGCGTATCCCCCAGCGCAACCGCATCGGCCATGAAGGCGCGGGGTTCATGATGCAGATGTTGCAGTTCCAGGAGGAACGTCTGTTTGGCGCGGCCAATATGATCAAGGGCCTGGAGTACTGCATCGACAGCACCATCGCCTATTGCAAGGAGCGCCAGACCTTCGGCAAAGCGCTGATCGACAACCAGGTGATCCACTTCCGCCTCGCGGAGCTGGCCACCGAGATCGAATGCCTGCGGGCGCTGGTCTACCAGGCCACCGAGCAGTACATCAAAGGCCAGGACGTAACCCGCCTGGCCTCCATGGCCAAACTCAAGGCCGGGCGCCTGGGTCGCGAGGTCAGCGACAGCTGTCTGCAGTACTGGGGCGGCATGGGGTTCATGTGGGACAACCCGGTCGCGCGGGCGTATCGCGACGTACGCCTGGTGTCGATCGGCGGCGGCGCCGACGAAATCATGCTGGGCATCATCTGCAAACTGATGGGCACCCTGCCGGGGAAAAAATCATGAACACCCTGCTGCTCGAATCCCATAACGGTGTGCTGCACATCACCCTTAATCGCCCCGAATGCCGCAATGCCATGAGCCTGCAGATGGTCAACGAACTGCATGCGGCCTTGGCGCAGTTGGACAGCCAGGTGCGCGCCGTGGTGATCAGCGGCGCGGGCGGGCACTTTTGCGCCGGCGCCGATGTGAAAGACATGGTCAGCGCGGGTGATCAATTGGCCGCGCTGAACCGCGCTTTCGGTGCCTTATTGCAAGCGGTCGAAGCCCTGCCGCAGGTGGTGATTGTGTTGCTGCAAGGCGCCGTGCTGGGCGGTGGCTTCGGCCTGGCCTGCGTGAGCGACATCGCGATTGCCGACCACAAGGCCCGCTTCGGCTTGCCCGAAACGAGCCTGGGCCTGCTGCCGGCGCAGATTGCGCCGTTCGTGGTCAAGCGTATCGGCCTGACCCAGGCGCGTCGCCTGGCCCTCACGGCCGCGCGCTTCGATGGCGTGGAAGCCGAGCGCCTGGGGCTGGTGCATTTCACCGAACATGACCCCCAAGCCTTGGCCGAACGACTCGATCAGGTGCTGGGCCAGGTCTTGCAGTGCGCACCGGGGGCCAATGCGCGCACCAAGGCGCTGTTGCTGGCCAGTGTCGAGCAGCCGTTGGGGCCTTTGCTGGATCAGGCCGCACAGTGGTTTGCCGAGGCGGTGAGAGGTGAAGAAGGGATTGAGGGCACGCAGGCGTTCGTGCAGAAGCGCCAGCCGGGGTGGTGCATATGACGCCTCCACCACGGGACAACGCCATGGGGGCGTTCAGCAAAATCCTCATCGCCAACCGCGGCGAAATTGCCTGCCGCGTCCAGCGCACCGCTCACGCTCTGGGTTACCGCACGGTGGCGGTCTATAGCGATGCCGATGCCGAAGCGCTGCATGTGCACATGGCCGACGAAGCCGTGTGTATCGGCCCGGCCCCCGTGCAGCAGTCCTACCTGAACATCCCGGCCATTCTTCACGCGGCAAAGATCACCGGCGCCGATGCGGTGCACCCCGGTTACGGTTTTCTTTCTGAAAATCCCGCGTTCGCCAAAGCGTGCTTCGACGCCAACCTCACCTTCATCGGCCCCAGCGTCGAAGCCATCGAATTGATGGGCAGCAAGCGCCTGTCGAAACTGGCCATGCTCGACGCCGGCGTGCCCTGCATCGCCGGCTACCAGGGCAGTGACCAGGACGACAGCACCCTGCAACAGCAGGCTGAGCGCATCGGCTACCCGTTGATGATCAAAGCCAGCGCCGGCGGCGGTGGGCGCGGCATGCGCCTGGTGCAGCAACCCGAGCAGCTGCTGGAGCAACTGCGCACCGCGCGTTCCGAAGCGCTGAACGCCTTCGGCAGTGATGAGCTGATTCTGGAACAGGCGCTGATCGAACCGCGTCACGTCGAAATCCAGCTGTTCGGCGACAGCCACGGCCACCTGATCTACCTCGGTGAGCGCGACTGCTCGATCCAGCGCCGCCATCAAAAAGTCATCGAAGAAGCGCCCTGCCCGGTGATGACCGCCGCCTTGCGCCAAGCCATGGGCGAAGCCGCGCTCAAGGCCGGCCGTGCGGTGAGCTACGTGGGGGCCGGCACTGTGGAGTTCCTGCTCGACCGCCACGGCCAGTTCTATTTTCTGGAAATGAACACGCGCCTGCAGGTCGAGCACCCGGTCACTGAGCTGACCACCGGCTTCGACCTGGTGGCCTGGCAACTGCAGATCGCCGCCGGCCAGACGCTGCCGGTCACCCAAGAGCAAGTGACGCTGACCGGCCATGCCATGGAAGTGCGCCTGTACGCCGAAGACCCGGCACGCGGCTTCGTACCGCAAACCGGGGACGTGCTGCGCTGGGAACCGGCGCCCGGTGTGCGGATCGACCATGGGCTGCGCGAAGGCGACACAATCAGCCCGTTCTACGACGCCATGCAAGGCAAGATCATCGCCCACGGCGCCACTCGTGAAGAGGCGCGGCGCAAATTGCTGCGCGCGGTGGAAGATACGCGGCTGCTGGGCGTCGCGACCAACCAGCAGCTGTTGATCGACGTGCTCAAGCATCCGGGCTTTATCAACGGCGATTTCAGCACCGGGTTTCTCGCCGAGCACTTCAATGTCATAGCGCAGCCGACGGTCACCGATGAACAACTGGCCCTGGCCGCTGCGCTGTTCCATCAACACAGTGCCGACCTGCACCCGCACGGCCTGGCGGGGTGGCGGAACAACGCCAGTGTGCCCAACACCTTGCGCCTTGAGGTCAACGGCGACATTCACAGCGTCACCGTAGCCCCGCTGCACCTGACCACCGACGGCCGCCACGCGACCCTGGTGCGCGACGGCATCCGCCGCCGCATCGCCTATCACCTGGACGGTGATCGGCTTTGGCTGGCGGGCCTGAGCGTGACCAACCGCACTCACCAGGTCGCCAGCCGCCACGCCGACGCCAGCAGCGGCACAGTCAAGGCGCCGATGGACGGGGCTATTGTCGAGGTGCGCGTACAGGCCGGTGAGCACGTCAGCAAAGGCCAACTGCTGCTGGTGCTCGAAGCGATGAAAATGGAGCAGCCGCTCACGGCGGGCATCGACGGCATTATCAAACACGTGCGGGTCATGGCCGGCGATCAGGTGCGCAATCGTCAGGTGTTACTGGAGATCGAATAGGCCCTGGGCGGAACTACAAGGCCGGGCTACGCTCTATCCCCATCAAGAAGGGAAGAGTACGGGAACCTGCACGATGCCTCATTGGCTGATTATTGACCTTGAAGCCACAACGGATGAAGGCGGCTGGCCCGTGACGGAGATGGAAGTCATCGAGATCGGCGCAAGCCTGGTGAACCGCCAGGGCCGTGAACTGGATCACTTCCAGCGTTTTGTGCGGCCGTTGCGCCGTCCCTTGCTGACGCCCTTTTGTCGCCAACTGACCCACATCACCCAAGCGAATATCGACACGGCCGCGCCCATCACCGAGGTGTGGCCGCTGTTCGAGCGCTGGCTGGGCCGGCATCTCGGCCCTCTGGAAGGCTGGGCCAGTTGGGGCGACTATGACCGCGCGCAGCTTGAACTCGAATGGCAGCGCAACCGCTTGGCCAGTGCTCTGGCGCAAACGCCCCACGTGAACCTCAAGCAGCGCTTCGCCAAGGCCCGGCGCCTGGACAAACCCCTGGGGCTCAATGGTGCCCTGCAATTGGCGGGGATGCAGTTCCAGGGTCAGCAACACCGGGCACTGGAAGATGCGCGTAACACCGCACGCCTGCTGCCGCTGATTTTGCCGGTCTAGGCAGCTCCCCTGGCGTTGGGCATACTGGCCGACCTTTTCAGACCCTTTTCCGAGGATTGGCCCATGTTCAAAGTCAACGAGTACTTCGACGGCACCGTCAAGTCGATCGCTTTCGGCACCGCAGAAGGTCCGGCGACCATCGGCGTGATGGCTCCGGGTGAATACGAATTCGGCACGGCCCAGCGTGAAATCATGCACGTAGTCTCCGGCGCCCTGACCGTCAAACTGCCCGACGCCAGCGACTGGGAAACCTTCGCCGCCGGCAGCCAGTTCAACGTACCGGCCAACAGCAAGTTCCAACTGAAGGTCGCCGTGGACACCGCTTACCTGTGCGAATACCGCGGCTGAGGGTTACACCGCGCATAAAAATGCCCGTCTCGCAGGAGACGGGCATTTTTATGGGCTCGGGAATTATTCGAGGATCGTCACCGGCATGCCCACCTCCAGGCGCCCGAGACCATCGTTGACCAGGTTCTGGCCAAACATCACGTCACCGTCGCGCTCGCGATAGGTCTTGAGGGTGGCCAGGGGCTCACGGTCCGCACTGCGCTCGCCGCTGGCAGGGTCGATGGTGGTGAGGATGCAGCGTGAACAGGGCTTGACCACGCGAAACTCCACATCGCCGATGCGCACACGTTTCCAGCCATCTTCGGCGAACGCCTCACCGCCTTCGATCACCAGATTGGGTCGAAAACGCAGCATCTCCATGGGGCGGCCGATGCGCTGGGATACGTCGTCCAGCGACGCCTGGCCGATAAGCAACAGCGGGAACCCGTCGGCGAAGGCCACCTTGTCGTCGTCCTTGCCGTAGCCGTCTTGCGTGGTACGCGCCCGTTCGACCGGGACATGCACCAGTCGCGTCGGCTTGCCGATAAAGTCGCTGACCCAGGCCGCCGCCGCATCACCGGCGTCCGGCACGCGCAGGGTGTCGCGCCAGATGGTCACCCCGCGCAAGTCGGTGTCAGGGCCCGGCAGCGCCACCTCCACGGTGGCGTGCCCAGGCGAGCTGAGGGTCAGGCCGCCGGCGCTGCTGCACAAGGCCGACAACTGGCCCATCTTCGCCACCGCACGCTGCGTGAGGAAACGCCCGCTGGCCTCGTCCACCAGCATCCAGCGTCGATCCCCGGCCAGCCCGAGTTTATCCAGGCCAACGTGCTGCAACGTCTCGGCCTTGCCGGACTTCAAGGGGTAACGGTACAGCGCGCTGAGACGAAGCATGGGCCTGCATTCCTGAGGGGGCAAAGGTGCCACCCTAAGGTCAAGCCGAGGCTTCGTCCAGCATCAGTCGTTGACGCACGACATCCACCAGCTTGTCCGGCTGGAATTTGGACAGGAAGTTGTCGCATCCGACCTTCTTCACCATCGACTCGTTGAAGCTGCCCGACAGCGAGGTGTGCAGCACCACGTAGAGCTTGCGCAGGCGCGGGTCGTTGCGGATTTCGGTGGTAAGGCGATAGCCGTCCATCTCAGGCATTTCGGCATCGGTGAAGATCATCAGCAGCTTGTCGGTCATCACGTGGCCGGCATCGGCCCAGCCCTTGAGCATGTTCAGCGCCTTGAGACCGTCGCTGGCGATGTGCATCTTCACGCCCAACTGGCCGAGGGTGTCGCGCAGTTGCGACAGGGCGACGTTGGAGTCGTCCACCAGCAGTACTTCGCGGCCGCGGGCACGCTCCAGTACCGGGTCTTCGAGTTTTTCACGGGAGACCTTGGCGTTGTAGGGCACGATTTCGGCGAGGACTTTTTCCACGTCGATGATTTCCACCAACTGGTCATCGACCTTGCTGATGGCCGTGAGGTAGTGCTGGCGACCGGCACTGGTCGGCGGCGGCAGGATGGCTTCCCAGTTCATGTTGACGATACGGTCCACGCCACCGACCAGGAAGGCCTGCACCGAGCGGTTGTACTCGGTGACGATGATGGTGCTGTTCGGGCCCGGCACGAGCGGGCGCATGCCGATGGCCTGGGACAGGTCGATCACCGGTAACGTCTGGCCACGCAGGTTGACCACGCCACACACGAACGGATGACGCTGGGGCATCAGGGTGAGCTTGGGCAGTTGCAGGACTTCCTGAACCTTGAACACGTTGATCGCAAACAGTTGCCGCCCGAACAGGCGGAACATGAGGATCTCCAGGCGATTCTCACCCACCAGTTGCGTGCGTTGGTCTACCGTGTCGAGAATGCCGGCCATTAAATGCTCCTGGTGTGCGCTGGAAAGTGTGGCGCTAAGGGGATGTGCTGTTCACTTACGCTAGTTATCGGCGGCGAACGGCAGACCTTGACCCCTAGTAAAATGCCACGGAAACCAATTGATGTCACAATGACATCATGCTTTACTGCGCTGGCTGTTCCAGATGGCAATAGAGCACCGCTGCGCGACATTCAAATCGACGCTTGGTTCCGCTATATAAGGGATTCCCCTATACACAATCAGGCCCAACCTGATATTCGCAATATCTAATAGCCATTAATGTGACGCCATTCTCATTGCATGAATGGAGTCGGGCTTTTGTTTGCCATGCCAAGCCCACGGCCCACAGGCCTTTCAGACGTCCACGTCGCGGCCATTGAAGGTGTGCAACAAAGCCTGCTCACGGGGGCTGTGCACGCCCCTTGCCGTTATTCAAGTATTCGTCCTACTGAAAACTCAGAAGCGGCCTACATACTCCGGTTATATTTCAGCGCTAGTTTTACGCCATTCACCCGGTGCGACCTCTCATCACCCGAGCTTATGTTGTGGAGACTTGCATGATGAACGACGGTAACGAGTGGCAATCGGCACTTCCCGAGTTCCTGCACGAGGCGCAAAGCCTGCTGGCCAAATCGGAAGAGTGCCTGAGCCACCTGCATTTGATCCGAAACGACAGTGACGCCATCGACTGCATAAAAACCAGCCTGATCAGGCTGGCCGAAAAAGCCGATTGTCTGGCGCTGCTGGCGATCAGCGAATTCTCGCGGCACATACAATGCCTGATCGCCAATGCCGAAAACCCGCTTCAACTGCATGATCAAGCCCTTGACGCACTGCATGACTGCCTGACCTTGCTCGCGTGGCAGTTGGAGTTGATCGACGCAAAAACCGGTCAGCTGACATTGGACGAGACCGAACAAACCACGTTGATCGCCACGGTTGCCGTACAGATCCCGCAAAAGGGCTTGGGTCATAAACCGCAGCAACGTATGCATCACGCGTCTTGACGACTCAGCAGCTCGTACTCGACCTGTAGTTATCCGAAAACGACAAATTCAACCTATCTTTTGCAACTAAATATTGCGCAAAAAGATATCAATTAGCCACTAATTGTAACAACGATACAAACCGATTGAATTACGTTAACTTCCCCACTCCCTCAACTCCGGGTTTAGTATCCCGGGGTGTTCACGCGGTTAATAACCCGCAAGGCAAGGCACCAGGCGACCAACGGTAAGAGTGGTGGTACTATGCCCCCGCTCGAAGTGACTCAACTTCATGATGCAAATAAACGAATCAATAACGTACTCCAAACACAGCCCGGCCAATCGCCATGACCGGTCTTCCTGCAGTGAACCTTCATTGGCTCCATCCGCTATGCATGCCAGCCTAAAGACCCTCATCGCCAGGTCAACGTCCCGCAGCAATGCACGCCGTTTGATCCTCGCCCTGTGCCTTGGCTCGCTGCTGTTGAGCCTGTGGGCCTACAGTCAATCCGCGCCGCTGCCACTTCTGGTATTGCTGCTTAACCTGGCCACGCTGCTCGTGGTGGGCGCGCAACAGTGGTACTCGCGTAAATCCATCAAGTTCCACCCCCAGGAACTCGCCGAGCGCCTGCTGCAGGTGCAGGAAAACGAACGCCACCGCCTCAGCCGCGAACTGCATGATGACATCGGCCAATTGCTCACCGCCGCCAAGCTGCAAAGCGAATGGCTCAAGCGGCGCCTGCCGGATGAGCTGCAAAGCCAGTGCACGGTGCTGTGCAACACCCTGAATGAGACCCTGGCCAAGGTGCGCGACGTCTCGGCTATCCTCAACCCCCGGCAGCTGGCCAGCCTGGGCCTGGAAGCCAGCCTGCGGGCGCACCTGCTCAAAACCCTGGAAAATACCCCGGTGCACTGGAGCCTGGAATGCCACCAGCGGCTGACCGGCATTCCGGAAGAAATGGCCGTAGCGGCCTTTCGCATTACCCAGGAAGCGGTGACAAACATGCTGCGCCATGCCCAGGCGCGGAACTTGCTGGTGCGCCTGCAACGCCTGCCCGAAGGCCTTTCGCTGATTATCTGCGATGACGGCCAGGGTTTTTCACCCGCCATCAACCCCGGCCTGGAAGGGCAACGGGGCATGGCGGGTATGTCCGAGCGGGTTGATCAACTGGGCGGTCGCTTGTCCGTCAGCAGCCAGCCTAGCGAAGGCACGCGGATCGACGCGCTTTTCCCCTGGGCGCCGCGCGCCCTCGAACGGGCCAGTTCCCCTAAGGTTATCGAGTGACGTGCACATTACTGTTGGTGGATGACCACGTGCTGATCAGGGCCGGCGTACGCGCGCTGATCCAGGACATGCCCGGCTATACGGTGGTCGGCGAAGCCAGCGATGGCGCGCAATTGCTGGAGCAGTTTCACGCCTTGCAGCCCGATATCGTTCTGCTGGACCTCTCGATGAAACACACCGGCGGCCTGGACGCCTTGCAGCAACTCAAGCGCGTGTACCCCAACAGCAAAGTGCTGATCCTGTCGATGCACACCGACCCGGAACTGATCATGTGCGGGCTGGAGGCCGGCGCCCATGGCTACCTGCTCAAAGACACCACCGCCAACGAGCTGGAACACGCGCTGCTGGCGTTGCGCAACAACGAGCGCTACCTGAGCCCGGCCATCGCCCACACCGTGATCACCCAAGCCCTGGTACGCAGCGGCGGCGGCACCACCCCGGCAGGCCACAGCCATAACCTCACCGCCCGCCAACTGGAAATCCTGCGCCTGATCGTGCGCGGCAAGTCCACTCGGGAAATTGCCCACGGCCTGGGGCTGAGCATCAAGACGGTGGAAGCGCACCGCTCGCAAATCATGAAGCGTCTGCAGATTTTCGACGTGGCGGGCCTGGTGTTATTCGCCGTGCGTGAGCAGATCATCAGCCTGGACGACTAAGGGCGAACCCAGCGGCAGGTGCACGCGAAGCGCCGCCGGCAAGGCCTCAAAACGCAAATCCTCGCCCTCGAGCGGCTCGCCGTCGAGATTGATGTAAAGCCCTTCGGCCTGCCTGATCTGCACCCATGGCAAGCGTGCACGCACGAACATGGCGTCCAGGCCCCAGCCGTTGCTCATCAGCTCGCGCAAGGCGCCCACCACCTCTTGGGGCGCCGGCAGGATACTGACGTCGAGCAAGCCATCATCGGCCATGGCGCCGGGGCATAGTTCATGCCCACCGCCGGCCTGGCGACCGTTACCGATGCCCAGCGCCAGCAGCTCGCCTTTCCAGTGAAAGTCCGGCCCATCCAGCTCGGCATAGGCCGCCGTGAGCTCGCTGAAACGCGTCAACCCGGTGAACAGATAGGCGGCACCACCTAAGATTTTTTTCAAGTCTTCAGAGGTATTGGCAGTCACTTGGCTGCCGAAGCCGCCGGTGGCCATATTCAGGAAGATTTGCCCGCCGACACGGCCGAGGTCGATCGCCCGCGGCGGCACGTCCAGCAACGCCAGGGCCATAGCAGGTTCCAGCGGCACCCCCGCGGCCTTGGCGAAATCATTGGCTGTGCCCAGCGGCATCAGCACCAGGCTGGCATCGGTCCGGGCCTGGGCCATCGCTTCGGCGACATCGCGCAAGGTGCCATCTCCGCCACCCGCGATGATCCGGGTATACCCGGCGTCCAAGGCTTCTTCAACCAGGCGCCGGGCGTCGCCGCCCTCCCACGTGACCCGTACCGCCAACTCCCAGCCTTGCTCACGCCGGGCCTGCACGGCGGCGCGCACGTCCTCGTTGAGGGCCTGCTTGCCGTGAAGGATCAACAGTGCTTTGGGAGTGGTCATCGAGGGAAATCTCCTGGTTCAAAAGTGCTCGCAGGATGTGGACCTTGAACCAGTAGGGAAAGTGCAGCCGCAAGCGCCAAGTTATCAGCGGCAGGCCAAAACTCGACACATGCCGCTTGAAGCTCGAAGCTTTCAGCCGCCCTTATGCAACTTACTCATCAATTGCGCTTCGGCCTGGGTCAAGCCGCACGACTGGGTCAGCTCATCCACCGTCGCCCCCATGCCCACCAGTTTCGCCGCCTGGGCAAACGACAGGCTGGAGGGGTCACGCTGCTCGATCTGCGCCAGTTTGTCCGGCAACGGCCCGAGAATGGCGCGCAGTTCATGCACCTCATCCCCCACCTTCACCGCACTTTGCTGGTAGTGATCGACACGCTTGACCAGCTCCAGGATGCGCCGGTCCCGCAACGCATCGCGCTCGGCCTGTTGCAACGCCAGCTCCCGCTGCTGGCGCACGTAGCGCAGAAAAAACGCAAGTGTCCCGGCCCACAACAGGGCCAGGACAATCACCAGGGCCTCAAAGAACAATCAGATACTCTCCAGTTCCGACCATTCTTCTTCGCTCATCATCTTGTCCAGCTCAACCAGAATCAGCAGTTCGTTGTTCTTGTTGCACACGCCCTGGATGAACTTGGCCGATTCTTCGTTGCCCACGTTCGGCGCGGTTTCCACTTCCGATTGGCGCAGGTAAACCACTTCGGCGACGCTGTCGACCATGATGCCAACCACTTGCTTATCGGCTTCGATGATGACGATACGCGTGTTGTCGCTGACTTCGACGGTATCCAGGCCAAAGCGCTGGCGGGTGTCGATGACCGTCACCACGTTGCCGCGCAGGTTGATGATGCCCAGCACGTAGCTTGGCGCACCCGGGACCGGCGCGATCTCGGTGTAGCGCAGCACTTCCTGCACGCGCATCACGTTAATGCCGTAGGTTTCATTGTCCAGTTTGAAGGTAACCCATTGCAGGATCGGATCATCCAAACCTTGTGCAGACGCTGACTTGTTCATAGCTGTGACCCCTTCAAATGCCGATGTAGGCGGCGTGTGTACTTCTTTTGGCCTTACTCGCGCGCGGCCCTTATTGTTCAATCAACTGCGTTTGGTAACCGGCATCGCTTTGACGGCACCGCTGGCGATCAACTCGGCCAGTTCGGCGACGTCAAGCAACGCGCACATATGTTCGATCACGGTGCCCGCCAGCCAAGGCCGCTGGCCCCGGTGGCTGCGCCATTTAATTTCATTGGGGTCCAGGCGCAACGAGCGGCTGACTTGATGCACCGCCAGCCCCCATTCGTAGCCCTGCACCGAAATCACGTATTGCAAACCCTGGCGGAAGTCATCGCGGTAGCGGTCGGGCATCACCCAGCGCGCGGTGTCCAGCACCTTGAGGTTGCCGGCCTGGCTCGGCAGGATGCCAAGGAACCACTCCGGCTGCCCGAACAGCGGCGTCAGCTCCTGGCCTTCCAGAGAATAGATCGACCCCAGACACACCAGCGGTACCGCCAGGGTCAACCCGGCAACGTCGAACAGCAAACATTCGAACGGCTCGGCTGCCCAGGCCGGGCGGCCGTCACCGGTGACCGGCGGCGGCGTTATGCTCGGCGGCAGATGCACTTCCACGACGGGCTCGACCACCACTTGCGCCACCACGGCGGGGGCGCTCGGCACCACTACCGGCGCGACCACTTGCGCATCGCGGGCCTGCTCTTCCAGTACGGCCAGCTGGAACTCATCCAGCGTGCTCGCTGCCGGCACGTCCAGCGCAGGCTCGAGTACCAGGATCGGCTCCGGCAGTTCTTCCTCGGTCGCATCCTGCAACAAGGCATCCAGATAGGATTCCAGCGCCAGTTGCGGCCGGGTCTTGACCTTGAGTTCCACGGGACGGTTCATCATCAGGCCACCTGCGCCACAAGCTGCTGGGACAGCAGGTGTTTGAGTAACGCGCGATAGGCCAGAACGCCGCGGCTTTTACCGTCGAACTGCGACGGCGTGAGCCCGGCACGACTGGCATCGCGCAAGCGCGTATCCACGGGGATGTAACCGTTCCAGATGGTCTCCGGGTAGGCGTCGCGCAACACGCGCAAGGTACCCATCGACGCCTGAGTGCGGCGGTCGAACAGGGTCGGCACGATGCTGTACGGCAGTGCCTGTTTGCGCGAACGGTTGATCATCGCCAACGTGCTGACCATACGCTCCAGGCCCTTGACCGCCAGGTGCTCGGTCTGCACCGGGATCACCAATTGCTGGCTGGCCGCCAGGGCGTTGACCATCAGCACGCCCAGCAACGGTGGGCTGTCGATGATGGCGTAGTCGAAATCCTGCCACAGTTGCGCCAGGGTCTTGGCGATCACCAGGCCCAAACCGCTCTGCCCCGGCGACTGACGCTCAAGGGTGGCCAGCGCGGTGCTCGATGGCAGCAGGGAAATACTCTCGCTACTGGTGGGCAGCAACAATTGGCCGGGCAAGTCGCTCGGCACACTGCCCTTGTGCAGGAACAGGTCGAAACAGCTGTGCTCCAGGGCATCCGGGTCGTAACCGAAATAGCTGGTCATCGAGCCATGGGGGTCGAGGTCAACCACGACCACGCGCTTGCCCGCTTCGGCCAGCAAGCCGGCTAAGGCGATGGAGGTGGTGGTCTTGCCGACCCCACCTTTTTGATTGGCAACTGCCCAGACTCTCATTCGGATGGTTCCTCCCGGTGGGCACATGCGCGACCGAGACATTGCATAAGTTATTGAGCCGGTGACGGAGAATTGACGGCACTCTGCCGAACCGGCGGCTTAACAGGGGCCGGTGCAGTTTGTGTGCCAGCACGCTTCAAAGCCGCGTCCGGTGTTGCATTGGCGGTGCCCGTACCGGTCAGGCTACGGCGCACATCCAGGTTTCGTGAGACCACCAACACCACTCGACGGTTGCGCGCGCGGCCTTCGAACGTGGCGTTATTGGCCACCGGCTGGAACTCGCCATAACCCACCGACGCCAGGCGCCCTGGGTTCACACCCTGCATCGCAAGCATGCGCACGATGCTCGCGGCACGCGCCGAGGACAGCTCCCAGTTGGTCGGGTACTGCGCCGTGCTGATCGGCACATTGTCGGTAAAGCCTTCGACATGCACCGGGTTGTCGAACGGTTTGAGGATCGCCGCCACCTTGTCGATGATGGTGAACGCCTGGTCGCTGGGCATCGCATCGGCACTGGCGAACAGCAGGCTGGAATTAAGCTCGATCTCGACCCACAACTCGTTGCCGCGCACAGTCATCTGGTTGGAGCTGATCAGGTCGCCAAACGCCGCGCTGATGTCATCGGCGATGCTTTTGAGCGGGTCGCTGGTGCCGCCCACGCCGGCAGCGGTTTCATCACTGTCGTTAACCAGCGGTTTGGCCGGCGTCACGGTCCTGGGCCGCTCTTCACCGATAGGGATCGGCTTGAGTGCGCGATCGGTATCGTTGAACACGCCGATCAGCGCCTGGGAAATGACTTTGTACTTGCCTTCGTTGATCGACGAGATGGAATACATCACCACAAAAAACGCGAACAGCAGGGTGATGAAATCCGCGTAGGACACCAGCCAGCGTTCGTGGTTAACGTGTTCTTCAGGCTCGCGACGGCGACGGCTCACAGGCAGGCACCTCTCTGTACACAACGTTCGTAGCCGCACTGCCACAAGTAAGTGTTCATGCCCATCAATCCATGAAGCCCTGGAGCTTGAGTTCGATGGAGCGTGGGTTCTCGCCCTCGGCGATCGACAGGATCCCTTCGAGCAACATTTCGCGGTAACGCGACTGGCGCATGGCAATCGACTTGAGCTTGCTCGCCACCGGCAGCAACACCAGGTTGGCACTGGCAACCCCGTAAATGGTGGCGACGAACGCCACGGCGATGCCGCTGCCCAGTTGCGAAGGGTCGGCGAGGTTGCCCATCACATGGATCAACCCCATCACTGCACCGATGATGCCGATGGTCGGCGCATAGCCGCCCATGCTTTCAAAGACTTTGGCGGCGTTGATATCGCGGCTTTCCTGGGTGTAGAAATCCACCTCGAGAATGCTGCGGATAGCCTCCGGCTCGGCGCCGTCCACCAGCAATTGCAGGCCTTTGCGTGCGTAGCTGTCGGGCTCGGCATCGGCCACGCCTTCCAGGCCCAGCAGGCCTTCCTTGCGTGCGGTGAGGCTCCAGTTGACGACACGGTCGATGCCGCCCGCCAGGTCCACGCGCGGCGGGAAAATGATCCAGATCACAATCTGCATCGCACGCTTGAACGAACTCATCGGCGATTGCAGCAAGGCGGCGCCCACGGTGCCGCCAATCACAATCAGTGCCGCCGGGCCGTTGGCCAGGGCGCCAAGGTGGCCGCCCTCCAAGTAGTTGCCGCCAATGATCGCGACAAACGCCATGATGATGCCGATCAGGCTCAACACATCCATCAGAGGCAGGCCTCCACCAGATGCTTGCCGATATCGTCCAGGCTGTAGATGGCGTCGGCCAGATCAGCTTTGACGATCGCCATGGGCATGCCATAGATCACGCAGCTGGCTTCGTCCTGGGCCCAGATCGCACTGCCGCCCTGCTTGAGCAGGCGCGCGCCTTCGCGGCCGTCGGCCCCCATGCCGGTGAGCACCACCGCCAGAACTTTGTCGCCGTAAGACTTGGCTGCCGAACCGAAGGTGATGTCCACACACGGTTTGTAGTTCAGGCGCTCATCGCCCGGCAGGATTTTGATCGCGCCACGCCCGTCAACCATCATCTGCTTGCCACCGGGGGCCAGCAGCGCCAGGCCAGGGCGCAGGATGTCGCCGTCCTCGGCTTCCTTGACGCTGATGCGGCACAGCTTGTCCAGACGCTCGGCAAACGCCTTGGTAAAGGCCGCAGGCATGTGCTGGATCAACACGATCGGCGCCGGAAAGTTGGCCGGCAACTGGGTCAACACCCGCTGCAACGCCACTGGGCCACCGGTGGAGGTGCCGATGGCGACCAGCTTGTAGGCCTTGCGCTTGGGTGCCGGCGAATGCGCGGCAGCAGGCGCGGCGGCGCGTACCGGCGGCGCGGCAGGCCGTGCAAGCGGTGCTGGCGCCGGGCGGCCGAACGTGGAACCGGTGGGCGCAGCAGGTGCCGCCACCGGTGCCGGAGTGGGCGCCGGCGCGCTGAACAAGCTGCGACGGTTACTGCGGGAAATGCTGTGGACTTTCTCGCACAGCAGTTGCTTGACCTTCTCGGGATTGCGCGAGATGTCTTCGAAATTTTTCGGCAGGAAGTCCACCGCCCCCGCGTCCAGCGCATCGAGGGTCACTCGGGCGCCTTCGTGGGTCAGCGAGGAAAACATCAAAACCGGGGTCGGGCAGCGTTGCATGATGTGCCGAACTGCCGTGATGCCATCCATCATCGGCATCTCGTAGTCCATGGTGATCACATCCGGCTTGAGCGCAATGGCTTGATCAATCGCCTCTTTGCCGTTGGTGGCCGTACCGACCACCTGGATGCTTGGATCGGCGGAAAGAATTTCCGAGACGCGGCGGCGGAAGAAACCTGAATCGTCCACCACCAGGACCTTGACTGCCATAAACACTCCGTTAGGTGGGGCAGGCTTTACCGCCCTGCCCCACCAGAATCAAATACGCCGAGCGGCGTAACGCTTGAGCATGCTCGGAACATCGAGAATCAGCGCGATCCGACCGTCACCGGTGATGGTCGCACCCGACATGCCCGGGGTTCCCTGCAGCATTTTGCCCAAAGGCTTGATGACCACTTCTTCCTGACCCACCAGTTGATCGACGACAAAGCCGATACGCTGGGTGCCCACCGAGAGAATCACCACATGGCCTTCGTGCTGCTCCTCATGGGCGGCCGATGCAACCAGCCAGCGCTTGAGGTAGAACAGGGGCAATGCCTTGTCGCGTACGATCACCACTTCCTGGCCGTCCACCACGTTGGTGCGCGACAGGTCGAGGTGGAAAATTTCGTTGACGTTGACCAGTGGGAAGGCGAAGGCCTGGTTGCCCAGCATCACCATCAGGGTCGGCATGATCGCCAAGGTCAAAGGCACCTTGATCACGATCTTCGAGCCCTGGCCCTTGGTCGAGTAGATATTGATCGAGCCGTTGAGCTGGCTGATCTTGGTCTTCACCACGTCCATGCCCACGCCACGGCCCGACACGTCGGAGATCTCGGTCTTGGTCGAGAAGCCAGGGGCGAAGATCAGGTTGTAGCACTCGGTGTCGGTCAGGCGATCGGCAGCGTCCTTGTCCATCACGCCACGCTTGACCGCGATATTGCGCAGAATGGCCGGGTCCATGCCTTTGCCGTCATCGGTGATCGACAGCAGGATGTGGTCGCCCTCCTGCTCCGCCGCCAGAATCACTTTGCCGCCGCGGGACTTGCCCGAGGCTTCGCGTTCTTCCGGGGTTTCCACGCCGTGGTCGACGGCGTTGCGCACCAAGTGGACCAGCGGGTCGGCCAGGGCCTCGACAAGGTTTTTGTCGAGGTCGGTTTCTTCACCCACCAGTTCCAGGTTGATCTCTTTCTTCAGTTGACGCGCCAGGTCACGAACCAGACGCGGGAAGCGGCCGAAGACTTTCTTGATCGGCTGCATCCGCGTTTTCATCACCGCGGTTTGCAGGTCGGCAGTGACCACGTCGAGGTTCGACACGGCCTTTTGCATGGCTTCATCGCCACTGCTCAAGCCCAGGCGCACCAGGCGGTTACGCACCAGTACCAGTTCGCCGACCATGTTCATGATGTCGTCCAGACGCGCGGTATCGACCCGCACGGTGGTTTCGGCTTCACTGGCCGGTTTGTCCGCAGCCGGTGCAGCGGCTGCGGCGGCACGCGCTGGCGCCGGCGCTGCTGCCGGGGCAGCCGCAGGTTTGGCGGCGGCAGGCGCAGCGGCTTTGGCCGGGGCAGCCGCTTTAGCGGCAGCCGGGGCTGCTGTGGCGACGGCGCCGGTCGAAGGCACCTCGCTGAACTTGCCCTTGCCGTGCAAATCGTCCAGCAGGGCTTCGAATTCGTGATCGGTGATCAGCCCATCACCGGCAGGCGCTGCACTGGCGGCAGGCGCTGCGGCGGTAGCGGTGGCCGCGACTGCCGGCAGGGCGTCGGCAGCAAACGTGCCTTTGCCATGCAGTTGGTCGAGCAACGCTTCGAATTCGTCATCGGTAATGTCAGTGCTGACAGGCGCGGCAGGCGCCTGCTCACCGGCCGGCGCAGTTGCAACCGGCGCCACCGCATCGGCGGCGAACTGGCCTTTGCCGTGCAATTGGTCGAGCAGCGACTCGAACTCTGCGTCGGTGATGTCTTCGCTGGTCGGCTCCGCTGGCGAGGCTACGGCGGCCGGCGCTTCGGCTTCGGCCTTGACGGCGCTGAGGGAGTTGAGCAGCTGCTCGAACTCGCTGTCCGTGACGTCCGCTTCATGCTCGGCCACCGGCTCAGGCGCCGCTTCAACCACCGGCGCTGCCGTGGTGTCCGCAGGCTCTGCGTAGCGTGCCAGGGCCGCGAGCAGTTCCGGCGTTGCCGCGGTGATCGGGGCACGTTCACGCACCTCGCTGAACATGCCGTTAACCGCATCCAGTGCTTCGAGAATCACGTCCATCAACTCCGAATCAACGTGACGCTCACCCTTGCGCAGGATGTCGAACACGTTCTCGGCGATGTGGCAGCACTCCACCAGCTCATGGAGCTGGAGGAAGCCGGCGCCCCCTTTTACAGTGTGAAAACCGCGAAAAATTGCATTGAGCAGGTTCGCATCATCCGGACGGCTTTCCAGCTCGACCAGTTGTTCGGACAGTTGCTCTAAAATTTCGCCGGCCTCTACAAGGAAATCCTGAAGGATCTCTTCATCGGCGCCGAAGCTCATGTGGGTGCTCCTTAGAAGCCTAAACTGGATAACAGGTCATCTACGTCATCCTGACCTGACACAACGTCTTCACGTTTATCGGCATGAATCTGCGGACCTTCACCCTTGGCGAGATGTTTTTGTGGATCTTTTTCCGAGAGGATCGCTTCGCGGTCATGTTCGATGCCGGCAAAACGGTCAACCTGGCCTGCCATAAGCACCAGTTTGAGCAGGTTGCTCTCCACTTCGGTGACCAGTTGAGTCACACGCTTGATCACCTGACCGGTGAGGTCCTGGTAATCCTGGGCCAGCAAAATATCGTTGAGGTTGCTGGACACCGTGCGGTTGTCCTGCTCGCTGCGCGACAAAAACCCTTCAACCCGACGTGCCAGCTCACGAAACTCTTCAGCTCCCACTTCCCGGCGCATGAAGCGGCCCCAGTCGTTGCTCAGGGCCTGGGCTTCAGTGGCCATGCCGTTGACCAGGGGCGTGGCGTTTTCCACCAGGTCCATGGTGCGGTTGGCCGCCGCCTCAGTCAGCCTGACCACATAGGACAGGCGTTCGGTGGCATCCGTAATCTGCGAGATTTCTTCGGCCTGGGGCATGTGCGGGTCAATCTGAAAATTGACAATTGCACTGTGCAGCTCGCGTGTGAGCTTGCCCACTTCCTGGTACAGGCCGCGGTCACGGGTCTGGTTGAGCTCATGGATCAACTGCACCGCGTCGCCGAAATGGCCTTTTTCAAGGCTGTCGACCAACTGGTGAGCATGCTTTTTCAGGGTTGACTCAAAGTCTCCCAGTGTCGTTTCTTTATGCTCCATAGCTCCCCCGCGATGGCATTAGCCGTGGATGCGTTCGAAGATTTTTTCGATCTTCTCTTTCAAGGCCAATGCAGTGAATGGCTTGACCACGTAACCGTTAACCCCGGCTTGGGCGGCTTCGATGATCTGCTCACGCTTGGCTTCGGCGGTGACCATCAACACAGGCAGGCTGCGAAGTTTCTCGTCGGCGCGCACGTGGCGCAGCAGGTCGATGCCAGTCATGCCCGGCATGTTCCAGTCGGTTACCAGAAAGTCGATGCTCCCGCTGTTGAGGATCGGAATCGCCGTAAGGCCGTCATCCGCCTCGACCGTGTTTGTGAACCCAAGGTCACGCAACAGGTTTTTTATGATCCGCCGCATCGTTGAGAAGTCATCAACGATGAGGATTTTCATGTTCTTGTCCAATTCGACCTCCAAGCAGTCTTAAACGCGCCCAGCACCTGGACGCGCCATTTCAATCAACAGGCATTACACAAAAAGGACTGCCGGGGGCACCACGAGCCGAACCCGCGACGGTCAATCACCGTCGCGGTATCGCTTTGCAGTGTCCCCACACTGCCTGTCAGCGCGCTCGCCACTCTCCCAAACGCCCCCGCAAGCGGGCGGCGCACTGGCTGTGTAACTGGCTGACCCGCGATTCGCTGACCCCCAGGACCTCACCGATTTCCTTGAGGTTCAGCTCTTCGTCGTAGTACAGCGCCAATACCAGTCGCTCACGCTCAGGCAAATTGGCAATCGCGTCAGCCAACGCCCCCTGGAAGCGTTCATCCTCCAGGTCGCGCGCCGGCTCCATGTGAGTACTCGCGCCGTCCTCGTGCAACCCTTCGTGTTCGCCGTCCTGCAACAGGTCGTCGAAACTGAACAGGCGGCTGCCCAAGGTATCGTTCAAAATCCCGTAATAATCGTCGAGACTCAATTGGAGTTCGGCCGCAACTTCGTGATCTTTAGCGTCGCGACCGGTTTTTGCTTCAATTGCGCGAATTGCGTCACTGACCATACGTGTATTGCGGTGCACCGAACGGGGCGCCCAGTCACCCTTGCGCACTTCATCGAGCATGGCGCCACGGATACGGATGCCCGCATACGTCTCGAAACTCGCACCCTTGCTCGCGTCGTATTTGGTCGACACTTCGAGCAGACCGATCATGCCGGCCTGGATCAGGTCTTCGACCTGGACGCTGGCGGGCAGGCGTGCCAGCAGGTGATAAGCGATGCGTTTGACCAGTGGCGCATAACGCTCGATCAACTCACCCTGACTGTCACGGGCAGACTTCTTGTAGGCGTTATAGCCGTTCGCTGTCATAGCACGGGTCCTGCGCTCGTCTGATGTACCAATCGCTCGACGAAAAACTCCAGATGCCCCCGTGGGTTGGCGGGCAACGGCCAGGTATCGACCTTCTGAGCAATAGCCTTGAACGCCAATGCGCACTTGGAACGAGGGAACGCTTCGTAGACTGCACGCTGCTTTTGCACAGCCTTGCGCACACACTCGTCGTAGGGCACTGCACCAACGTATTGTAGGGCGACATCGAGAAAGCGGTCCGTGACCTTGGTCAACTTGGCGAACAGGTTGCGCCCTTCCTGCGGGCTCTGGGCCATGTTGGCCAGCACGCGGAAGCGGTTCATGCCGTAGTCACGGTTAAGCAGTTTGATCAGGGCGTAGGCGTCGGTGATCGAGGTGGGCTCATCGCAGACCACCAGTAGCACTTCCTGCGCCGCGCGCACGAAGCTGACCACGGACTCGCCGATCCCGGCGGCGGTGTCGATCACCAGCACGTCGAGGTTGTCGCCGATATCACTGAAGGCCTGAATCAGACCGGCATGCTGCGCCGGGCTCAGGTGCACCATGCTCTGGGTGCCGGACGCGGCCGGCACGATGCGGATACCGCCAGGGCCCTGCAGCAGCACATCGCGCAGTTCACAGCGCCCCTCGATCACATCGGCAAGGGTGTGTTTGGGCGTCAGCCCCAGCAGAACGTCGACGTTCGCCAGCCCCAGGTCAGCATCCAGCAGCATGACGCGACGGCCAAGCTCTGCCAGGGCCAGGGACAAATTCACTGACACGTTAGTTTTCCCGACGCCACCTTTGCCGCCGGTCACCGCGATCACCTGTACGGGATGCATGCTGCCCATTTTATTTCTTTACCTTGTCTTGCTTAGACGCAGGCTACATGGCTTGGCCGCTTGAATCGCTTGCAGACCATCAATGTAGGTACATTTCACGGTGTTCATCCTGACTTCAACCGACCCGTTTGGCGGGGTTGTGGTAGAGGTCGGCGAACATATCGGCCATCGCTTCCTCGCTAGGCTCTTCTTGCATTTGCACGCTCACTGCGCGGCTGACCAACTGATGACGGCGCGGCAGATGCAGGTCATCCGGAATCCGCGGTCCATCGGTCAGGTAGGCAACCGGCAGTTCATGGCTGATCGCCAGGCTCAACACTTCGCCCAGGCTGGCGGTTTCATCCAGTTTAGTCAGGATGCAACCGGCCAGGCCGCAGCGCTTGTAGCTGTGATAAGCAGCGGTAAGAACCTGTTTCTGGCTGGTGGTTGCAAGCACCAGGTAATTTTTCGACTTGATGCCACGCCCGGCCAGGCTTTCCAGCTGCATGCGCAACGCCGGATCGCTGGCTTGCAGGCCCGCGGTATCGATCAACACCACGCGCTTGCGCAACAGCGGATCGAGGGCGTTGGCCAGGGATTGGCCCGGGTCGACGTGGGTCACCGGCACATTGAGGATGCGCCCCAGGGTCTTGAGCTGCTCCTGGGCACCGATGCGGTAGCTGTCCATGCTCACCAACGCAATGTTATGGGCGCCGTATTTGAGCACATAACGGGCGGCCAGCTTGGCCAGGGTGGTGGTCTTGCCCATGCCGGCAGGGCCGACCATGGCGATCACACCGCCCTCTTCCAGGGGTTCGACTTCCGGGGTGGCGATCATCCGCGCCAGATGGGCCAGCAACATGCGCCAGGCCTGGCGAGGCTCTTCGATTTCGGTGGTCAGGGCCAGCAGGTCGCGGGACAACGGGCCGGACAGGCCGATGCGTTGCAGGCGGCGCCACAGGTTGGCCTGCTGCGGCTTGCTGCCTTGCAACTGCGTCCAGGCCAACGAACCGAGCTGGACTTCCAGCAGTTCGCGCAGGCCATTGAGTTCAAAGCGCATCGAGTCGAACACGCGCTGGTCGACTGCGGCGGCCGGGGCTGGCGCTGCAGGACGCGGCGGTTCGATGAAGGTGGGCTCTACCAGTGGCTCGGCGGCGGTCAATGGCAGGCCGGCGAACAACTGGCGATTGGTGGTGGCATCGCTGTCGCCACGCATGCTCAGTTCAGCCTGGGCCGAGACGATGCGCGACGCGGTCTTGCGCAGCTCGTCTTCAAGTTCCATGTTCGGCACACGTGGCGCCAGGGCCTGGGGCGTGTAATCCAGGGCAGCCGTCAGCTCGACACCGCCGGCAATACGACGGTTACCGATAATCGCGGCGTCGGCGCCCAGCTCATCACGGACCAGTTTCATGGCCTGACGCATATCGGCGGCGAAAAAACGCTTCACTTGCATATCCCACTACCCTCAGCCGTTGGGCCCTACTGTCGCGACGATAGTCACTTGCTTGTTGTCAGGAATTTCCTGATAAGCCAAAACGTGCAAATTCGGTACTGCCAGGCGTCCAAACCGCGACAACATCGCCCGGACTGGGCCCGCCACCAGCAGAATCACCGGTTGGCCCTGCATTTCCTGGCGCTGTGCGGCGTCGATCAACGAACGCTGCAGTTTTTCAGCCATGCTTGGCTCCAGCAGAACGCCCTCTTCCTGGCCTTGTCCTGCCTTCTGAATACTATTGAGCAATATCTGTTCCAACCTTGGCTCCAAGGTGATCACAGGCAGCTCGGAGTCAAGCCCCACAATGCTTTGCACGATTGCGCGAGACAATCCAACCCGCACCGCCGCCACCAGCGCGGCAGTATCTTGACTCTTGGCGGCGTTGTTAGCGATGGCTTCGGCAATGCTGCGGATGTCTCGCACCGGCACCTGTTCGGCCAACAGCGCCTGCAGCACTTTGAGCAATTGCGACAGCGACAGCACGCCAGGCACCAGCTCTTCGGCCAGTTTCGGCGAGGCTTTGCCCAGCAGGCCCATCAATTGCTGGACTTCCTCGTGGCCGATCAGCTCGTGGGAGTGCTTGTACAGGATCTGGTTAAGGTGAGTGGCGACCACGGTGCTGGCGTCCACCACGGTGTAGCCCAGGGACTGCGCCTGGCTGCGCTGGCTGATTTCGATCCATACCGCCTCCAGGCCAAAAGCCGGATCTTTGGCGGTAATGCCATTGAGGCTGCCGAACACCTGGCCGGGGTTGATCGCCAACTCGCGGTCCGGGTAGATCTCGGCTTCGGCCAGGATCACGCCCATCAGGGTCAGGCGATAGGCGCTCGGGGCCAGATCGAGGTTGTCGCGGATGTGCACGGTGGGCATCAAAAAGCCCAGGTCCTGGGATAACTTCTTGCGCACGCCCTTGATCCGCGCGAGCAATTGGCCGCCCTGGTTGCGGTCCACCAGCGGAATCAGGCGGTAGCCGACTTCCAGGCCGATCATGTCGATCGGAGTGACGTCATCCCAGCCCAACTCCTTGGTTTCCTGGGCCCGCGCCGGGGATGGCAGCAATTCCTGCTGGCGTGCGATTTCCTGCTGGGCGATGACTTTGACCTGGTTCTGTTTCTTCCAGAACAGATACGCACCACCGCCCGCCAAGGCCGCCATGCTCAGAAACGACACATGGGGCATGCCCGGCACGATCCCCATGATCGCCATGATGCCCGCCGCCACGGCCAGAGCCTTGGGCGAGGCGAACATCTGCCGGCTGATCTGCTTGCCCATGTCTTCGGAGCCCGAAGCACGGGTTACCATGATGGCTGCTGCTGTGGATAACAACAGTGATGGCAATTGCGCCACTAAACCGTCACCGATGGTCAGCAAGGCGTACACCTTGCCCGCATCGCCGAAGGTCATGCCGTGCTGGAACATGCCCACAGCCACGCCACCGATCAGGTTGATGAACAGAATCAGCAGGCCGGCGATGGCGTCACCGCGCACAAATTTGCTGGCACCGTCCATGGAGCCGTAGAACTCGGCTTCCTGGGCCACTTCCAGGCGACGGGACTTGGCCTGGTTCTGGTCGATCAGGCCGGCGTTGAGGTCGGCGTCGATGGCCATCTGTTTGCCGGGCATGGCGTCGAGGGTAAACCGCGCGCTCACCTCGGAAATCCGCCCGGCACCCTTGGTCACCACCACGAAGTTAATGATCATCAGGATCGCGAACACCACGATACCCACCACGTAGTTACCGCCGATCACCACCTCACCGAAGGCCTGGATCACCTTACCGGCGGCGGCGTGGCCGTCCTGACCGTGAAGCATCACCACACGGGTCGAGGCCACGTTCAAGGCCAGGCGCAACAGGGTCGCCACCAGCAAAATCGTGGGAAATACCGCAAAATCCAGCGGCCGCAAGGCGTACACGCACACCAGCAGCACCACCACCGACAGGGCGATGTTGAAGGTGAAGAACACATCCAGCAGGAACGGCGGCATCGGCAACATCATCATTGCCAACATCACCAGCAACAACAACGGCACACCCAGATTGCCCCGCGAGAGGTCAGTCAGGGTTGTACGTGCCGTGCCGAGCATTTGAGAGCGATCCACCACCGGTATTCCTCGTTTCCCTTGAAGCAAACTTTTGACGCCGGGAGGCGTCCTGGTGGCGGTATTGCAAGAAACTGTCCAACTTTGGTTTTGGGCTTGGATAACCTCACAGGCGCGCCAATTCCCCAGGTGTGGAGACCCGCTTTATGGAGGATTTTCCGACAAGGTTGATCGTTCCCCGCGCGTGGGAACACCCTGATGAGGGTCGAAGACTATTTTAGCGTTGTCACTTCCGTTGCCTGCTGCCCCTTGGGGCCCTCGACCAGCACGTACTCAACCTTTTGATTCTCTTCCAGGCTTTTGTAATTGCCTGAATTGATACCCGAAAAGTGTACGAACACATCGGCCGTGCCATCGTCAGGACTGATGAAACCAAACCCTTTTTCCTTGTTGAACCACTTCACGGTGCCTGTTGCCATTGCCAATCTCCGAACGGCCTGATGTGAGGCTTAAGCCTTATCAAACCGTCTGGAAACCGGGTTGGCTACTGTCAGAGTTGACAGGTAGACACACACTGGCGACCGGTGGTACGGGAGGCAAGCGACGGTCTCTCTGATGAGCGCAATGTGTTGTTGTAAGCAGGGTTGTTGTGGTGAGCAGGCTTGCCCTGCGCCGGGCTGCTAAGCGGCCCCAACAAGATCACCACCGCCTGCCAGGATTCACGAAGAGGCAGGTTTTTTTGGGGGGGGGGCGGCAGGCCACCGGGAGGGTCAGGAATCGCGGCGCAGTTCCGGTGGGATCGGCAGGTCTTTGAGCGGGTCCGGGCGCTTGCCCTGGCCGGCACGGTACTGGCGAATCTGATAGACATACGCCAGCACCTGCGCCACCGCCAGGTACAACCCGGCGGGGATTTCCTGGTCGAGGTCGGTGGAGTAGAAGATCGAGCGCGCCAGTTCCGGCGACTCCAGCAGCAGAATGTCGTTGGCCACGGCGATTTCGCGGATTTTCAATGCGGTGAAGTCGCTGCCCTTGGCCAGCAGCATGGGCGCGCCGCCCTTCTCCGGGTCGTATTTGAGGGCCACGGCGTAGTGGGTCGGGTTGGTGATGACCACGTCAGCATCCGGCACCGCCGCCATCATCTTGCGCTGGGACATTTCCCGCTGCAGTTGACGAATGCGTTGCTTGACCTCAGGTCGGCCTTCCTGATCCTTGTGCTCATCGCGCACTTCCTGCTTGGTCATCAGCAGCTTCTTGTGGCTTTCCCACAACTGGATCGGCGCATCCACCGCCGCAATGATGATCAGCCCGGCCGCCATCCACAGCGCGCTCCAGCCCACCACCTGCACACTGTGGATGATCGCCGACTCCAGCGGCTCGTGGGCGATGCGCAGCAGGTCGTCGATGTCGGACGACAACACCATCAGCGCCACGAACAGAATCAGGATGAATTTGGCCAGGGCCTTGAGCAGCTCCACCAGGGCCTTGGCCGAAAACATACGCTTGAGCCCCGCCGCCGGATTCATGCGGCTGAACTTGGGCGCCATGCTGCCGGCAGCGAACAGCCAGCCGCCAAGAGCGACCGGCCCGATCAGCGCCGCCAACAGCAAGGTGATGAGGATCGGCTGCACCGCCAGGAGCGCGATTTTGCCCGAGTGCAGCAGGTACTGCCCCATGGAGTCGGGGTTGAGCAACACCTCACGGGGCAAGCTGAAGTTGTGCTTCATCAGCTCCAGCAGGTCCAGCGCCAGGCCGCCGCCATAGATCAACAAGGCGCCCGCGCCGGCCATCATGGTCGCCACGGTATTGAGCTCTTTGGAGCGCGCAATCTCGCCCTTTTCCCTGGAGTCCTTTTTACGTTTCTCCGTGGGGTCTTCTGTTTTGTCCTGACCACTCTCGCTCTCGGCCATGCTCAGCGCGCCCGTGCCAGATCACGTAAGAACTGCAAGGCGTCCGTCGCCAGCGGTTGATACTGATTGAGAATGTCAGCCAGGCCGACCCAGAAAATCCCCATGCCCAGCACCAGGGTCAATGGGAAACCGATGGAAAAGATGTTCAGTTGCGGCGCCGCACGGGTCATCACGCCGAACGCGATATTGACCACCAGCAGCGCTGTGATCGCCGGCAGCACCAGCAGCAGCGACGCCCCCAGCACCCAACCGAGACGCCCGACCACTTCCCAGAAATGGTTGACCACCAGCCCCGAGCCCACCGGCAGCGTGGTGAAGCTTTCGGTCAGCACTTCGAAGGCCACCAGGTGACCGTTCATGGCCAGAAACAGCAAGGTCACCAGCATGGTCAGGAACTGCCCGATCACCGCGGCCGACACGCCGTTGGTGGGGTCGACCATGGACGCAAAACCCATGCCCATCTGCACCGAGATAATCTGCCCGGCGACCACGAAAGCCTGGAAGAACAGTTGCAAGGAGAAGCCGAGCATGGCGCCGATGAGGACCTGTTCAGCAATCAACATCAGGGCACTCAGGTCCAGCGCATTGACCGGCGGCATCGGCGGCAACCCCGGCACCAGCACCACCGTGATCGCCACGGCGAAATACAGGCGCACGCGGCGCGGCACCAGGGTCGTGCCGAACACAGGCATGGCCATCAGCATGGCCGTGACCCGAAACAAGGGCAGGATAAACGACGCCACCCAGGTGCTGATCTGGGTGTCGGTCAAGGCCAGCAGCGAGTTCATCCGATCAGCCGATCAACTGCGGAATACTGCCGTACAACTGCAGGATGTATTCCATGAAGGTTTGCACCAGCCACGGGCCGGCGACGATCAGGGTGACCAGCATCACCAGCAAACGCGGAAGGAAGCTCAAGGTCTGTTCGTTGATCTGGGTCGCGGCCTGAAACATCGCCACCAACAGGCCCACCAACAGGCTCGGCACCACCAGCACGGCGACCATCACGGTGGTCAGCCACAGCGCTTCACGGAACAGGTCGACGGCGACTTCTGGTGTCATGGCCCTATACCCCGCCGAAACTGCCGGCCAGGGTGCCGATAATCAGCGCCCAACCGTCCACCAGCACAAACAGCATGATCTTGAACGGCAACGAGATGATCAGCGGCGACAGCATCATCATGCCCATCGCCATCAGCACGCTTGCCACCACCAGGTCGATGATCAGGAACGGGATGAAAATCATGAACCCTATCTGGAACGCGGTCTTGAGTTCCGAGGTGACGAACGCCGGCACCAGGATGGTCAGCGGCGCCTGATCCGGGGTGGCAATGTCAGTGCGCTTGGACAGGCGCACAAACAGCTCCAGGTCGCTGGAACGGGTCTGCGACAGCATGAAATCCTTGATCGGGCCCTGGGCCTTGTCGATCGCGTCCTGGGCGGTCATTTTTTCTGCCAGGTAGGGCTGCAGGGCCTGTTGGTTCACCTTGTCGAACACCGGCGCCATGATGAACATGGTCAGGAACAGGGCCATGCCGGTGAGGATCTGGTTCGAGGGGGTCTGCTGAAGGCCCAGGGCCTGACGCAGAATCGAGAACACAATGATGATCCGCGTGAAACTGGTCATCAGCATGACGAACGCCGGGATAAAACTCAGCGCCGTCATGATCAGCAGGATCTGCAGGCTGACCGAATATTCCTGGGCCCCGGCCGCATTGGTACCCAGCGTAATGGCCGGGATCGACAACGGGTCGGCGGCCATCGCCAACGGCGCAGCCAGCAACAGCATGAGCGTCAATAAAACGCGCATTACTTCTTATCCTTCTGATCCTTGCCCAGCAACTCCATCAGGCGCTGAGCGAATTCTGGCGTGGCGGCCTCGGTCTGGGCCACGTTCACCGGCGTTTTGAGCACATGCAGCGGGGTGATCCGGCCAGGCGTCAGGCCGAGCAGGATCTGCTCCTCCCCCACCTGCACCAGCACCAGCCGGTCACGCGGGCCGAGGGCACGCGAGCCGATCAGCTCGATCACCTGAGCATTGCCCGGACCGACCTGCTGCACACGGCGCAACAGCCAGGCCAGCACAAAGATCAAGCCCACCACCAGCAGCAGGCCCAACACCAACTGCGTCAGCTGACCACCAAGGCCACTGCCGACCGGTGCGGCGACGGCCTGGGCCAGCGGCTCGGCGGCCCAGGCGTCCAATGGCAGCGCGAGCAACAGTCCCACCATCAGCCGTTTCATATCAGCGCAACTTCTTGATGCGTTCGCTTGGGCTGATCACGTCCGTCAGGCGGATGCCGAACTTTTCGTTGACCACCACCACTTCACCGTGGGCAATCAGGGTGCCGTTGACCAGCACGTCCAATGGCTCACCGGCCAGGCGGTCAAGTTCGATCACCGAGCCCTGGTTGAGTTGCAGCAGGTTGCGGATGTTGATGTCGGTGCTGCCCACTTCCATGGAAATCGACACCGGGATATCGAGGATCACGTCCAGGTTCGGCCCGTCGAGGGTCACCGGGTCGTTGTTCTTCGGCACGCTGCCGAACTCTTCCATTTGCAGGCGGTTGCCCACTGGTGCGGTGGCGGCATCCGCCGCCAGCAGTGCGTCGATATCGTCCTGGCCAACCTCGCCGGTTTCTTCCAGGGCAGCCGCCCATTCGTCAGCCAGGGCCTGGTCTTCGGCAGAAGTGTTTTCGTGTTCGGTAGCCATTACATGTCCTCGGCGGAGCAAACATTCATAAATAGGGATGTATCAAACAGGTGGCATCAACGGCGAGTGATCGACTCCACCACCTGCAGCGCCAGGTTGCCCTTGTGGGAACCCAGCTTGACCTTGAATGACGGCACGCCGTTGGCGCGCATGATCATTTCTTCCGGCAATTCGACGGGGATGATGTCCCCCGGTTGCATGTGCAAAATATCCCGCAGGCGCAGTTGGCGGCGGGCCACGGTGGCACTCAGCGGCACATCGACATCCAGCAGGTCTTCGCGCAGGGCCTTGACCCAGCGTTCGTCCTGGTCGTCCAGGTCGGACTGGAAGCCGGCGTCGAGCATTTCACGCACCGGCTCGATCATCGAGTACGGCATCGTCACGTGCAGGTCGCCGCCGCCGCCATCGAGTTCGATGTGGAACGTGGAAACCACAATGGCTTCGCTGGGCCCGACGATGTTGGCCATGGCCGGGTTCACTTCCGAGTTGATGTACTCGAAACTGACTTCCATGATCGCTTGCCACGCTTCCTTCAAATCGATAAAGGCTTGCTCGAGCACCATGCGCACCACCCGCAGCTCGGTGGGGGTGAACTCACGGCCTTCGATCTTGGCGTGACGCCCGTCACCGCCGAAGAAGTTGTCCACCAGCTTGAACACCAATTTGGCGTCAAGAATGAACAACGCGGTGCCGCGCAGGGGCTTGATCTTGACCAGGTTGAGGCTGGTGGGCACGTACAGCGAATGCACGTACTCGCCGAATTTCATCACCTGCACGCCGCCCACCGCCACGTCCGCCGAGCGGCGCAGCATGTTGAACATGCTGATGCGGGTATAACGGGCGAAACGCTCGTTGATCATCTCCAGAGTCGGCATGCGTCCACGGACGATGCGATCCTGGCTGGTCAGGTCATAACTTTTGACGCTGCCGGGGTCGGCAGCCAGTTCGGTCTGTACCAGACCGTCGTCGACACCATGCAACAGGGCGTCGATTTCATCCTGGGACAGCAGGTCTTGCACGGCCATGTCGTGATCCTACTGCAATACGAAGTTAGTGAAGAGCGCCTGCTCGACCACGACTTTGCCAAGCTCCTTCTGAGCCACTTCCTGCACGCTGGCAGTGACCTTCTGGCGCAGCATTTCCTGGCCTACCGGGGTGGCCAGCGTGTCGAAGCTCTGGGCGGAGAACAGCATCACCAGGTTGTTGCGGATCACCGGCATGTGCACCTTGAGTGCGTCCAGGTCCGCCTGGTTACGCGCCAGCAAGGTAATGCTCACCTGCAGGTAGCGTTGACGGCCGTTCTGATTGAAGTTGGCAACAAAAGCCGGAAGCATCGGTTCGAAGATCGCCGGTTGCTTGGCGTTGGTGGCGGTTTCGGCGGCAGGTGCCGGTTTGCTCGCACTGCTGTGCATGATGTACCAAGTGCCGCCCACCGACGCGCCGATGGCCAGGAGCAAGCCCACGACTATCAACAGAATAAGCTTGAGCTTACCTTTGCCTGCGGGTGCGGGTGCTTTTGCTGCGTCGTCGCTCTTCGCCATGCCAATAATCCGTCACTATTCGGGGATTCATAGATCTACGGAAAGGCAAGAGCAAGTGTTATGCCAGAGTTGTCTGGTAAGCGCAGAGCAAGGCACGTCACCCATCAAATGTGGGGCGGTGCTCGCTGTGGTGAGAGGGCTGCCGGACAGCCCCGTGCGGGGCGGGCCCGCTCACCACGGCAATCAGGCGTAATAGTCGACGGCGCTGGAGCCGATCACGGTGGAGGTCACCGGCGTCACGGCTTCAGCCACATCGATGGCGTTGCCGCTGTCGCCATTGTCAGCGCCGCGCCCGCCAGCGCTGCCAACGCCACGGGTCTGAGCCTGCTGTTGCTGCTGCTCCTGCCCACGGGACTGGTCGGACACATTGACGTCCACCTGCCCCATCCCCTGCTGGGCGAACATCTCTCGCAGGCGACCGGACTGGCTTTCCAGCGCTTCACGTACCACCGGATGGGCACTCATGAAGTTGACCTGGGCCTGCTGGTCGGCCGTCATGTTGACCTTGATATCCAGGCGTCCGAGTTCAGCCGGCTGCAATTGGATCTCCGCCGACTTGAGGTTGGCGCTGGACAGGTACATCACGCGGTTGACGATTTCATCGGTCCAACCGCTCTGGTGCATGGCCAGTGGCGCATTGGTCACCGGCGGCAGGGCGTTCGCGGTTTTCGGCGTGGCGGCCTGGGTCAGTGCCGCCAGACGATTGGCGAAGTCGTCAACGCGGGTATCGCTGCTGGCGCTCTTCAGGTCTTTGAGGCCGTCTTCGATCAAGCCACTGAAGGCCTTGTCGCCGCCCTGGTCGGTACTGTCTTTGGTGGCTTGCTGATCGACCATCGTGGCCATGCCGGCGGCGAAGTTCTGCGCGGCCGTCGGCTGATCCTGAAGGGTGGTCGGCGCGGTTTTGGCCGGCGCCTGGCTGCTGGCTGACACATGTCCGCCCTGCTCCATCGCCAGACGCACAACCGGCATGGCATCCAGCGGGTCGGCCTCCGGGTCGAAGGTCGGCTTGGCCTCTTCGGTGGCGGCGATCGGCGCGGCCACCAACGGTTGGGCCTTGTCATCCTTGGCCGCTGCGACCGGAGCCGGGGTTTCCACCGGAACCGGCACAACCACCGGTGTGACGGCGGCAATCATGGCCGGGTCGACCACCGGATCAACCGCAGGCTGTTGCACCAGAGTCGGGTCGACCGGCGTTTCGCTCTCGGTGTCGGCGCTGTCGTCGGACGCAGCCGGCGGCTTGGCAGGCAAGGTATTGCCGCTATCGGCAACCGCCGGTGTACTGGCGGCAGGCTTGTCGCTGCCGGATGACGGCTTGGCGCTGGCATCGGCAGGCTTGTCCCGCGTGGGCCTGGCCGCGTTGTCGTCGGCCTTCGCCGTGGGTTTCGAGCCCTGGCTGGCAAACACTTGAGCGAAGCCAGGGCCCTTGTCCCGTGGGTCCGCAGCCGCTACCGACGGGGTGGCGACAGGCGCTTGAGGCTTGGCCGCAGGGGCAGCCTGAAGAAGCGAATTAGGGGCGACTGGCATAAATAAAGGTCTCCACTGCATGGGGATCGGGGATGCAGTATCAGGAGCTAGAGCAAGAGTCGGGCCAGATTTGTCAGCAACCTTCAATCACAGCTAAAAGCGCTGCCGCTCGTGCTCGTACAACGGCCGCACCAGCGCGAATTCCTGATCGATCTCATCCACCAGGCGGCCCAGGTCAGCCTCGACCGGTTGCGCCGAACCGTCCTCCAGGCGCCGGCAAAGTTCCGCCAGGCGCAATGCCCCCAGGTTGCCGCTGCTGCCCTTGAAGCTATGGGCAATGCGCCCCAATGCCTTGGCATCATCGCGCGCGTTGCGCAGCGCTTCGATGCGTTTCTGGGAATCATCAAGAAAGGTATCGAGCAACCTGGGGTACTCGCCTTCCATGACTTCCTGCAAACCCGACAACACCTGCGGGTCCAAATGAATCTCTGCCACTTGCTCGCTCCCTGATCAAGAATCGGCGGATTATGCCAGAGCCCCCCAGCAAAACTCCACGCAGACACTGCGCCCGCCGTCGGACCAGCGCACCTCGCTGCTTAATTGACGCACCAGGCTCAGGCCGCGCCCGGACAGACGGTCGACATCCAGCGGTCGCGCCAGCACCTGTTCCACGTCAAAGCCCGGGCCGCTGTCCTCCACGCGCAGGGTCATCTTGCCCCCCGTCCCGGTGGGCACCACCTGCACATGCACGCGCACATAACCATTGTTCAGCTGCGCCAGGCGATCGTTGCGTTGGCGATAGTACTCGGCAAACCCATGGGCATCGCGCTTGAGCTGCGAGTCCAGCCCCAACACGCCGTGCTCCAGGGCGTTGGAGTACAGCTCGGCCATGACGCTATAGAGCGCCCCGCTCTGCTCGCGCAGTCCATGAATCTCCAGCAACAGTTGCAACAGGTAGGGCAAAGGGTTGTAACGCTTGAGGGTGTCGGCGCGAAACTCAAAACTCACCGACCAGTCCAGCGGGCACGACTGGCCGCTGTCGGCATACAACGACCCCGTGGCCCGCAGCGACTGACCGGGTTGCAAGGTGATTTCGACCATGCTCACGTCATCGCGCGCCTCGCCACGAAACGCCGCCAGCGCCTGCTCAATGTCGTCGAACAGACGATTCGGCTCGCGATTGGCGGCAAATACCTGCTGCAAACGCTCGACACCAAACAGTTGATCATTGGCATCAGCGGTATCCAGCACGCCGTCAGACAGCAGGAACACTCGATCACCCACGGCCATCGGCCAGACTTCAGTGCGATCATCAAAGGCGTGCGCCGACAGCACGCCCAGCGGCAAATGCCGCGATTGCAGCGGCGTACGCTTGCCGGAGGCCACTTCGTGTACATAGCCTTCCGGCATGCCGCCGTTCCACACCTCCACCGCGCGCCGCTCGGTACTCAGGCACAACAAGGTGGCGCAGCAGAACATGTCCACCGGCAGGATGCGTTTGAGCTTGGCGTTCATCTCTCGCAGGATCTGCGTCAGGCCGTAGCCCTTGGCGGTCATGCCGTAGAACACTTCCGCCAGGGGCATGGCCCCCACCGCCGCCGGCAAGCCGTGCCCGGTGAAATCACCGAGCAACACGTGCATGTCGCCCGACGGGGTGTAGGCCGCGAGCAGCAAATCACCGTTGAACAGCGCATAGGGCGATTGCAGGTAGCGGATATTCGGCGCGGCGTTGATGCAGCCGGAATGCGCGACCTTATCAAACACCGCCTTGGCCACCCGTTGCTCATGCAGCAGATAGTCATGATGTTTGGCGATCTGGTCGCGCTGCTGCAACACCGTGGCCTGCAGCCGGCGCAAGCGGTCCATGGCATTGATCTTGGCGGCCAGGATCAGTTGGTTATAGGGCTTGGGCAGGAAGTCATCGCCGCCGGCGTCCAGGCATTCAGCCAGGGCGGCACTTTCGCGCAGCGAGGTCAGGAAGATGATCGGCACCAGCGCCTCCCCCGCCAGTTGCTTGATCCACCGCGCCGCCCTGAAGCCATCCATCACCGGCATCATGGCGTCCATCAACACCAGTTGCGGACGCTCACGGGCGAACACCTCCACGGCTTCCTCGCCATTGCTGGCGGTCAGCACGTGGTGGCCCTGTCGCCGTACGATGGTCGACAGCAACAACAGGTCGGCGGCACTGTCTTCGACGATCAGGATCGTCAACGGCTCAATAGCCGGGGCCAGGGCGCTCAATTGATGTCGAACAACTTGTCGAAGTTGGAGATGGCGAGGATCTTGCGCACGTCGGAACTGGTGTTGATCACCATGACCTGCGACTCGTCACCGCCTGCGTGATCACGCAGCAGCAGGAGCATGCCCAGGGCCGAGCTGTCCATGTAGGTGGTTTCTTTGAGGTCGATCACATACAGCTCAGGCACCTTGTAGAAACGCTCGTAAGCGTCACGAAACATCTGATGGCTGCCGAAATCGAACCGGCCCTTGATTGCAATCGTCAACTTCTTCCCGTCCAGGGATACTTCTGACTCGACTGACATGCGACTGCTTCCTTGTCATTGGCAATATGCAACAAGGTGTAGCAGGTGATGGGGATGTGGGCAACTTCTGGCCAGGATCAATACACATCTTTGCGCGGCATGCGCTGGGACAGCTCATCGAGCAGCTTCTGCTCGCGCTTGTCTTCCAACGCCCGCGCCTCGTCGATATAGCGCTGCACCAGCTTGCGCAGGCCTTCCACGCGGGCGAATGCCTGCTGCCAGCTCTCACGGGCCTTATCGAGGTTGTTCTGGTGCCAGGCCAGGCTTTGGCGCTGCTGACCGACCGCCGTTTCCAGTTGATTGAGAAAGCCCTGATAGCCCATCAGCCACTGGCCCGACACGCCCTGGGTGCCGCGCTCGATCCACTGTTGCTGGTACTCGGCGCGAAAGCGTTCAAGATCGCCCAGCTTGCTTTCGGCCAGGCGCACCTGGCCCTGAAAGTAGCCCAGGCGCTGCACTGCGGTTTTTTCGGCCTTCTCGGCCATGTCCACCACGGGCGCCAGGCGGGCAGCACGACTGTTGGCCATGGCTTAGCCGCCTGGCGCAGGGGCGAAGATGGACTGCAAATGCGCTTCGCTTTCACCCATGCTGATCTTGTCGTTGAGGCCCTGGCGCAGGTAGGTCACCAACTGCGGTTGCAGGGCAATCGCCAGGTCGGTGTCGCGGTCACCACCGGCGACGTAGGCGCCCACGCTGATCAGGTCGCGGCTCTGTTGATAGCGCGACCACAACTGCTTGAACTGCTGGGCGCGGATCATGTGTTCCGGTGTGACCACCGCCGGCATGACCCGACTGATGGACGCTTCGATATCGATGGCCGGGTAGTGCCCTTCTTCGGCCAGCCGCCGCGACAGCACGATGTGGCCGTCGAGCACACCCCGCGCCGAGTCGGCAATCGGGTCCTGCTGGTCATCGCCTTCGGACAATACGGTGTAGAACGCGGTGATCGAACCACCACCGGCCTCGGCATTGCCCGCGCGCTCCACCAGTTTGGGCAGCTTGGCGAACACCGAGGGCGGGTAGCCTTTGGTCGCGGGCGGCTCTCCGATGGCCAGGGCAATTTCCCGCTGGGCCTGGGCGAAACGTGTGAGCGAGTCCATCAGCAACAGGACGTTCTTGCCCTTGTCGCGAAAATATTCGGCGATGCGCGTGCAATACATCGCGGCGCGCAGGCGCATCAGCGGCGCATCGTCGGCGGGCGACGCCACCACCACCGAGCGTTTGAGACCTTCTTCACCGAGGCTGTGCTCGATGAACTCCTTGACTTCCCTGCCCCGCTCGCCGATCAGCCCGACCACGATGATGTCGGCCTCGGTAAAGCGGGTCATCATGCCCAGCAACACCGACTTACCTACACCCGTACCGGCGAACAGACCCAGACGCTGGCCGCGGCCGACCGTCAATAAACCGTTGATGCTGCGAATCCCCACATCCAGCGGCACGCTGATGGGGTTGCGGTTGAGGGGGTTGATGGTCGGGCCGTCCATCGGCACCCAGTCTTCGGCCTTCATGCCGCCCTTGCCGTCCAGCGCGCGACCGGCGCCGTCGAGCACACGGCCGAGCATGCTCATGCCCATCGGCAGGCGGCCCGTGTCTGCCAGGGGCACCACGCGCGCACCGGGGGCGATGCCCGCCAGGCTGCCGACCGGCATCAAAAAGATTTTATTGCCGGAAAAACCCATCACTTCGGCTTCGACCTGCACCGGGTGGTAGCTGTCGTCGTTGATCACCATGCAGCGGCTGCCCATGGCGGCGCGCAGGCCTTCGGCTTCGAGGGTCAGGCCGACCATGCGCAACAGGCGCCCTTCGAGGATCGGCTGCCCAGGCAACTCGGTGGCCTCGGTATAACCGTCCAGACGCTTGGCGAAGCTGGTGCGATCAAGGCGCATCGGCGGCGTCCAGGTCCACGCTCAGGTCGGGCTCGGCCGGGTTGAGCGCTTGCTCGTGCTGCTGGTCCAGCAGCTTGGCCATGATCTGACTGATGCGGGTTTCCACCGTGGCATCAATGCGGCTGTGTTCGGTCTCGACCCGGCAACCGCCCGGTTGCAGCGCAGCGTCTTCGACGATGCGCCAGGTTTCTTCGTGGCGCTCGCGCAGGGCTTTGACCTGCTCGAAGTCCTGCGGGTTGATATACAACCGCACGTTGCCCACGCCCAGGGGCAGCAGCTTGAGGGCTTCGCGCATCACGCTTTCGATCTGGCTGGAATCGAGCACCAGTTCGCGCTGGATCACCTGGCGCGCAATGTGCTCCACCAGGCGCACCATGGCTTTTTCAATCTGCGAATCCTGCTCGGCGATGGGCTCGAACAGCCCGCCCATCAAGCGTTCCAGGCTGGCCAGCTTGACGCTCAGCGCCGCCTCGGCTTCCTGGCGCACTTTGAGAGTGGTGCTGCGAAAACCGTCTTTCTCACCGGCGGCGAAGCCTTCGTTGTAGGCTTCCTGGCGGATGCTTTCCAACTCTTCCAAGGTCAGTGGCTGGACCTCTTCGAGCGGTACTTCTTCCATCTCCACCGGTTGTTCGATAACCGGTTCCGGCTCGGGCTCGGGCACGTGCGGGTCGAAGCTGGGCAACGACCAGATGTCGAACCCACCGACATCCCGTGCGCGAATCAGATCGCTGGGCGCCTCATCTTTGTTCGACATGCAAAGCGCCTTAGATCATTTCTTCGCCGCCCTTCCCACCGAGAACGATTTCTCCGGCTTCGGCCATACGGCGGGCAATGGTGAGGATTTCTTTCTGCGCGGTTTCCACGTCGCTGACACGCACCGGGCCTTTGGCCTCCAGGTCGTCGCGCAGCAGCTCGGAAGCCCGTTTGGACATGTTCTTGAAGATCTTCTCTTTGACGCCTTCGTCGGAACCCTTGAGGGCCAGCACCAGCACGTCCGAAGACACTTCGCGCAGCAACGCCTGGATGCCACGGTCGTCGACATCGGAGAGGTTGTTGAACACGAACATGAGGTCTTCGATCTGACCGGACAGGGTGTCGTCGATCTCGCGGATCGAGTCCATCAACTGGCCTTCGACCGAACTGTCGAGGAAGTTCATGATATCGGCCGCGCGCTTGATGCCACCCAAGGTGGTGCGCGAGGCATTCGAGTTGCCGGAGAACTGCTTCTCCAGAATGGTGTTCAATTCTTTCAGGGCGGCCGGCTGTACGGTGTTCAGCGACGACACGCGCAGGATGATGTCCAGACGCACTTTATGGTCAAAGTGGCCCAGCACTTCACCGGCCTGGTCGGGGTCGAGGTAGGCCACCACGATTGCCTGGATCTGCGGGTGCTCGTAGCGGATCACATCGGCGACGGCACGCGGCTCCATCCACTTGAGGCTGTCGAGGCCACTGGTGTTGCCGCCCAGCAGGATGCGGTCGATCAGGCCATTGGCCTTGTCTTCGCCCAGGGCCGAGGTGAGCATCTTGCGGATGTAGCTGTCGGAACCGACGCCCAGGCTGGTCTGGTCGCCGACGATCTCGACGAACTCGCTCATCACCTGTTCGACTTGCTCACGATGCACATTGCGCATTTGCGCCATGGCCACGCCGACACGCTGAACCTCTTTGGGGCCCATGTGGCGCAGCACTTGGGCGGCGTCGGTTTCCCCCAGCGACAGCAGCAGGACTGCGGCTTTGTCGACCCGGGAGAGTTTGGCAACAGCGGCTCGATTATCACTCATCTGCGTTGATCCACTCTTTCACGACCTGGGCCACACGACCCGGGTCTTCTGCTACCAGACTTTTGATTGCGTTCAACTGAGCGTCGTAACCTTCGCTCGGACTAGGCAACAGAATGCTTTGCGGGCCGCCGAGGCTGACGCGGTCGTTGGCCAGTTCGCCATCCAGGCCGCCCATGCCACCGAGCTCGACATCGCCGCCGCCAAACGCCGCCAGCTGTTGCTTCTTGCCGTTGCCGGTGATGTTGTTGAGCACCGGGCGCAGCACGCCGAACACCAGCACCAGGATGAACAACACCCCCAGCACTTGCTTGACGATGTCCCAGAACCACGGCTGGGTGTAGAACGCCGCTTCGGCGATGACTTCACCACGCTCGGCGGAGAACGGCATGTTGATCACGCTCACGCTGTCCCCACGGCTGGCGTCAAAACCGACGGCGTCCTGCACAAGACGGGTGAAGCGCGCCAATTCGTCGGCGCTCCATGGAGCACGGGTAACGGCGCCGTCCGCGGGGTTGACCTTGACCTGGTCGTCGACCACCACCGACACCGACAGACGATTGACGCGCCCTTGCTGCTGCTTGGTGTGGCTGATGGAACGGTCGAGTTCGAAGTTCTTGGTGGACTGGTTACGCTTGTCCGCCGGGTACGGGGCGAGCATCGGCTGGCCGGTGGCCGGGTCCATGATCTGCTGACCGTTGGCGTCCAGCAGTGGCTGGCCAGGCTGAATCGCGCCCGCCGCAGCCGCAGTGCCGCCAGTGGTTTGCGGGGCCGAGGCCGGTGCCGGTGGCTGGTTGCTCAGGGCACCCGGCACACCTTGCGGGCCATTGCTGGCAGTGCGTTGTTCGCTGGTGGACTGCTCGCTGCGCAAGGCCGGCTGGTCAGGGTTGAATTGTTCGGAGGTCGATTCGACGGCACTGAAGTCCACGTCGGCGGACACTTCAGCTTTGTAGCGGTCGTTGCCCAGCACCGGCTGCAGGATGTTGTGCACACGCTGGGTGAGCATGCTTTCCATGCGGCGGCTGTAGTCGAACTGCTTGCCGGCCATGGTCAGTGCGGAGTTCTCCGCCTGGTCGGACAGCAGGTTGCCCTTTTGGTCCACCACGGTGATCTGGGATTTGCTCAGTTCGGGAACGCTGGTGGCCACCAGGTTGATGATCGCCATCACCTGGCCAGGCTCCAGGGAGCGGCCGGAAAACAGCTCGACCAGCACCGAAGCGCTTGGCTTGCGCTCATCGCGCACAAACACCGAGCTTTTCGGAATAGCCAGGTGCACACGGGCGCCCTTGACGTTGTTCAAGCTGGAGATGGTGCGCGCCAGCTCGCCTTCCAGGCCCCGACGGTAGCGAGTCGCTTCCATGAACTGGCTGGTACCCAGGCCCTGGTCCTTGTCGAGGATCTCAAAGCCGATGTTGCTGTCGGACGGCGTCACACCGGCGGCGGCCAGTTTCATGCGCGCACGGGCCACATCGTCGGCCTTGACCAGCAAAGCGCCGGAATTGGGTTCTACGGTATAGGCGATGTCGGCGGCGGCCAGGGTTTCCATGATCTGCTTGGAATCCATACCCGCCAGGCTGCCGTACAGCGGCCGGTAATCAGGTTGCTGCGACCACAACACCACGGCAAAACCAATCGCCACGCTGGCAGCCAGGCCAACCAACAGGCCCACCTGACGCAACATGGTCATTTCCGAGAGGTTTTCCAGGAACGACAGGCCGAACAGCGGCGGCTTGCCGTCTGCCTTGGCGGGTACGTTGTCCACGACTGCTTCTGCCATGACTTAAATCTCGCCCTTAAACCGGCATCTGCATGATGTCTTGATAGGCCTGAACCAGCTTGTTACGCACTTGGGTCAGGGCCTGAAAGGAGACGCTGGCCTTTTGCGAAGCGACCATCACATCGGTGAGGTCCACGCCGCTTTTGCCGATCTCGAACGCGTTGGCCAACTGGCTGGAGGCTTGCTGGGTATCACTGACTTTGTTGATGGCCTGGCCGAGCATGTCGGCGAAGCTGCTTTGGCTCAATTCCGGCGCTGGCGCGACGGATTTCGGCTGAGCCATGGCATCCATCTGCATGGAGCGCATATCCAACATCAACCGATTGAACTCAATACCCTGGCTCATGACCTTCTCTCTCCGACAACCCGTATTTTTTTTGACGCTACGCCGCAATTACTAGGGGAAGTAGCAACAAGGGTGCCAGCTCTGTATCAACTCGTAAGAAAAGGCGACAAACCTTGTCAGGCTTGTTACCGGTTATGTGGCAAACAGATAGGCTTCCACATCCATCCCGGCGTCACGCATCTGCGCCAGCTTGTAGCGCAGGGTGCGCGGGCTGATGCCGAGGCGCTCGGCCGCTTCTTTGCGGCGGCCGCGCTCGGCGCGCAGGGTGTCGATGATCATCTGGAATTCACGTCGACGCAGGTCGTCGCCCAGCCCGCCGGCAGGCTCCGCCTCGACCACCACCGGTGCCGGTGCCAGCGTGGGCAATGGCGCGGCCCCGCTGCCCGTGGCCAGACAGAAGTCCTGGGGCTGAATCAGGCCGCCCTGCTGCAAAATCAGCGCGCGCTGGATGGCGTTGTCCAACTCCCGCACGTTGCCCGGCCATGGGTAGCTGATCAGGCACGCCTGGGCCTCGGCCGACAACCGCGCCTGGGCGTGCTTCATTTTTTTGACGTGGTTGTTCAGCAGACGCTCGGCCAACGGAACGATGTCGGCCGGACGTTCGCGCAACGGGCGCCAGGCCAGGGGAAACACCGACAAGCGGTAGAACAGGTCTTCACGGAAACGCCCCGCCGCCACCTCGCCGGCAAGGTCGCGGTTGGTGGTGGCGACCACGCGGATATCCAACTGGATCGGCTTGCGTGCGCCCACCCGCTCCACTTCGCGCTCTTGCAGCACCCGCAGCAGCTTGGCTTGCAGCCCCAGGGGCATTTCCGAAATTTCATCGAGCAGGATGGTGCCGCCGTCGGCCTGTTCGAACTTGCCCGCCTGGGCGGCGATGGCCCCGGTGAACGAGCCCTTTTCATGGCCGAACAAGGTGGCTTCAAGCATGTTGTCGGGGATCGCCGCGCAGTTGATCGCGATGAACGGCTGTTTGGCGCGGGTCGATTGCTGGTGGATATAGCGCGCCAGCACCTCTTTACCGGTGCCGGACTCGCCGGAGATCAACACGGTGGAATCGCTGCGTGCCACGCGGGCCGCCAATTCGAGTAATTGCGCACTGGCCGGCTCGAAGGCAATCGGGCCCTCGCCTTCGCCGGCCGGGATCACGCCCAGGGCGTGGCGCGCCACCAGCTCCATCAGGGCCTTGGGCTCGAAGGGCTTGACCAGATAATCCGCCGCGCCCTGACGCATCGCATCCACCGCACGCTCGACCGCGCCATGGGCCGTCATCAACAACACCGGCAGTTGCGGCTGACGCGCACGCAGCAGCCCGAGTAATTGGTGACCGTCCATGCCCGGCATGTTCACGTCGCTGACCACCAGGCTGAAGGACTCCTGCTCGACCGCCTCCAAGGCGTCCTCGGCTGAACCGACCGCCCGGTAGTCATGGCCCGCCAACAGCAGCGTGTCAGCCAATGCTTCACGCAGGGCGCGATCGTCTTCAACCAATAGAACCTTGATAGCCATGTTCTTCGTTACTCCGCGCTTGCCGCGCACGAAAACAGCGGCAAGGTCATCAATGCACAGGTGCCACGCCCCACACGGGAGTGCAGTTGCAATTCTCCCTGATGCGCACGTGCCACGGCCTTGACCACGGTCAGGCCGAGCCCGGTTCCGTTGGTCTTGGTGGTGAAAAAGGGTTCGCCCAGGCGTTGCAGCACAGCGGGCTCGATCCCGCTGCCGCTGTCGCTGATGCACAGGCGCAGGGTTTGCCCGCGGTTGTACAGGTGCACTTTGAGCCGCGCCCCCACCCCACTCGCCTGGATAGCGTTTTCGATCAGGTTAAGCAGCGACCCCACCAGGGTGTCGCGGTTGCACAGCAGCTCGCCGAGGTGGCTGTCGCACTGCCAGCGCACCTGAGTGTCCTGGATATGGGCAGTGGCCGCCGCTTGCAGCGCCTGCATCAGTTGCGCCGGGGTCAGGCGGTCGGTCAGCGGTAATTCGCCACGGGCAAACACCAGCATGTCGCGCACCTGGTGCTCCAGCTCATGCAAACGCTCTTTGAGGCGCCCGGCAAAGCGTTGCTGGGTGGCGGCGGGCAGTTGCTCATCAGTCAAATGGCTGGCGTAGATCAACGCGGCCGACAGCGGCGTGCGGATCTGATGCGCCAAAGAAGCGACCATTCGACCTAACGAGGACAACCGTTCATGGCGCGCCAACTGGTCTTGCAGGTGGCGGGTTTCAGTCAGGTCGTTGAGCAACACCAACTGGCCGGGCTCGGCGTCCAGGGAGCGAGTGGCAATCGACAGCCGGCGCCCGTCCTTGAGGGAAATTTCATGGCCATCGTCTTCACGCGGCGCGAAGCAGCGGGTGATGACATGGCGCCACAACTCGCCTTCCAACGGCAGGCCAAGCAAGTCGCACGCGGCTGGGTTGGCTTCGCGCACACGGCCTTGGTCGTCGATGACAATAACGCCACCGGGCAGCAGGTCGAGCAGGTTTTGCAGACGGTTGGCCAGGCGTTCTTTCTCGGCCAGCTCTTCCATGCGCTGGGCGCTGACCACTGCCAGCTCGCCTTTGAGCTCGGACACCCGGGCTTCGAGCAGGCTGTAGGAATCCGTCAGCTGGCTGGACATCTGATTGAACAGCGAGAAGGCCTGCTCCAGGCCATTGCGGCTTTGCTGTTCGACACAGGGGACGAGCCCCGAAAGATCGGGGGCCGAAGATAGTTGGGCGGCGTGGGGCATCATGCTCTCTCGCTGGCTGACCGTCAGTTAAACGGAACGTTGCGAGGGCTGTAGCAATACCCGTGCCTAAAAAAAAACCGCTGACGAATCAGCGGTTTGTGTTTTAGGCGTCAATCATCCGCCTGTTCATCGCCTTCGCGACGACTCATTCCGTACTTGCGCATCTTCTCCACCAGGGTGGTTCGACGGATGCGCAGACGCTCGGCGGCACGGGCGACGATGCCGTTGGCGTCGTCCAGAGCCTGTTGGATCAGGCCTTGCTCGAGGTTGCCGAGGTAGTCTTTCAGGTCGAGACCTTCGGGCGGCAGCATGGCAGTGGAACCGAAGTCCGGGGTATGACCGTTGATCGCCACCCGCTCTTCCATGTCGCTGCGCAGGCTGTCGACCATCTGCTCGTCTTCGTCGTCGACGTAGCGGAACTTCTTCGGCAACTCGACCACGCCGATCACACCGTAGGGATGCATGATCGCCATGCGCTCCACCAGATTGGCCAGTTCACGCACGTTACCCGGCCAGCCATGACGGCACAGCGACATGATCGCGGCGGAATTGAAGCGAATCGAGCCGCGCTTTTCGTGTTCCATGCGCGAGATCAGTTCGTTCATCAGCAGCGGGATGTCTTCGACGCGCTCACGCAGCGGGGCCATCTCGATGGGGAATACGTTGAGGCGGTAGTAAAGATCTTCGCGGAAGCTGCCGACCTCGATCATGCTCTCGAGATTCTTGTGGGTCGCGGCGATGATGCGCACGTCGACGCTCTGGGTCTTGTTACTGCCCACGCGCTCGAAGGTGCGCTCCTGCAGCACGCGCAGCAGCTTGACCTGCATCGGCAGCGGCATGTCGCCGATTTCGTCAAGGAACAGGGTGCCGCCGTTGGCCAGCTCGAAACGCCCGGCACGGCTGGTGATCGCCCCGGTAAAGGCGCCCTTCTCGTGGCCGAACAGTTCGCTTTCAAGCAGTTCTGCCGGGATCGCCCCGCAGTTGACCGGCACAAAAGGCCCGTCGCGGCGCTTGGAGTGGTAGTGCAGGTTGCGCGCGACCACTTCCTTGCCGGTGCCCGACTCGCCGAGAATCAGCACGCTGGCGTCGGTGTCGGCCACTTGCTGCATCATCTGGCGCACATGCTGGATGGCACGGCTGGTGCCGACCAGGCTGCGGAACAGGTTGGGTTCACGGTGGCGACCGCGCTCACGAGCCTGGTCATACATCTCGCGATAGACCTGGGCACGGTGCAGGGAGTCGAGCAGTTTGCTGTAACTTGGCGGCATTTCCAGGGTGGAAAGCACGCGGCGGCGCTGGTCTTCCGGCAGCTCGATGGAAGAAATATCACCGATTAGCAACACGGGAAGGAACTCATCCCAGGTAGACAGTGTCTTTAACAAGCCCAAAACAGCACCAGGAGCGTTTACCGTCCCGATCAGCACGCAAATGACTTCACGGCTCGATGACAACGAGCTGACAGCCTGCTGCCAGTCATGGCTGCCGCAGGCTAAATTTTCTTCGCCAAGAAAATTTAAAATCACCGCCAAGTCGCGGCGCCGGACGCTATCGTCATCGATCAGCAGAATTTTGGTTTCACGCCACATGCAATAGCAACTTCCCTAGTAAACTTCCTGCCCGGTGTAAGGGCAATCGAGACGGCTGTAGGACTTCTTACTCTATAGACGTCTGAACTCTGAAAACAGCACTAGTTAAGTCAAAAAAGCTGGCACGGTCAAATTTATGACGCGCCGGATGGATTAACTGCGTCTGTTCAGCCGAACAGATGGTAGACCTTTGACGCATTTTTCGCTTGGTTGATCTGCGACATCTCTTCGAAAATCGCCTGGCGCTCGCCAGTCGTCACCTCGAGCAACTGCTGGTACACCGCCAACAGGCTCTCAAGCTTCTCACGCAACGCATCCTCGTCCACCGGCGCCTCACTGAGCACCTGCTCGATCACGTCGCGACAACCCATGTCCAGTTCGCCAATGGCATCCCAGTTACGGTCCGCCAGCGCGCCCATCAGCGCTTCACGGGTTTCATCAATGCGTTGCAGTGCATGGCTCATGACAGGTTCCTCAAGGCCGCAGGCCTTATTCTGCTGCGCCTTGTGGCGCGCCGATGGCATCCCAGCCTTCTTTAACGGTAATCATCAAACGGGCGACTTCGTCGATCATGTCGGCGTCGTTGTGCAGGTTCGCCTCCATCAGACGGTTGGTCATGTACGCGTACAGGCTTTCCAGTTGCTGGACGTAGGCCGGGTTATCGCTTTTTTCCGCATCCAGACCATCACGCAGGCCGATCACAATGTCGATGGCCTTGCCGAGCATCAAGCCCTTCTGGGCAATGTCACCGCGCGCCAATGCGCCCTTGGCCTGAGCCATACGGTCCAGGCCGCCTTCCATCAGCATCTGCACCAGACGATGCGGGCTGGCTTCGGAGATCTGAGCATGGGAATTGACCTTCTGGTATTGGCGAAGGGCTCTCATGGGATTCATGTTTCTACCTCGTGACAGGCGACAGCGAAAAGGATTTCAGTGACTAGTATGTCGACTGGGTTACCCATTACTTTAATTCGACGACTGTTAAAAAAAACCAGTGCTCAAGGCATTGGTTTTTTGCATGCCTGGCAAGCGCCCTATTATAAGTACGCAACCTCGTCCGCTGCCGCGAACCTGCTCGACTGCTGTTGGTACGCTTCCTGCTTCGCCCTCCAGCGATAGCAAAAACGATATTTCATTGACAGTCGTGGGTACCATGAAAAACATCATCAAGTTGTTAGTACCAGAGATGCCGAAAGTCGAGCAAATTCTCCCGTACTGGCAACAAATCGATGAGAACCGGTGGTATACCAACTTCGGCCCACTGGTCACCGAGCTTGAAGGTCGATTATCGCGCTCATTCAGCCGGGAGCCAGCGCAGGTACATGTTGTATCCATGGCCAATGGCACCTGTGCGCTGCAAATAGCCCTGGAAGCATTAAAATTACGTAAGGGGGGTCGTGTACTCGTCCCTGGATTGACCTTCGTAGCCACGGCGACCGCCATCATCCGGGCCGGGCTCACCCCTCTGATCAGTGACGTAAACCTTGACAATTGGCTGCTTACGCCGGCTATCGCACGGAATGTCCTGGCTGAAACGCCCTATGACGCAGTAATGCCGGTGGCCACTTACGGTTGTCCTCAAGATGTCGCAGGCTGGGACCTATTCAGTGCCGAAACCGGCATTCCGGTGGTCGTGGATGCCGCAGGTGCCTGGGGCAACCAACAGATAGGCCTGACGACAAAAGTCGCTTTCAGCCTCCACGCGACCAAGTCTCTGGGCGGCGGAGAAGGTGGGTTCGTGGCGTCGCGACACCACGCCTACGCCCAAAGCATGCGAGCATTGAGCAACTTCGGTATCGACGCCCACAGTGGCGGCCTGGTCTTCGAGGCAGGTGAGAACGGGAAAATGAGCGAATACCACGCCGCGGTTGCATTGGCCGCGTTGGACAATTGGCCAAGCGTCTCTGAGACACGGCGCAGCCTGCATCAACGTTACGCCGCACAGCTACTGAAAAAAATTCCCTCACTCAAACTTCAGGTCAAACCCATGGATGGCCTATACAGCTTGATGCTGGTACTCCTGCCGCCAGGATTTCGTGGTGTGGATATTCAACTGCGCCTGCTTGGCAAAGATATCGAAACACGCCGCTGGTATTGCCCTCCGCTGCACAGCCATCCGGCGTTCCAGGCATGCACGGCAGGCCCGCTACCCATGGTTGAGCTGCTGGCGGAGCGCTTGCTGGGCTTACCCTTCCATCTTTCATTGACAGACGCAAACATCCAAAGAGTTATCGACTGCCTGGCAGAGTTGCTAGCTGCACAGCCGGCGGCGCAATGACTCCGATGTCGGGCGACAAGCCTTTGGTTGTCATATTCACCGGCGCCAACGAGCGTGCGGTCGGGGCTTTTTGCCGCTCCCTGCAACGCGATCATATCGACTTCGTGTTGATCACGCGCAACGCGCAGGATCTGTTGTACCGCACCCGCCTGCAACGTCACCTGTTTGCTCAGCGTACGCTTGACGCCTTGGACGAAAACGAATTCAAGCGCTTGCTGCTCGACGTCAAAGCCCATTACCCCAAGCGTGCTTTGACCTTGGCGCCCAGCGCCGAGTCGATAAATCGCTTGTTACTCGGCATGCAGGACTGGATGGAGCGCGAAGGTATCCAAGGCATCACCGTCAGCCCGGCGATTTACCGGTTATTTTCCGACAAGGAAAAGCTCCTTGCAGCAGCGGTGACAGTCGGCCTGGAAATACCGGCAGCGGTGGAGCAACTATCAGAAAGCCAAATACCTTTTGTACTCAAGCCCAGAGTCGAAAGCGGCGCCCACGGGCAACGCATTTACCCGCTACTGGTACGCAATGTCGCCGAATATTCCGAACATGCCGTCAGCTATGACGCGAAGCGTTATTTGATTCAGCGCTACATAGACGGGCAGAGTTTTTACTACGTCTATTTCCGCAACGATGCGGGTGTTGTCGCGCTGTTTCAACGCAACATCGTCCAGCAGGCGGCAGGCAAGTCGATGGTCGCCGCCGAACTGGTGAGATGCCCGGATGCAGATACGGACCAGCGCCTGCGGGTACTACTCGAACAGCATGAATATTGCGGTTTCATCATGTTCGAGGTGATGGAGAGCGCTGGCCGGCATTTCCTTATCGAAGCCAATCCGCGCCTTTGGGGGCCGATGCAACTGGCTTTGGAGAATGGCTTCCGCGCCAGCTGGCTGGTTCAAGCCCGTCACACCCCGCCACAGATGACCACGCCGCTACGCTTTCTCGGTCTTTGGCGACGGGACAAATACCTCTGGCTCGGCGGCTTTGTAGGACAGTCACGCAGTGATATGCGTTTTTTTGTCGGCTCTCAGCGTTGGCTGTGGAAGGCCTGCTGTTGGTTACCGCGCTATGACATTTGGTTCTCCACCGACAGCCTTCGGCTGTTTTTCTTCGAGCTCTTTCGTTCAGGCAAACGCCAATGACCAAAGAACAATTACTGGCGCTATACATGCACTCTGGCAAACACGCCAGCTATCAACCGCTGCCTGAGTTTGTGGTCGAGCAGTTGGGTGTCGACGTTCCTGTGAACCCGCGCTGGCGCGCCGACCATGGACGCCTTGATTACCTCAAAGCACATTTTGATTTCAGTGGGCAGCGGCTGCTGGATGTCGGTGCCAATACCGGATTGTTTACCACTACCCTCGCCCACGCGTACCCCACAAGCCATTGCGTTGCTTGGGAACTGGACGAGAGCAGCGCCGACTTCATCCGCGCTCTAGCCACTGAATTCAATCTGGCAAATGTTGAGGTGGTGCAGCAGCCGCTTGACTATCAGATCGCCCAGGCCATGCCGGAGCATTTTGACACCCTATTGCTGTTCAACGTACTGCACCACGCCGGAGTCGATTTCGACGCCGCATTGGTACCCGATAAACAAGCGCTGCAAGACTATATCCAGGGTTTCCTGAAGGGGCTTCGTCCAGCAGCCGATTGTCTCCTCTACCAGATGGGGTTCAATTGGGGCGGTGATACCGCCCAACCCGTGGCAGGCCGCAATGCGTTGGTCGAAAAGCTTGCTTATATCGAGGCGGCGCTGGCCGGGACCGGATGGAGGATTGAACACGTCGGCCTGGTACTGGATCCGCAGACCCGGAAAATCGAACTGTTCGATTCGGCCGGCGCCCTTGCCCATGCTGACCTATGCGATCGCCTGGGCCGCGAAGGCGGCCTCAGCGAGTTCTACCTTCGCCCCTTATTTAAATTGGTGTGAGCATGACCACTACTCCTCCAGCCGACCGCTTGCCGCTGGTCAGCATTGCGATACCGGCCTACAACCCGCGCTTCTTTGAGGCAGCGTTGAGCAGCGCACTGGAACAGCGTTATGCCAATATCGAAGTCGTCATCACTGACGATTGTCGCAGCGATGGCATTCGTCTGATCACCGAGCGTCTTGCTGCGCATACGACTGTACCGGTCCGCTACCTGCACAACGAACACCAGTTGGGCGGCATGCTGAACCTCAACCGATGCCTGGAAGAGTCCCGCGGCGAATACATCAAGTTTCTCAACGACGACGACCTGCTACTGCCAGATTGTGTACAGCGCATGGCCGCTGTGCTGCAAGCGCGTAACGATATCTCGCTGGTCACCTCGCGACGCAGGTTGATAGATGCCGAAGGTGAGCGTCTGCCGGATATTCTCGAGACATCCGGCGTGTTCGTCGAAGACACCTGCCTGCATGGCGAGGACGTTATTTCGCTGCTCTGCGACTGGCCCACGAACTTCATTGGTGAACCGAGCACCGTAATGTTTCGCCGTGCGCAATTGATCGACAAGGTGCCGCACATCTGCGCCCTGGGTGGTGTAGTTATTCGTGCCATCAACGACCTTGCATTGTTTGTGAATCTGCTGCAGGAGGGCCATCTGGCTTTTCTGCATGAACCTCTGTCGTTTTTCCGCAGGCATGCCGAGCAGCGCCAGAACCAGTCCGACATGCGAGCGCTGTTCAAACAGGGCCGCGTCGACTTCATCCAGCAGATTCGTGCACTTGGGTTATACCGCCCGCAATTCTTATTGCAGGTCCGTCGTGCGTCCTTGTCAAAACCTCAGGCTTTCACACTGTTTCGATTGCGCGACGCTTACGTTGCACCCCATTCTCAACTTGGCGATTCACTCAACGACACCGGCGCACTCACCGAAATGTGCGAATTGCTGGAGGTGGAGCGATCATCTGTTCCGGACGACGAGCCACCCGTCGGTGTAGTTATCCATGCTTATCATCCCGAAATGTTGCCGGACATTTTTCGGCGCCTGATTCAGTTGCATGAACGCCTGCATCTGTATGTCACCTGCGTGGCCGGAGATGAAAATGACGTACGCGGCCAATTAGCCACCACTGGACTCGGTTATTCGTTATTCAGGGTGCCAAACCACGGCCGAGACGTTCTACCCTTCCTGCGGGTATTGCCATTTTTACGGGCCGATAACATCCACACATTGGTCAAGCTGCACACAAAGCGCTCTCTGCATCTGGGCGCGGACAACGCCTGGGCCAGCCAGCTTTTCGATGACCTGCTGGGCCCTGTGCGATTCCGCCAATCGGTAGAGTACCTTGCCAACCCGATGCACCATCCAATGCTCGGCACAGAGCAATACCGTCAGCCAGTGAGCACCAACCTTGATGACAACAACCGCGTGCATATGCTGGCGCTTGCCCAGCGTGCGGCTATTGATCCCCAGCAAATCGATGACGCGGACTTTTTCGCCGGCACCATGTTCTTCATGCGTATGGATGCCTTGGCCCCGCTGGAACACATGCAGCTTACGGGAGCCGATTTCGAAACTGAATCCGGCCAACTCGATGGCACGCTTGCCCACGCCTTCGAACGTTTTTTTGGCGTGCTGGCAAATATTGGTAAACAGCAGCGCAACATCCGCCTGTATCAACGCTGGCTGGATACCCGGCAGTTGGCGGCCGCCGAGTTCGAAAGTTTGCCGGCGCGCCTGGCGAGCTGGCCACAACAGCCGGGCGTGTTGGTGATCGTGACCGATACCACCGGTGATATCGCGTCATTACGCGACAGCCTGGACAGTATTGGGCGCCAGCTTTACCAGGCGGCGGCAGTCGCCGTGCTGTCCAACGCCGAACCCGAGGGCGTGACGCCGGCTGATAATCTGGTCTGGTTGCCTCTGGCTGATGCTTGGCCGAGCCAGCTCAATGAGCTGCTGCAAGGCATTCAGACCGACTGGTGTTATCTGCTGCGCGGCGGCGACCAGCTCGACCCCCACGCATTGCTGTTACTTGCCGAAGGCATTGCGCTGAATCCGGGCATCAGTGCCTGTTACAGCGATGAAGACACACTGACCGCAGCCGGCTGCCAGAACCCGGTGTTCAAGCCGGACATGAACCTGGATCTGTTGCGCAGTTATCCGTATGTAGGCCGCAACCTGGCCTTCAGCCGCGAAGCCGCGTTGCGGGCCGACGGCTTTGATCCCGCCCACGCCGAACTGGCACCCCATGACCTGCTCTTTCGGTTGGTAGAGACCCACGGGCTGGGGACCGTAGGTCACCTCGCCGAAGTGCTGGTGCACCAGGCAATCAACTTCGGCCAGTGGCTTGGCGAACCCCAGGTAATCGCAAACTCCGCCGCGGTTACGCAGGCACATTTGCAGCGCTTGGGCGTGGCTCATGAGTTACGTGCGGGCCCCTTGCCGATGGTCACCCGAGTGGTATACCAGCACTTCGGCAAACCGTTGGTATCCATCGTGATTCCCACCAAAGATCAACTGCCAATGCTGATGCGTTGCATTGAAAGCCTGATGGAGAAAACGCTTTACACGAACTACGAACTGATCATCGTCGACAACAACAGTGAAACCAATGAAGCCCGAGAATGGTTCGCAGGCATGACGCGCTTGAACGACGCCAAGGTTCGTATCCTGCGCTACCCTCATCCGTTCAACTATTCGGCGATCAACAATTTCGCCGCGAGCCAGGCCCGCGGCGAGTACCTGTTGTTGCTCAATAACGACACCGCTGTCGTTGATGGTGGCTGGCTTGACGCACTTATCCATCATGCCCAGCGCCCGGAAGTGGGCATAGTCGGGGCCAAATTACTGTTCCCACACGGAACAATCCAGCACGCTGGCGTCGTTCTTGGTCTGCGTGGCGTCGCAGATCACCCCTTCATCGGCGAACCAATGCTGTCCAACGGCTACCTTCATCGTTTACAGATTGATCAGAACTACAGCGCAGTCACCGCTGCCTGCCTGATGATCCGTACCGAGTTGTACCGCCAGGTGGGGGGAATGGACGAGACCCAGCTTGGAGTTTCCTATAACGATGTAGACCTGTGTCTGAAAGTCGGCCAGGCCGGGCAATTGATCGTATGGACACCGTATGCAGTGTTGATGCATGAGGCCAACGTAAGCCAGAACAAGGTCGACAAGACAAGACTGGAAGCCAAACGCGAGCGTTTCAAGCGTGAACAATCAGTGATGTACGAGCGATGGCTACCGCAGCTCGCAAGCGACCCGGCCTACAATCGCAACCTGACGCTGGAGGGCAGTGGCTTTGCTTACGAATGCCGCAGTGAAGTGAGCTGGCAACCCTTCGCCAGTCGCGCTCTGCCTTACGCATTGTGCTACCCCGGCGACTCTTTCGGCAGCGGACATTATCGGGTGCGTCAGCCCTTCGCTGCACTGCAAGCGGCGAGATTGATCGAGGGGGAAGTGAGCGACTTGCTGCTGCAACCAGTGGAACTGGAGCGTCTGAACCCGGACACGATCCTATTCCAGCGCCAATTTACCAAAAACCATCTGGAAATCATCCAGAACACTCGGTCGTTCTCCAAGGCATTCAAGGTTTACGAGTTGGATGACTACATCCTTGATGTACCCGCCGGCAACATAACCCGCGGACTGTTTCCCAAGGACACTGCCAAGCGTCTAAAGAAAGCAGTGGGCCTTTGCGATCGACTGGTGGTGTCGACCCAGCCGCTGGCCAATGCGCTGAATAGCTTTAATACCGATATCCGCGTGGTAGAAAACCGCCTGCCAATCCAGTGGTGGGGCGGCTTGGTCGCCCGCCGCCGGCAGGGCAGCAAACCTCGGGTCGGCTGGGCGGGAGGCTCAAGCCACGGTGCCGACTTACAAGTCATTACCGAGGTAGTCCGCGAACTGACCGATGAGGTCGAATGGGTGTTCATGGGTATGTGCCCGCCAGCCCTGCGACCTTATGTCCATGAGTTCCACAGCGGAGTCAATATCGAGAAATACCCGGCGCGACTGGCCGGTTTGAACCTGGACTTGGCGCTGGCTCCCCTGGAAGACAATTTTTTCAACGCCTGCAAAAGCAACCTGCGCTTACTGGAATACGGCGCGTGCGCTTTTCCGGTCATCTGCTCGGACATCCTCTGTTATCGAGGCGACCTGCCGGTGACAAGGGTGAAGAACAATGCAAAGGCCTGGGTTGCCGCCATTCGCGAACACCTCGCTGAACCGGACGCCAGCGCTGCGGCTGGAGATGCTTTACGCCGCGTAATCCTGGATCAATGGATGCTCAAGGAGCAACACCTGTTGGCCTGGCGCAATGCCTGGCTGCCTTGACTGGTTTTGCCACTCAATCGGCATAGGGGGCGGCCTTCATAGGCCTCTCCCCTGCCGCACCACCCGGCATGCGGGTCCGCACTGGGCGGTTCGAGAGATTGAGATTATGAGAGACGCACCAATCCCAGCCTGTCGAACCACGCCAGATCCAACGCTCGATTCAGCTCAAATAGGCTGTTACGCCACCAGCTATACGAGCTGGCCGCCACGTTTCCGGCCGATTGGCTGCTGGCTCCCAACGCCCGCAGTTCACGGTAGATCGTCGGACCGCGCTTCCGTTGCTTAAGCTGGATCGCTCGCAGTCGGTGTCGTATCCATTCATCCAGCTCTCGCCAGATTTTCGGTGTTTGCGACAACCCAAAGTAAGTTTTCCAGCCCAGGAGATACGGGCGTAGATTCTAGACAACTTGTCACAGACTGCGACCGCATGAGCGACGGGTGAGCTCGCGTATCCGTTGCTTGAACTGCTTGCGCGCCTTGACCGCTACCGCTCTTTTGACGCCTTGTGGAGATGCCCAGAAACTTGCAACCATACGCACGAGCCACCGCACTCTTGCTCTCGTTGACGCTCAAGTGCCGCTTTTCATACAGACGCTTCAGTAAAGCCATCACCCGCTGCCCCGCCCTGCGGATGCAAACGTACACGTTCGCATCGTCGGCGTAGCGCACGAAACAATGGCCTCGACGTTCAAGCTCTCGATCCACTTCGTCCAGCAGCACATTCGCCAGCAGCGGCGACAGCGGGCCGCCTTGCGGCGCCCCGCAGCGGCTTTTCTCGACCATGCCATGATTCAGCGTTCCTGCATCCAGATACGCACGAATCAGCCGGATAACCGCCCGATCCGCGACCCGCTTGCGTAAACGACCCATCAAAATATCGTGGTCGACCCGGTCGAAGAATTTCTCCAAATTAACATCCACCACCGCTTTGCGACCCGAGGATACGTAACGCTGAGCCGCCAATACGGCGTCCTGCGCAGAGCGTCCCGGACGAAAGCCGTCGCTGTGTTCACTAAAAGTCGGATCGAGTAATGGTTGCAAGACTTGCAGCAACGCTTGCTGGATCAAGCGGTCGGTGACCGTTGGAATACCCAACTCGCGTTCGCCGCCGTCAGGCTTGAGGATGACCACGCGGCGTACCGGACTGGGTCTGTAGACACCTGAGAGAAGCTGTTCATGAATCGCCGCCCACTGAGTCAGTAGATGTTCGGCCGTCTGTTCAATATCCAGACCGTCGACTCCTGCTGCACCTTTGTTGGCCTTGACCCGCTTCCACGCTCGCTTCAGGTTTTCTCTCGCAAAGGCTCGTTCCAGCAGCCCTTGGCCTGCGTTATAGGGTTTATTTTGCGGGCGATTGACCTCGTCGCTGATGGGACCTCTCACGGTTTCACCGCTCGTTATCTCCATCCGCCCCGCGTTTGGCAAGCATCTGACTTCCGGTCGTTCGCATCAACATGGCCTATGACGCTTTCTCTCGTTCGGCCCTTCGTCAAAAAAAGACTACTACGGCCTCTGCTGACTTCTCGCTCCGGCTAGCACCGTTGCCCTTTCAGGCACAAGGCGAGATCTCCCCAGGTAAGAACGCAATCCTTCCCCGCACAACCGCCGGATTTACGCAGCCTGATCTTTGACCACAAGAGCTTCGCGATTTTTGGCTCGCTCGCCTTGTATCCGGTTCTAGTCCATCGGCTCACGGTTTCGATTCACGCTTCCTCCCCACACTCAGTCACCCTCCTGCAGTTGCGCTTCACTTCGTTCGCTGTGGTCAGCTTATGGCGGAACTTTCACCCACAAGATTGCGCCCATGCTGGGCGCACCAAAAATAAAGCCCGGGTCAAGAACCCGGGCTTTATTTACAGTAAAACCTATTTCAGGACTAGACACCCCTCAATCAGCTGTCTTTCTGATTATTCAGGGCGTTGAGGGTGCCCATGACGTTGTTACTTTGCTGACGCAACTGCGCGACCAGGGAGTCCATGGCTGCATATTTGTTGGTAAGCGTAGTTTGATAGTCAGCGATACGCTGATCCAACGCAGCTTGTTGCTTGGTAAGGTCTTTGAGGCTATCGGACAGCGAGGACGCGCGCGTCGCCAGCAGACCGGTGGTGGGCTTAGCATAGTCTTCGGTTGCTGCGGTCAGACGCGCCAGCAGACCGCCCTTGCCATTGAAAATACTGCTGATGTCTGCAGAATTGGTTTTCATTGCATTGTCCCACTGCTTGTCATCGATCGACAGCATGCCAGTGGTCTGATCAGTCTCGACGCCGAACTGTGCCAGGGACTTCAAGGTCCCGCTGCCCGACAATGAGTTGAACTCGTTGCGGATCGACGCCTGCAACGTACGCATTGTGGAGTCGCCGGTCAGAGTGGCCGCGACTGGGTTACCAGCGGCATCCTTGGTCACCGCAGTTTCGGCGGTCATTGCCTTGAGCAACGCATTGTAGGTGTCGACAAATCCCTTGACGCCGGATTTGAGCGCGGTCGTACTGGTGCTTACAGAGATCGTCGAAGCATTACGTTTAGGGTTTGTAGAAAGATCGCCTGCGGTCGTCAGTGGCGAGACCGAGAGCAACTTGATACTAACGCCACTCACTGCATCGCTGATGTCGTTGGTCTTCGACTCGGCGGAGATACCGTCGATGGTGTACTTGGCGTTCTGCGGCGGATCGACGACCGTATAGCCTGTGTCGATGCCGGAATTACCCGACATAGTCAAGTCTGTACCCACACCGCCGGTGGTAGACGTCAGGATCAACCGAGAACCATTGGAGTCGTTGAGTACGTTTGCACTGAGGCCGGCGGTCGCGAATTGCGTGTTGATAGAGTCGCGCACCTGTTGCAGGGTCGCGCCAGGCGGCACACTCAAGTCGAAGTTCTTGCCTGACTGACTGATCGTCAGCGTGGTTGCCGAAGCGGTTTTGTTGACGACCGTTGACGCGCCACCGGAGAAACTAGCGGTCGTCAACTTTGAAGGCTTCGCCAATTGCGATACCACCAGGGAGAAAGAGCCGTTGGAAGCGCCCTGCCCTGCCGTCATGGTGGCGACCTTTTCATCCGAGGAGGTGCCGGTCAACCCACTGAAGCTGTTGTCGGTGCCCATTGTCTTAAGCGCACCACGAAATGCGTCCAAAGCCGCCTGAATCTTACCGATGGACGAAAGTTGAGTGGTAGCTTTCTGCGATTGAGTGTTGATCTGAAGCTGCTTCGGTGCTTTTTCAGCATTCACCAGCGACGTGATAATCGAACTGGTATCGATTCCAGAACCAACACCACTGACCGTTGTACCCGCCATCATCTTTCTCCTAATTCGGTAGTTGCCGTCTTCTTGACAGACAACGCTTCAAGAAATGACCGCAACAAGTTTCATGCCAGCTCAGACCTTTTCGTCGAACAGCACGCTCCGCACATTCGCCAAATCTTGCGCCAACTTCAAAGCAGTTTCCGACGGGATCTGACGAATGACTTCGCCGGTATCTGTGGCGATAACCTTGACAACTACCTGATGCGTGGAGTCATCAATTGAAAAGTCCAGGCTGCGTTGAGACGCCTGTACAAATTCTCGAATATCTGTAACAGCTTTTTCCAGGTCAGCCCGTTGCGGCTTACCTGCCGTCGGTGCAATGGCTTCGACCTTGGTTTTATCTTTGTCCGCGATAACCGGAGCAGGTGCGCTTTGAGGTGCAACCGGTGGATATGACGAGGCAAGTTTTACACTCATGTCCATGACCAATCTCCTCTACAACCGAAAAAGACGAAAGGGCACGTAAACGCGCCCTTCCGTCAGTCACCCAGCGCCGTTATTACTGAAGCAGCTTCAGTACAGCAGATGGCAGTTGGTTGGCTTGCGACAGGATCGCGGTAGCCGCCGATTGCAGTGTTTGTTGCTTGGTCAACTCGGCTGTTTCAGCAGCGAAGTCGGTGTCTTGTACGGTGGAACGTGCAGCGGTAGAGTTTTTCTGAATGTTGGTCAGGTTGTCCACGGTAGTGGTCAGACGGTTCTGAACAGCACCCAAGCCCGAACGAACGCTGTCAATGCCGCCAATAGCCTTGTCGATCACTGCCACTGCGGCCTGTGCGTTGAAGGCACTGGTCACGTCGGTTTGAGCGACGCTGGTTTTGGTCGAAGCAGCCGAAGTACCGGTAGCAGCGAACAGACCGGTTACACCAGCACCGTTCAGCGCGTAGCCTTTAGAGGAATCCAGGTTAACTGCACCGGTAGCGATCAGGCCGTTAGCCAGGGCAACACCTGTACCGTAAACCCCAGAGCCGTTTTTGGTAGCAACAGTGATCGAACCGGCAGCAGTCGAAGCACTGAAGTTCAGGTTCTCACCGGAATCGGATTTAACCGACAGAGTGCCTTTGGACTCGTCATAGTTAACACTGATACCGAGCTTGGCGGAGTTGGACTTCAACTGGTCAGCCAGGCTGGCGGTATCGGTTACACCGGTGAAGGTGGTAGCTTGGCCGCCAACAGTCATGGTGAACGAAGCCGGGGTAGTAGCGGCAGCAGCGCCGACTACGAACTGAGCTTCAGTGCTGGCGGTAGCCGACAGGCCGCCTACAGCGCCGTTCAGTTGGCTGGCGATGGTTTTGGCCGAAGAACCTGCTGCTACGGTAACGCTGGCAGTCTGGCCATTACCAGTGATACCAATTGCACCTGCTGCTACGCCTGTGGTGCTAGGCGCAACGCCGACGCTTTTGATCTGCTGCGAACCGATGTTGTTGGCTGCAACGTTGTCCAGGCTCAGGTTGATGGTTTCGTTGGCGTTGGCGCCAACCTGAATGGCTTTGGTGCCGTACGAACCGTCCAGCAACTTCTGGCCACCGAAGGTGGTGGTCTGGGAAATACGTGTCAGTTCCGAAGTCAGCGCCTGATATTCTTCGTTGTTCGAAGTACGGTCAGCGTCGCTCAGGGAGCCGGTAGCCGAGGACAGAGCCAGGGTACGCATTTTTTGCAGAATGTCGGTCGAAGCCTGCATTGCGCCTTCAGCGGTTTGCGCGATGGAGATACCATCGTTGGCGTTCTTGACTGCTTGGCCCAGGCCGTTAATTTGGCTGGTCAGACGGTTGGAAATCTGCAGGCCCGAGGCGTTATCTTTAGCGCTGTTGATGCTCAGACCAGTGGACAGGCGCTGCATGGAGGTTTGCAGCGAGCTGGCCGCTTTGCCAAGGCCGTTCTGGGTAGTGATCGAAGCAATGTTGGTGTTTACTGTTAAAGCCATGACGAAATCCTCGTTGGATGGATACTGCGGCTTCCGGCCCTGGCAACCGCCGGGTGTGGCCTGAGAACCTACGTAATAGTTATCGTCGTGGTAGCCGGTTGCTTGAGGATTTTTTTGATTTTTTTTACTGGCGCCGTGCCACCCCTTGCAATTCAAGGGCTTAGACCGCCCCCAACACCCGATTTTGCCGGTTTTTTTGACGCCAAATAAAAAACGCCGATGATCTTTTGATCATCGGCGTTTGCGTTTGCGGTAAATGGGGACTACGCAGCGTCACGGACGGTGAAGAATCGCCGAACCCCACGACAGCCCCACACCAAACCCGCTGATGGCTACGCGCTTCCAGGCGGCGTCCATCACGTGCTTTTCCAGCAGCAATGGAATGCTCGACGACACGGTGTTACCGGTCTCGACCATGTCCTTGATGAACTTGTCCACCGGCGCGTCTTCAAAGCGCCGCGCCACGGCGTCGACAATCGCCGCGCTGCCCTGGTGGATGCAGAACGCATCGATCTCATCGGCCTTGAGGTCCGACTCATTGAGCAGCTCGTGCAAATGCGCCGGCACTTTGAGCAAGGCGAAGTTGAACACCTGGCGACCGTTCATAAAGAACACACCATTACTGACCTTCAAGTGCGGCGCGCCGGAACCGTCGGTGCCGAACTTGGCCTTGCCGAGGTGCCAGGCGGCGTCTTCGCCCATCCAAGTGGCGGTGGCGGCATCGCCGAACAGCATGGTGGTGTTGCGGTCTTCCGGGTCGACGATCTTCGAGTACGGATCGGCGGTGACCAGCAGGCCGTTTTTCAGGCCGGCGGCTTCCATGAAACCTTTCATCGCGTAGATGCCGTAGACGTAGCCGGAGCAACCCAGGGAGATATCAAAAGCAGCAACGTGGGTCGGCAGGCCGAGCTTGTCCTGGACGATGGCCGCGGTGTGGGGCAAACCCTCTTCATCACCGTTCTGTGTGACCACGATCAGCGCGTCAATCGACTCGCGCTTCAAATTCGGGTTGTTGGCAAACAAAGCGTTGACCGCCTCGACGCACAGATCGGAGGTTTCCTGCGCCGCTTCCTTGCGCGGCAGAAACGCCGAACCGATCTTGCCAATGATGAATTCTTCATCCTTGGCGAATTTGGCACCCTGGGCGTAGTTATCGATCCCGTCTGCCGGCACGTAACTGGCGATGCTTTTTATGCCAATCATTGTGGCTTCCCAATACTAAATAGCTGGAGAACACCCCTCGGGCTAAGCCTGGAGTGCTGACAATAAAGGGGATAACCCCATAACAATCTCACTGAAAGCCGCCGCGCAAGGACCCTGCGACGACTTAGCCTTTTCACACGATACAGTGAAGATGCGCTTTATGACTCACAGGTCACTCAATTTTGTGCGCTTTGTGCAAAACGTTTCAACCGTTTGACCCCAGAAACGACAACGGCCCACCCCGTTTCCAGGGTGGGCCGTGTGGGGGCCAGCCGCTTACATCTTGTTGAACAGGCTCAACTGCGAGACTTTCACAAAAGCCAATTGCGAGGCTTCCAACATACTCTGCTGCAACGTCAAATTGATCGCTGCCTGCGCCGTATCCATATTACCCAGGTCGCTCATGGTGGTCGTGTTGGCCAGACCGATGCTGGTATTTTCCGCGGACTGTATATCCAGCGCATTCTGCCGGGCTCCCAGGGAGCCACGCACATTGTCGACCTGGGTACGGGAGTTGGACAAGTTGGCGATGGAAGCGTCCAGCACATCCTTGAGCTTGACCATGGCTCCAGGATTGCCGTCAGCAGGCTTTTCCAACTGCTGACGTAACTGACTAAGCGTATCCAGCGCATTCTGGGTTTTTTGGGTGGTAGCGCCTACCGAAAACTGGTCGCCGGATTGCGGGGTGTCACCACTCACATCGAAAGTGATGCCTGCCGCGGTCACCGTGGTACCGCCCGTTGGACTCAGCCCCGTAACCCCCGAAGCGATTGCCTTGCTGTTGGCGGTATAAGGCTGTGCGTAGACCTCGTAGGCCGTGGCGCTGGTGAACTTGATCACCGCCCCGCTGTTGGCTGGAAAAGTGCTGGCGTATGTTGTCTGGTTGGTGACGGCGCCACCAGTCAGTTGAGCCTTGGAAGCATTGCTCGGGGTGCGCGAGACACTGAAAGTGTCAGGCTTGGTTTCCAGAGTAAAGGCGCGATCCTTGACTACCGCGTCAGAGTCCGGGCCCGACGCTATGTTGCCGAGGTTGAGGCTGATATCGAACTTCACCCCACGCAGGTTCACGCTGGAACTGCCGTCCTTGGTGGAATCAAACGTGCCGTTACCTTGAATCTCCGAGGTGATGTCGTTGTTGTTTTTATCCAGTACTACGTATTGGGTACTGCTGGTGAACGTCAGCTTGTACGGCTGGCCTTCGGCGAACTTCTGGGCGTAGTCGGTGCTAGACGTCACCAGACCGGCAGACAAGGCCACTTTGTCGTCGTTGGCCACCGGCGCGGCAGGCGGTACCACCGTCGGCTGGATCCATTTCGCCTGGGTGCGACCGGAGTTGACAGCGCCTTCGAGGATGGTTTTGCCCGTGTCGCCTGCACTGATATTCAGCGTGTCGGAAACCTGCAGGCTCAGCGGCGTTTCATCGCCCTGGTAACTGTAGGTGCCATCATTGTTACGCGCGTATGGCGGAGTCTGGGTTTTCGCCCCGGAGAATAGATAGTTACCCGACGAGTCCTTGCTGTTAAGCAAACCCAACACCGAATCTTCAATGGCGCCAATTTCTCCGGCAATCGACCGGCGATCCGCGTCACTGAGCGAGCCTCCCGCACGCAGCGCCAGCTCACTGGCACGCTGAAGCGCATCATTAACCGCCGTTAGCACGCCTTCTTCATTGGTCAGGGAGTTTTTCAGGCTGGTAATGTTGCCATTGAACTGGCCCAACATGTCTTTCTGTTGCTGAAGCAGCAACAACCGTGCAGCCGCCACCGGATCATCGGCGGCGGTTTGCACACGTACGCCGGAGGACGCCTGGTCCTGGGACTTGACTACGCTGGAATAATTTTCCTGATACTTGGCGGTGCTGGTGTCGTAATACTGCTGTGTAGAAATGCGCATCGTCCCAGACTCCCTTAAAGACTATTGATCAGCGTGCTGAAGGTTTCTTGCGCAGCTTTGATGATCTGCGACGACGCTGTGTAGTACTGCTGGAACTTGATCATGTCGCCCGCCTCTTCATCCAGGTTGACCTGGGACACCGAGTTGCGCGCGTTCTTGTTGGCGGTCAGCAGTGCACCGGTGGCGCTGCTGTCGGTGCCGGCCGACGCGGCCTTGGCGCCGACGGTGGAAACCAGCTTGCTGTTGGCGCCGACCAGGCTGGCGCCGCCGCTGCCGTCAGTCGCCAGGCCCACGGTCGCCTTGGTCTGCAGGTTAAGCAGAGCCTGGGCGTTGCGGTTGTCGGACTTGCCGGAAGCATTGAACGAGAACGTGGTGCTGTCGCCGTTCGCCGGCGAGCCGCCCATCGTCGTGTCGAAGCTGAAGCTTTTCGCCGGTGTCACCAGGACTCCGCTGGCATCGCGCATCGGTACGCTGATGCTGATTTTATTGGCCTGCCCCGGAATGATGGTGCCGGAGCCGATCGGATCGCCCTGGGCGTTACTCAGTGTGTAGGACTGGGTGCCATCCGCCGCCGGCGAGCCGAACACCATCTTCACCGGCATCGAATGCTCAATAGCGGTACGCAGTTGCGCGGTGTCGGCGCCGCCCTGGATATCCAGGGGCACCGTCAGCGTCGGCGATGTGAACGTGCCCGTGCCTATGTTGGTCTTGCCGGCCTCGCCTTGCAGCGGAGCGGCAAAAGCAATCTTGCTTGGATCGGTCAGGACCGTGCCGATTTCCTTGGCGCCATTGGCGGTGGGGCTGACTTTGAAGCTGTCGCCGGCCTGCACCGCGCCGGTCTTGACCGCCAGCGTGAAGCCATCGATGACCGGCGGCGGCGTGGCACTCAGATCGTACGTGCCCATGGCTTTGCCATCGGAACGCAGCACGGTGATCTTATTGAGGTCGGTACCGTCGTTGAAGCTGACCTTGTAATCGAAGTTGGTCAGCTTGCTGCTGTCTTTAATAGTGACGCCCAACGCACCGTCGCCCAGATTCCCCTGGGCCGCCTGGCTGCGCAGGGCAACGGACGCTGCATTGTTGATGTCAGTGAACATCGAGGCGCCGAATTCACCATTCAGGTCCACGCCCTGGCCTAACTGACTGTTGATGGCATCGGCGGTGACCAACGCAATACGCCCCAGGTCATTGATCGCCGGCATCAACGCATCGCTGCGGTAACGCAACAGGCCGCCGATGCTGCCGCCACTGATCACACCGCCCAGGTCCAGCGTCGTACCGCCGGCCGCGTTGAGCTGGATCGTGTATTGGCTGGTATCCGACTGGCTTGGCACCGCGGAAATGGTGTTGGAGCGATCACCCAGCACCAGGGACTGACCGCTGCCCGTGCTGACACTGAATACACCGTTCTTTTCAGTGGCGGTCACGCCGATCAGCTCATTGAGCGAACGCACGGCTTCGGCACGCGCGTCCAGCAGGTTGGCCGGCGTGGTGTTTGACGAGCCTTGCACCTGGGCAATCTGCTTGTTGAGCGAAGCGATCGACGTCGTCAACTGGTTGACCTGATCGCTCATCGTGCTCAACTGGCCGTTGATGGACTCTTTCTGCTGGCTCAATTGGGTGGAGATCGAGTTGAACCGGTTGCTCAAGGTCTGGGCACTAGTGAGCAAGACCTGACGGGCAGATGTGTCGCTTGGGTTGGCCGAAGCCGTCTGCACCGCCGCAAAGAACGAACTGAGCACCGCCGACATGCCGGTGGTCTTGTCCGAAAGCGTCTTGTCGACCGCGCTCACCTGGTCCAGGTACGCCTTGGCATCGCTGTTGAGCGAGGTGCTGTTCTGGTACGCGGTGTCCAGGTATTCGTTGTACACCCGGCGCACGTCGGCCAAGGTGGTGCCGCTGCCGATGAACACGCCACCGTATTGGTTCGCCGTGTTCGCGCTTTGGGTGGTCTGCTGACGCGAATAGCCGGCGGTATTGGCGTTGGCGATGTTGTTACTCAAGACCGACAACGATCCTTGAGCGGCGTTAAGCCCCGACATCCCGATATTGAGCAAACTCATGGTTCAGACCTTATAAATGAGTGGTCGCGCCCGCGGCAGCGTAGTTCTGGTAACTGTTCATCGTTTTTGCGATCTGCGAGATCTTGCTGGCGTAGGCCGGGTCGGTGGCGTAACCGGCTTTTTGCAACTCGCGCACAAACTGTTCCGGGTTGTCGGCAGACTTCACAACTTCTTTATAGCGATCATTGCTTTGCAGCAATGTGACCAGGTCGTGGAAGCTGTCCTGATAGGAATCGTAGGAACGGAACTGCGCCGTCTCCTTGACCATCGCCCCATCCCGAAACTCGCTGGTGATCGCACGGGCCTGACCGCCCTGCCAACTCTGGCCGGCCTTGATGCCGAACAGGTTGTGGCTGCTGCTGCCATCCTCGGCGCGCATCACCGACTTGCCCCAACCGGTTTCCAGCGCGGCCTGGGCCACCAGGTACTTAGGATCGACCCCAATGCGCGCGGCGGCCGCCTCGGCCATCGGCAACATGGTGGCGACGAATTCATCCTGGGAGCTGAACGCTTTCTTCGCCGGCGCCAACGGCGGCTGGGCCACTGCGCGGCTGTAGATCTGCATGCGATCGCTGGGTACGGCAAAGCTGCGCGCGCTGCCTTTAATCACGTTGTCATCGGCCACACTATTGCGCAGCGGCGCGGCCTTGGCGTCGCTCGGCACCTGGGTGCTCGGCACGATACCGGCGAGCAGGCGGTCGGTCAGTTTGCTCGGCAAAGCGATGCGACGCTGGTTCATCAGCGCCATGTCGTTGCCATGGACGGCAGCGGCGTCGGCTTGAGGCTCGGCCACGCGGTAGGCCCACAACGGACGCTGGCCATTGGAGCGCCCCAACGGGCCCTCGGCCTGGGTACCGGCGGCGATCTGGGTCGGCACATCGACCTTCTTCACCGGTTCGGCCGCGGCCGGGCCCTGCAAGGTGGCCGCTTGAGCGTCCACCGGTTTGTTTTTCTGCATCTGCCGCATCAGCACGTCGGCCAGGCCAATGCCGCCGCCTTCGCGGGACATCGACACCGCCAACTGCTGGTCGTACATCTCTTGGTACTGCTTGGCCGCCGGCGTGTTCATCGGGTTGTCTTTACCCAGGGCTTCAGTGGCCGAGCGCATCGACTTGAGCATTTCACTCAAAAACAGCGACTCGAATTCCTGCGCCACTTTGCGCATGTTGCCTTCGCTGTTCTTGTCGCCGACCTTCAGCTGGTTCAAGCGATTCAAGTCGGAATACGAGCCCGAATCCGCCGTGCTGGTCAGGCCGCTCTTACGCATGTCCATAGCCATGGCCTTAAATCACGATCAGGTCGGCTTGCAACGCGCCGGCCTGCTTCAACGCTTCGAGGATCGCCATCAAGTCGCCTGGCGCCGCGCCTACCTGATTCACCGCCCGCACGATCTCATCCAGGGTGGTGCCGGGGCCGAATTTGAACATCGGCTTGGCTTCCTGCTGGGCGTTGACACGCGAGCGCGGTACGACCGCCGTCTGGCCGTTGGACAGCGGCCCCGGCTGGCTGACGATAGGGTCTTCGGTGATGGTCACGGTCAGGCTGCCGTGGGTCACCGCGGCCGGCGACACCTTGACGTTCTGGCCGATCACGATGGTACCGGTGCGCGAGTTGATGATGACTTTGGCCACCGCCTGCCCGGGATCGACTTCGAGGTTTTCCAGGATCGACAGGTAATCCACACGCTGGCTTGGGTCGAGTGGCGCGGTCACGCGAATCGAGCCGCCATCGATGGCCTGGGCGACGCCAGGGCCGAGCATGTCGTTGATTTTGTCGACCACACGCTTGGCGGTGGTGAAGTCGGAGCGGTTAAGGTTCAGGGTCAGGCTGTTGCCCTGGTTGAAGCCGCTGGGCACGGTGCGCTCCACCGTGGCACCGCCGGGAATCCGGCCGGCCGACGGTACGTTAACGGTGATTTTCGAACCGTCACGGCCCTCGGCATCAAACCCGCCCACCACCAGGTTGCCCTGGGCGATGGCGTAGACGTTGCCGTCGATACCTTTGAGCGGCGTCATCAGCAAGGTGCCGCCACGCAGGCTTTTGGAGTTACCGATGGACGACACGGTGATGTCCACCACCTGGCCCGGCTTGGAAAACGCCGGCAAGTCGGCGCTGATGGACACAGCCGCCACGTTCTTGAGCTGCACGTTGCCCGACCCCGCCGGCACCTTGATGCCGAACTGGGAGAGCATGTTGTTGAAGGTTTGCAGGGTGAACGGGGTCTGGGTGGTCTGGTCACCCGTGCCGTTGAGCCCCACCACCAGGCCGTAGCCGATCAACTGGTTGGAACGCACGCCGGAGATGCTGGCGATGTCTTTCAGGCGTTCGGCCTGGGCGACTGCGCTCAGGCTCAGCAACACTGCGGCCGCCATCAGCTGTTTGAATTTCAAAGTGGCCACCTAGAAAGGGAACAGCGGGCTGAGGAAGAAACGGTCGAGCCAACCGGGCTGACTCGCATCAGCAAAAGCACCGGTACCGGAATAGGTAATGCGTGCATCGGCAATCCGCGTGGAAGGCACGGTGTTGTCCGTGGAAATATCATCGGCGCGGACCATACCGGCAATGCGCACCAATTCGTCACCGGTGTTGAGGGTCATCCACTTCTCACCGCGCACGGCAATGATGCCATTGGGCAATACGTCAGCGACCGTCACGGTGATCGAGCCGGTCAGGCTGTTGCCCTGCCCCGCCGCACTCTTGCCGTCGGTAGCGCGGCTGCCGCTGTAGCCGGCGTTCAAGGTCAGGTCACCGTCGCTCAACGGGTTATTGACGTTGGGCACGGCGCCAAACAGCGAACTCAAACCAAGGCTGGCGGTGCTGTTCTTGCCCACCTGGGAGTTGGCATTCTTGCTGGCCTGGGTGCGTTCGTTCAGGGTGATGGTGATGATGTCACCGACCCGGAATGCCTTGCGGTCGCTGTACAGGTTCTGTTCGAAACCGGCCTGGTAGATCGAGCCATTGTTGGCTGCCGCCGGCAACGGCGTGCGCGGCAACACCGGGGCGTAGTACGGGTCATTGGGTTTTGGCGTCGGGGCGACACAGCCCGCGAGCACGGCAATCCCACTCAATGCCAGAACGGAAACATAGCGATTCATGACCCTAACCTCACGGTGTTGCAGACGCCGTCAGCGGCGCCCCATAGACTTGATTACAGATTCTGCGTTACGAACGAAAGCATCTGGTCGGCGGTGGAGATCACCTTGGAGTTCATCTCGTAGGCGCGCTGAGTGGTGATCATGTTGACCATCTCTTCAACGGTGCTCACGTTGGACGTTTCCAGGGTGCTTTGCAGTGTGGTGCCGAAGCCGTTCAGGCCAGGGGTGCCGATTTGCGGCGCGCCGCTGGAGGCGGTTTCCAGGAACAGGTTGTTACCCACCGCCTGCAGGCCGGCCGGGTTGATGAAGTCGGCGGTTTGCAGGTTGCCGATCACTTGCGAAGCCGGGTTGCCGGCCACGGTGATAGACACGGTGCCATCGTTGCCGACAGTGAAGGTCTGAGCGTTGTTGGGCACGACGATCGCCGGCTCCAGGGCAAAGCCATTGGCGGTCACGATCTGGCCGTTGGCGTCCAAGTGAAACGTGCCGTCACGGGTGTAGGACGTGGTGCCGTCCGGTTGCAGGATCTGGAAGAACCCTTTGCCGTTGATGGCCATGTCCAGGGGCTGACCGGTTTGCTGCAGGTTACCGGCGTTGAAGTTCTTCTGGGTGCCGACGATCTGCACACCGGTACCCAATTGCAGGCCCGACGGCAGCTCGCTGTCCTGGGTCGATTGGGCGCCCGGCTGGCGTTTGATCTGATAGAGCAGGTCCTGGAACTCGGCACGGTCACGTTTGAAGCCCGTGGTCGAAACGTTGGCCAGGTTGTTGGAAATGGTGGTCAGGTTAGTGTCCTGGGCAGACAGACCTGTTTTGGCAACCCATAGAGCCGGAAGCATGCTGTTCTCCTTCTTGCGCCTGTTTGTTGGCGCCGTACTTCAAAAATTGATTAGTGGGCTTGTCAGCTCATCTGCATGACGCGAGTCATGGCCTGATCATCTTCTTTAGCGCTGTTCATCATCTTGATGTGCAGCTCGAACTGCTTGGAAAGCGCCAGCACTGCCGTCATCTCTTCAACCGCATTGACGTTGCTCGCCTGCAGGAAGCCCGAAGTCAGCTTGACGTTCGCCTCGGCTACCGCCGGCTGGCCATCCTTGGTACGGATGGTGCCGTCCAAGCCTTTATTCATGTTTCTGAGATCGGGCTGCACCAGCTTGATCCGGTCCACTTCGGCCATCACCCGCGGGCCTTCGCCCATGGCGCGGATGCTGATGGTGCCGTCGGCGCCGATTTCGATCTTCTGCTGAGGCGGCACCGCAATCGGGCCACCGTTGCCCATGATCGGCATGCCGTTGCCGGCGCGCAGCACGCCCAATGCATCGACGTTCATGCTGGCGCTGCGCACGTAGGCCTCGCCGCCGTCCGGGGTCTGCACGGCCATCCAGCCGTCACCGTTAACCGCCACGTCCAGGTCACGACCGGTCTCGATCATCGCGCCAGGCGTGAAGTCGGTGGCTGGGCGTTCGGTCATGGCAAAGGCACGCGCCGGAAAGCTGTCACCGAACACCGGCATCGAACGCGCCTGTTCCAGGTCACGTTGAAAACCGTTGGTGGAAATGTTCGCCAAGTTGTTGGCATGGGCCTTCTGCGCCAGTGCATTCTGGCTGGCGCCGGTCATTGCCACATAAAGGTACTTGTCCACACTCTTTCCTCTTTCTGACGCAGGCTTGCCGCCCACCGCTGTACTGATGAGGCTTAAGCAATTTGCGAACCAACTTTCAAAAAGAGGACCAAGTGCAGACAGGACGGGGGTTTGGCGGCGGGGCTCGAGTTTGCAAGTGTTGCATAGAGTCGAAAAAACGGCGGACTACTGCCGCCTGCGGCAAGCCCCGGTCTCACCGGCGACAAAGATCCACTGCGGGAGCGGCTTCGCGCAGATGAGAGGCTGGCGTTGGTGAGCCGTTTTGTTGTGCTGAGCAGGCTTGCCCTGCGCCGGGCTGCGCAGCTGCCCTCTTGATGCCTATTTATCACCCTTGAGAATTTCATAATCGCGCAATTTATTGGCGATCGTCGTGTGCGACACCCCCAGCCGCTTGCCCAACTGGCGACTGCTCGGATGCTCGGCGTACAAACTCTCCAGTACCGCCTTCTCGAAGCGCCCCACAATCGTCTCCAGCCCCCCCTCCAGGGAAAAATCGCCAAGGGGCTGACGCACGCCGTAATCCGGCAAGCGAATATGCTCGGCCTTGACGGTCCCGCCTTCACACAAAGAGACGGCCTGGAACAGCACGTTCTCCAACTGCCGTACGTTGCCCGGCCAGTGATAGTGACTGAGCCGCTCCATCGCCGCCGGTGCCAGCCTGGGCAGCGGGCAGCCGATCTGCCGACTGGCCTGATCGAGAAAATGCTCGACCAGCGGCGCCAGCCCATCCAGGCATTCGCGCAGCGGCGGAATATGCAGGGACAGCACGTTGAGCCGGTGATAAAGGTCCTGGCGGAACTCGCCACGGGCGCAGAGTTCGGACAAATCCACCTGGGTGGCGCAGATCACGCGCACATCCAGATAGACCTCTTCATCACTGCCCACCCGGCGGAAACAACCGTCCTGCAGAAAGCGCAGCAATTTCGCCTGCAGGCGCGCACTCATTTCCCCCACGCCGTCGAGAAACAACGTACCGCCCGACGTCAGCTCCAATAGCCCCAACTTGCCTTCGGCCCGCGCACCTTCGAATGCGCCGGGGCCATAGCCGAACAATTCGGTCTCGGCCATCGATTCCGGCAAACCGGCGCAGTTGAGCGCCATCAGCGGCGATTGCCCACGCGGGCTGGCCAAGTGGCAGGCGCGCGCCAACAGCTCTTTGCCGGTGCCGGTTTCACCCTCTATTAATAGAGGCGCATCCAGCGGCGCCATGCGCCGGGCTTCACGCACCACCGCCGCCATGACTTTGGAGCTTTGGAAGATGCTGTCAAAGCCGCGCAACTCCTGCTTACGCACGTTGTAAATGCGCTCACCCACGCGGTCGGCGCGGTGCAGGGTCAGCACGGCGCCGGCCATGGCCTCGCTGTCATCGTGTTCGGACGATTGCAGGGGCGCGATATCCGCCAGGAACACGTCGCCCTTGACCTTGACCCGTAAGCCGTTGATCCGCGACTTGCTGGCGCGCACCAACTCCGGCAAGTCAAAATCCTCGGCGTAACGCGACAGCGGAATGCCCGGCACCTCGTCGACCCGCACGCCGAGCAACTGCGCGGCCGCACGGTTGGCGGCGACGATCGACCCGCCCATGTCGATCGACAGCACCGGAAACTCCAGCGCGCCGAGCAAAGCGTTGAGCTCCATATGCCGACGCTCGCTGGGCATAAGCCCTACCCGCTTCACACCGAACACACCGGCGATGGCCTCGAACTGCGGGCGCAGCGCCTGGAACTGCATGTTCACCAGGTTCGGGCAGAACAGGTAAATGGCATTGCCATGCTCCCCGCCGACCTCACCCTTGGCGACGTTGACGCCGTACTCCACCAGCAGGTTAAGAATGTCCCGCAGGATGCCGATGCGGTTCTGGCAGTGCACTTTGATACGCATGAAAAGGCCCGAAAAGGTGGGTAGGCGCCGCGTCTTTTTGTCGCTGAGCGCAGATAGTCGTCAAGATTATGTGACAGGTTGTGTGCTTTTCCCAGCCCGATACAGCGACCAAGCGCGTATACGTAACGAATACTTTACGAATAGCCGCGCATTTTCCTACGCCAGCACGTTCCAGACCGATGGAATCCCACCATCAACGGGGTATCAATACAGGCACAGCAGGACATAACAAAAACGAATGCCTAGCAGGAGAGCCGTATGAAGCAGACGCAGTACGTGGCCCGCGAGCCCGATGCGCAAGGTTTTATCCACTATTCGCCTGAAGAACACGCGGTGTGGAACACCCTGATCACGCGCCAACTGAAAGTGATCGAAGGCCGCGCCTGCCAGGAATACCTGGACGGCATCGACAAACTAGGGCTGCCCCTGGACCGTATTCCGCAATTGGGCGAGATCAACAAGGTGTTGGCCGAGACAACCGGCTGGCAAGTGGCCCGTGTACCCGCGCTGATTCCCTTCCAGACCTTCTTCGAATTGCTCGCCAGCAAGCAGTTTCCGGTGGCGACGTTTATTCGCACCCGCGAAGAACTGGACTACCTGCAGGAGCCGGATATTTTCCACGAGATCTTTGGCCACTGCCCGCTGCTGACCAACCCCTGGTTCGCCGAATTCACCCACACCTACGGCAAGCTCGGCCTGGCCGCGACCAAGGAACAGCGCGTGTACCTGGCGCGCCTGTATTGGATGACGATCGAGTTCGGCCTGGTGGACACGCCCGCTGGCCGACGCATCTACGGTGGCGGGATTCTGTCGTCGCCCAAAGAGACGGTGTACAGCCTGTCGTCCGAACCCCGGCACCAGGCGTTCGACCCACTGGAAGCGATGCGCACGCCTTATCGGATCGACATCCTGCAACCGCTCTATTTTGTGCTTCCCGAGCTCAAGCGCCTGTTCGACGTGGCCCAGGAAGACATCATGGGCATGGTCGAACGCGGCATGCAGCTGGGTCTGCATACGCCGCTCTTCCCCCCAAAGGCAGTCCCGCCCAAACCAGAGGCTGCGTGAACCTGAGGTTTTGCGGCCAGGTGAGTCTTTTCCCTGGCCCTGCGTTGCTTTAGGGTAACCCCCACTGATCTTCACTCATTCGAATTCAGGACACCCCCATGACCACCTTGAACCAAGCCCACTGCGAAGCCTGCCGCGCCGACGCCCCGCAAGTCAGCGATGAAGAACTGCCGGTGCTGATCAAGCAGATCCCCGACTGGAACATCGAAGTGCGCGACGGCGTGATGCAGCTGGAAAAGGTTTTCCTGTTCAAGAACTTCAAGTTCGCCCTGGCCTTTACCAACGCCGTGGGTGAGATCTCCGAAGCCGAAGGCCATCACCCAGGCCTGCTCACCGAATGGGGCAAAGTCACCGTGACCTGGTGGAGCCACTCGATCAAAGGCCTGCACCGCAACGACTTCATCATGGCCGCGCGCACCGACGAAGTGGCCAAGAGCGCCGAGGGCCGCAAGTAATGCATTTCGATGCCATTGGCCGCGTGCCCGGCGATCCGATCCTCGGGCTGATGGACCTGTACGCCAACGATACCCACCCGAACAAGTTCGACCTGGGGGTGGGTGTGTATAAGGACGATCAGGGCCTGACACCGATTCCGCAGGCGGTAAAACTGGCGGAGCAGCGCCTGGTCGACACCCAGACCACCAAGACCTACATCGGTGGGCATGGCAATGCGGCCTTCGGCGCGCGGATCAGCGAACTGGTACTCGGTGCCGATTCGGCCCTGCTTCACGCACGGCGTGCCGGCGCCACGCAAACCCCTGGCGGTACCGGCGCCCTACGCCTGAGCGCCGACTTTATCGCCCACAGCCTGCCGGGCCGTGGCGTGTGGCTGAGCAACCCGACCTGGCCGATCCACGAAAGCATCTTTGCCAAAGCCGGGCTCAAGGTCTGCCACTACCCCTACGTAGGCGCCGACAACCGCCTGGATGTGGCGGCGATGCTGGCCACCCTGGCCAGCGTGCCAGAGGGCGACGTGGTGCTGCTGCATGCCTGCTGCCACAACCCCACCGGTTTCGACCTGTCCCAGGATGACTGGCATCAAGTGCTGCAGATCGTGCGCGAGCGCCATCTGCTGCCATTGATCGACTTTGCCTACCAAGGCTTTGGCGATGGCCTGGAGCAGGATGCCTGGGCGGTGCGCCTGTTTGCCGCCGAACTGCCGGAAGTGTTGATCACCAGTTCCTGCTCGAAGAACTTCGGCCTGTACAGCGACCGGGTCGGCGCCTTGATCGTGTGTGCCGCCGACGCGGAAAAACTCACCGATGTGCGCAGCCAATTGGCGAATATCGCGCGCAATCTGTGGTCGACGCCACCGGATCACGGCGCCGCTGTGGTGGCAACCATCCTCGGTGACACGCAGCTCAAAGCGCTGTGGAGTGGCGAAGTCGAAGCCATGCGTTCGCGCATCGCCCAATTGCGTGCAGGGTTGGTCGAAGCGTTGGCGCCCCATGGGTTGGCCGAGCGGTTTGCCCATATCGGCGCGCAGCGTGGGATGTTTTCCTACACGGGTTTGAGTGCCGAGCAGGTCAAGCAGCTGCGCGAGAAGCACAGCGTGTACATGGTCAGTTCCGGGCGGGCCAACGTGGCCGGCGCTGATGCGACGCGGTTGGCGCTGCTGGCAGAAGCAATCGCGGACGTCTCGCGCGCCAACTGACAGGACACGCACTCAAATGTGGGAGCTGGCGCGCTTCCACATTTAACCTGAGCAGGGCTTTCAGCTTGCGGCCACCTGCGCTTTCAACTGCGCCTCTTTGGCCTGCGCATCCGCCAACCGATACAACTCGATCTGCCCGTCCCAGTGCTCGATCAACGCGGTGCACGACTCCACCCAATCCCCGCAGTTGAGGTAGTCCACCTCGCCGACTTTGCGGATCTCCGCATGGTGAATATGCCCGCACACCACACCATGTAATTCGCGCTTGGTCACTTCGTGGGCAATGGCTTCTTCAAAATCGCTGATGAAACTCACGGCCGTCTTGACCTTGTGCTTCAAATACGCCGACAACGACCAGTAGCCATAGCCGTACCGGGCGCGCCAGTGGTTCAACCAGCGGTTCAACGTGAGGGTGAACTCGTAGGCCGAATCGCCGAGAAATGCCAGCCAGCGGTGATAGCGGGTGATCACATCGAACTGGTCGCCGTGGATCACCAGCAGGTGGCGGCCGTCGGCGGTCACATGCACCGCCTCGTCCACCAGTTGGATATTGCCCAGGATCAGCTTGGAGTAGCGACGCAGAAACTCGTCATGGTTGCCGGTGACGTAGATCACCTCAGTGCCGCGCTTGGCCATGGTCAGCAGCCGGCGGATCACGTTGGTGTGGGCCTGGGGCCAATACATGCCGCCGCGCATTTTCCAACCGTCGATGATATCGCCCACCAGGTACACCTTGTCGGCGTGGTAACCCTTGAGGAACTGCGACAAGTGTTCAGCCTGGCAATCCCGGGTGCCCAAATGCACATCGGAAATCCACAGGGTTCGCACGCGTTGCTTGCGGCTGGGCTTGGTCAACTCGGCACTGGTCATGGGCATCACTCGACGCTGTTTTGACGAGCTTGCGCCCTGGCGATTAATAGCCCATGACAGCCGTGCGTCAGTCTGATGACAGCGCCCATCAATCGCCAAGCGTTGTAGACTGGCGCCCTGCGACCCAGGAGACCGCGATGAGCCCGACCCTCACGCTACGCCACTACCTCGAAGCGCCCATCGCCCATAGCCATGACCATGCGCAATTGGTGTTCGGCCTGTCCGGACATCTGGACCTGGAAGTCGAGGGCCGCGCCAGCCAGGTGCGTGAAAGCAGCGTGATGGTCCTGCCTTTTTCCGCTCATCACGCCTGCGGCAGCCGCGATGGCAGCCGCTGCCTGGTGCTGGACGTACCCACCGAACACTGGCTGCTGCAATCGCTGGGTGATCACGCCGATGCCAGCCGCCGCCTGCTCGAACAACCCGCGCGCCTGGCTCTGGATGCCCGGCAGCACCAATTAGTGCAATGGCTGGCCCACAGCCCGGTGAACGACACGTTGATCGTGCAGCAAGGTGCGGTGCTGTTGCTGGCCAGCCTCAATCAAGCGCTGGCGCTGGCGCAACCGCAGCCGGGCCGACGCCTGCCCTATGCCGCGTTCGATGCGCATATCCAACGGCACGTCGCGCACCCCTTGCAGGTGGCTGACCTGGCGCGCATCGCCGAGCTCTCGGTGGCGCGCCTGCATGCGCGTTTTGTCGCCGAATGCGGGCAAACACCCATGGACTACATTCGCAGCCGTCGCCTGCATAAGGCCTTGAACCTGTTGCGCGACACCTCGCTGCCGGTTGGCGAAATCGCCGAACGCGTCGGTTACACCTCGCAAAGTGCATTTGCCGCCGCCATGCTGCGCGAGTTCGGGGCGTCTCCGGGAGCCCTGCGGCGGTCTGGATAGCGAGAGTCTGGCGCTAAACATCGAGAGCCTCGCAACAGACGCCTGCCCCGCCACCCTCTAGACTGCGAAGCTGTCACCCCGTTGGTTCAAGGATCGCAATGACTCCCCGCTCAGCCCTCGGCGCCCTGCATATCGGCGCGTTAATGTTTGGCCTTACCGGCGTACTCGGCAAGCTGGCCGCCGCCTCACCGTCGATCATCGTATTTGGCCGCGCCGTGTTTGCCGTCCTGGCCCTGGCGATTTTCGCGCGATTCGCCAGCAACACGGCGTGGAAGCCACTCGAACGTCGCGACTGGCGCCGCCTGCTGGTGAGCGGCCTGCTACTGGCCGCGCATTGGGTGACATTCTTCATGGCGGTCAAGGTGGCCGGCGTTGCGGTTGCCACCCTGGGGTTCACAGCGTTTCCGGCGTTTACCGTGATCCTTGAAGGCTTGATCTTTCGCGAACGCATCCGCGCCAATGAAATCGTGCTGGTGGTGCTGGTCAGCATCGGGCTGGTGTTGGTGACCCCCGACTTCGACCTTGCCAGCCAAGCCACCGGTGGCCTGCTCTGGGGCATCGCCTCGGGCCTGTTGTTCTCGCTGCTGTCGCTGAACAACCGTGCCAGCTCCGGGCGGATTCCGGCGGTGCAGGCAGCGTTGTGCCAGAACGTGGTGGTCGCGCTGTGTCTGCTGCCAGTGGCGGCGCCGGGTTTGACCGAGGTACGCGCGCTGGACTGGCTGTGGATCGGTCTGCTCGGGGTGTTCTGTACCGGGCTGGCCCATAGCCTGTTTGTTGCCAGCCTCGCGGTGATCAAGGCGCGCACCGCCTCGGTGGTGTTTGCCATGGAGCCGGTGTACGGCATCACGGCGGCCTGGCTGCTGTTTGCCGAAACCCCGACCCTGCGCATGCTGCTGGGCGGCGTGCTGATCATCGCCGCCATCGTGCTCTCAGGGCTGATGGGCAGCGCCAGCCAAGCCAAGCAGCCCGCTGCAACGGCCTGATCTATACTCCGAACATCCGCAACAGTCTGCCGTCGTTCAACGGATAACCGACCGCTCGACGACAGCCATGACGCTTGAAGTTGCTGCACGCGAGGGTCACTCCATAAACGCGATGCAAGGGCTTGATCATGGAAATGCTCATCAACGTATTGGTTCAGATCATCAGCGGCACCATCGGCGGCAACCTCGCCGGCATGACCAAACAGAGCCTGGGCGCCGGGCTCAATACCCTGCTGGGCGGTATCGGCGGGCTGGTCCTGGGCCAACTCGTCTCGGTCATGACCGGTAGCCCGGGCGCTGAAGCGCTGGATGTGGCGACGGTCGGCAGCAATGTGGTCGGCGGCGGCTTAGGCGGCCTGGTGTTGACGTGGGTCGTGGGCTTGATCAAAAGCAAGATGGCCGAGAAATAGCAACGTACCGCCCGGTCACCGTCCGCCCGCGGCGGTGGCCGTCACGCTGTACGGTCGTTGTGCCCGAGGTCGCGTTGCGGGTCGATCTGATCGCGCACGCGCTGCTTGAGCACCTTGGCTTCCGGGAAACCACCGTCCAGCTTGCGCTCCCAGATCTGCACGCCATTGCACGTGATGCGAAACGCACCGCCGGTCGCCGGCTCCAGCGACACTTTGCCCAGGTCATCGGCAAAGGTGCTCAACAACTCCTGGGCCAGCCACGCCGCGCGCAACAGCCACTGGCACTGGGTGCAATAGGTGATGACAATCTCGGGTTTGCTCGCGGACATAATTTGACTGGCTCCAGGCATAACGAGGGAGGAGAAACGGGTGGCTATAATACCGGCCTTTATCGCCCAGCCTCGAGATTCATGATGCGCCGCCTGTTGTCCTGTCTTTTCCTGTGCCTCCTCCCTTTACTTGCCGATGCCGTAGAGCCGCCACGCCCTAAAATCGGCCTGGTACTGTCCGGCGGCGCCGCCCGTGGGCTGGCGCATATCGGCGTGCTCAAGGCGCTGGAGGAACAGGGTATCCATATCGACGCCATCGCCGGCACCAGCATGGGCGCCGTGATTGGCGGGCTGTATGCCTCGGGCTACAAGATCGATGAGCTGGAGAAACTGGCGCTGAGTATCGACTGGCAGCAGGCCTTGTCCGACGCGCCGCCGCGCGAAGACGTGCCATTTCGGCGCAAGCAGGATGACCGCGATTTCCTGGTCAAACAGAAGCTGAGCTTTCGTGATGACGGCAGCCTGGGCCTGCCGCTGGGGGTGATTCAGGGGCAGAACCTGGCGCTGCTGCTGGAAAGCATGTTCGCCCACAGCAGTAACACGCGGAATTTCGACAAGCTGCCGATCCCCTTCCGCGCCGTGGCCACCGACATCACCACCGGCGAAAAAGTGGTGTTCAGCAAAGGCCACCTGCCCCAGGTGATCCGCGCCAGCATGTCGATCCCCGCCGTGTTCGCCCCGGTGGAGCTGGACGGCCGGCTGCTGGTGGATGGCGGCATGACCGACAACATCCCCCTGGACGTGGCGCGGGAGATGGGGGTGGATATCGCCATCGTGGTGGACATCGGCACCCCGCTGCGCTCGCGCAAGCAACTGGCAACCGTGGTGGACGTGCTTAACCAGTCCATTACCCTAATGACCCGGCGCAATTCCGAAGAACAGCTCAAGGCCCTGAACCCCAAAGACGTACTGATCCAACCGCCCCTGGCCGCCTACGGCGTGACCGACTTCGGCCGCGCCAAAGACATGATCGACGCCGGCTACCGTGCCACCCGCGCCCTCGACCTACGCCTGGCGCATTTACGCCCCGCCGAACCCATCGACCCGACCCTGGTGGCTGCACGCACGCCGGGCGAACGAACCCCAGTGATCACCGCAATCAAGCTGGAAAACGACTCGAAAGTCAGCGACGACGTGATCCGCTACTACATTCGCCAGCCATTGGGCGAACCCTTGGAACTGGGTCGCCTGCAGACCGACATGGGCACGCTGTACGGCCTGGACTACTTCGAGCAGGTGCAATACCGCGTGGTGAAAAAGGGCCAGGAAAACACCCTGGTGATCAGCGCGCGCGGCAAGCGCAGTGGTACTGACTACCTGCGCCTGGGCCTGAACCTGTCGGACGACATGCGTGGCGACAGCGCCTTCAACCTCGGCGCGAGCTACCGCATGAACGGCATCAACCGCCTTGGCGCCGAATGGCTGACGCGCGTACAGATCGGCGACCGGCAGGAGCTGTACAGCGAGTTCTACCAACCGATGGACGCCGGTTCACGTTACTTCGTCGCACCTTACCTCAGCGCCCAGGCGCAGAACGTTGAGCTGATCCTGGACAACGACCCCATCTCCGAATACCGCCTGGAACGCTACGGATTCGGCCTGAACGTAGGACGCCAAATCGGCAACAGTGGCGAGATCCGCTTCGGCGTCGGCGAAGCCTGGGGCAAGGCGGATGTGCGCATTGGCGACCGCGACCTGCCGAGTGTGAGCTTCAGCGAAGGCTTCTATGAGCTCAAGTATTCCTTCGACACCCTGGACAACGTCTACTTCCCGCACACCGGCGAGGACATCGGCTTGGCTTTCCGCGAATTCGCACCAGGGCTGGGCTCGGACCAGCGCTATCGACAGTGGGAATTCAAGTTGGACAAGGCCATGAGCCACGGCCCGGACACGCTGGTGCTGGGCGGACGCTACGGGCGTACTCTGGACGATTCGGACGTGGTGATATCCAGCTTCCTGCTGGGCGGTGCGCGGCAGCTGTCGGGCTTCCGTCAGGATGCGATCTCGGGGCAGAACATCAGCCTGATGCGCGCGGTGTACTACCGCCGACTGACGCCGCGTTCGTACTTGCCGCTGGATTTCCCGCTGTACCTGGGCGCGTCCCTGGAGCGGGGCCGGGCTTGGAACAACGACAACGAATTCGACAGCGGCTACATCAATGCTGCGAGTATTTTCCTGGGCTTTGATACGCCGTTGGGACCGCTGAATTTCAGCTACGGGTTCAATGATGACAATCAGAGGGCGGTGTATCTGAATCTGGGACAGACGTTCTGATAGAACATTACCCCTATAGCGGCGTGTTATGGGGTGCGCAGGATTTTTGTGGTGAGCGGGCTTGCCCCGCGCTGGGGCGCGAAGCGGCCCTGAAAACCAGACGCAGCGGTTTATCTGGATAACTGCGGTAACGATGGTGGGGCTGCTTCGCAGCCCAACGCGGGGCAAGCACGCCCTGCCACTGCAAGCCAGCTCACCAAACCAGGTGCGCCAGGCATAAGCGCCGCCTAGGACTTTTCCAGATTCGCCAGAATGTGCCCATGCACCCGCATGCACACACGCAGGTCAGCCTCATCCACCCCCACGAACAGCTCATGGCGCAAGGCAGTGGCAATGGTTTCGATCTGCTCGATCAACGGGCGGGCGGTATCGCACAGCAGGATGCGTTTGGCACGACGGTCTTCTACCACGGCCTGGCGCTGTACCAGTCCCTGACCTTCGAGGCTGTCGAGCAAACGAGCCAGGGTCGGCCCTTCCACGCCAACGCTTTGAGCCAGCTCACGCTGAGTGGGCGCTTCTTCGAAACGGGCCAGGTGCAGCAGCACCAGCCAGCGCGCCTGGGACAAACCCAGACCCGCCAAACGGCGATCCAGCTCGGCGCGCCAACCACGGGACATTTGCGCCAACTGCATACCAAAGCGGTGTTGATCGGTTAACGGCATAAAAAACTCATGATTTAGACTGAAAATAAATTGTGGCTAATTATTAGCCAGCTAAGCATGAGCCATGTCAGTAGGCAAGAGTGGCTATGTACTGATTCGTTACATTGTCGTAATTGGCACACTAAATTTCGAATTCAGACTGCAAGGCGGCCCGTACACAGTACAAAACGCCTTCAGGAACGCGCCCGGTGAACAGCGGCGCGATCTCGGCCACGGGGGGCAATTCGCCTTCGCCATCCAGGAACGCGTCCTGGATCTCGCCGAGCAGATCTTCCGGCAAATCCAGGCCCTGCTCCAGCGACAACTGCTGATCGCCGATGGCTTCGGCGAGCAGGGTGTAGACGTTTTTCTCAGAGCATTGCAATTGGCCGGCGATCTGGATCGGGGTCATGCCGGCCCGTGCCAGACTGATCAGCTCGTGGCGGATATCGGCCACTTCCTTCGGCGCTTCGGCCTGGCCACCGAGCACTTCAAGGAACGCCTGACCATAACGTTCCAGCTTGCGCGCACCCACGCCACTGACCCGTGCCATTTCGGCCATGGTGGTGGGTTGCTCGCGCAGCATCTCCAACAACGTGGAGTCGGGGAAAATAACGTAAGGCGGCACGCTGTGTTCCTGGGCCAGTTTGCGGCGCAGCGTACGCAGGGCTTCCCACTGTTCACGCTCCTCAAAGCGCACCAGTTGGCTGGCCTGGCTGGTGCTGCTCTTGGCGGTGGTCTGCGGCTTGAGGTCGCGGCGCAGTTCGAGGCTGACTTCCCCCTTGAGCAGCGGGCGGCAACTGTCGTTCAGGCGCAGGCCACCGAACCCTTCGATGTCGATGTCCACCAGGCCACGCGCGACCATCTGCCGGAACAACGAGCGCCACTCGCCTTCGGCACGGGCCTTGCCCACGCCGTAGACCGACAGTTTTTCGTGACCGAAGCTGCGGACCTTTTCGTTGTCCTTGCCCAGCAGCACATCCACCAGATGGCCTACGCCATAACGCTGGCCGGTGCGGTAGATGGTCGACAACGCCTGGCGTGCGGGCTCAGTGGCGTCCCAGGTCTGCACGCCATCGGTGCAGTTGTCGCAGTGACCGCAGGGCTGCGGCATGTCTTCGTCGAAATACGCCAGCAAGGTCTGACGGCGGCAACGGGTCTCTTCACACAACGAAAGCATGGCATCGAGCTTGTGTTGCTCCAGACGCTTGTGGCGCTCGTCACCTTCGGAGTTTTGCAGCATCTGCTTGAGCATCACCACGTCCTGCAGGCCGTAGACCATCCAGGCGTCCGCCGGCAGGCCATCACGGCCGGCACGACCGGTTTCCTGGTAGTACGCCTCGAGGGACTTGGGCAGATCCATATGGGCCACGAAACGCACGTTGGATTTGTCGATACCCATGCCGAAGGCGATGGTGGCTACCATGATCAGGCCTTCCTCGTTGAGGAAACGCTTCTGGTGCGCCGAGCGTGTTTCATTGGGCAAACCGGCGTGGTACGGCAGCGCCGGATAGCCCTGCTCGCAGAGAAACGCGGCCACTTCATCGACTTTCTTGCGTGACAGGCAATACACGATGCCCGCATCGCTGCGCCGCTCGGAGAGAAACGCGAGCAACTGCTTGCGCGGCTGCTCCTTGGGCACGATGCGATAGAAGATGTTCGGGCGGTCGAAGCTCGACAGGAAACGCTCGGCGTTCTGCAGGTGCAGGCGCTCGACGATTTCTTCACGGGTACGCTTGTCGGCGGTGGCGGTCAGGGCGATACGCGGCACATCGGGGAAGAGCTCGGCCAACTGGCCCAACTGCAGGTATTCGCGACGGAAATCGTGACCCCATTGTGAAACACAGTGGGCTTCATCGATGGCGAACAGGGCGATTTCCAAACTCTGCAAAAACGCCAGCATGCGCGGCTGCACCAGACGTTCAGGGGCAAGGTAAAGCATCTTGACTTCGCCGCGCTTGATGCGTGCCGCCAGGTCGCGCTGCTGCTCGGCGCTGAGGGTGGAGTTCAGCGAAGCGGCAGCGACGCCCAGTTCTTCCAGGGTCGCCACCTGGTCGTCCATCAACGCGATCAACGGCGACACCACCACGGCCAGCCCATTGCGCAGCAGCGCCGGCACCTGGAAGCACAACGACTTGCCGCCGCCGGTCGGCATCAATACGAGGGCATCGCCCCCCTTGGCCACGCGCTCAATGATCGCACCCTGGCGGCCACGAAAACTGTCGTAGCCGAAGATGTCCTTGAGGACGCGTTGAGCCTGCTCGAGCATGTAAAACTCCAAAAATAGTCCCGAAAACCCTCTGCACAGGCTGGCCGAAAAAATACGGCTTGACGGAAAATAATCCGTAAGCGAAGTTTTCGCGGACTGTCGCCGAACCTGCAAGGGCATCACAAAACGCGGCAGTATACCCGAGCGTTATCCGCCAAAGGGCGCCGTTGACGAATTGCTGCCCGTCTCAAAAACCTGGCAAATCTGCATGCCGACTGGCTTGGGCGCGCAAGAACGCCTAGAATTCAGCATCGTTTATTCCCAAGGTAGTCCTTCAATGTCCTTCGCTGAGCAACTAACCCGCCTGCAAGCCTTCCTCGACGCCGATGAGCTGCATGACGAGGCGCTGGACTACGTGGCCGCCCACGGCTACCTGACCGCCCTGTCGATCTGCGCCGAAGAAGTCCCTGATCGTGAATGGATCGATGCACTGTTCGCCGAAGAGCCGCATTACGCCGACGCCGCTCAGCGCGAAGAAATCGAATCCACCCTGCTCGCCCTCAAAGCCCACATCGGTCGCCAACTGGCCTCCGACGAGGAATTCGAACTGCCTTGCGAGCTGGACCTGGGTGAAGACCCGGACGACTCCGACCTGCGCGGCTGGTGCATCGGCTTCATGGAAGGCGTATTCCTGCGTGAAGCCGCCTGGTTCGAAACCGCCGAGGAAGAAGTCAGCGAAATGCTGCTGCCGATCATGGTCGGTTCGGGTCTGTTCGACGACCAGCCGGAATTCTCCGACATCGCCAGCGATGCCAACCTGATGGACGACATGATCGTGCAGATCCCGGAAGCCCTCACCGCGCTGTACCTGCTGTGCAACGCTCCTGACGAAAAACCGGCGATCCTCAAGCCACGTCACCACTGAGTCGTTTGCCCGTGACACCCATGGGCACCCGCTCGCCGCTCCTGCGCTACGGGCTGCTGGCCATCGGCTGGCTGAGCGTAGCGCTGGGGGTGATCGGCATTTTCCTCCCGGTGCTGCCGACCACACCCTTCCTCCTGCTTGCCGCCGCTTGCTTCGCCCGAAGCTCCCCGCGTTTCTACCAATGGCTGGTGGAACACCCGCGCCTGGGCCCCTGGATTCGTGACTATCTGGACGGCAATGGCATTCCGCTCAAGGGTAAGGTCTACGCTATCGGACTGATGTGGCTGAGCATCGGTTTTTCGTGCTACCTGGTCCCCCTGCCGTGGGCACGCGGGTTCATGCTGACCAGCGCGGTGCTGGTGACGATCTATATCCTGCGCCAGAAAACCCTGCCGCCTCGCTAGACAGCGACATCAAGTCGCGCTCAGACCATGGTCGACACTGACTAACCCCAAGCATCATGCGAGACTGTCCAACCGGGCCTGGAATGCCCAGGTGTTCTTATGCTCGGAGTTACCATGACGCTGTCCAGCGGGCTTATCGCCGCCGTTGCCCTGGCCTATATGGCCATTATGTTTGCCATCGCTTTTTACGGTGACCGCCGCCGCGCGCCATTGCCGCCGCGCATGCGTGCCTGGGTATATAGCCTGTCGCTGGCGGTGTATTGCACCAGTTGGACGTTCTTCGGCTCAGTAGGCCAGGCCGCAGAACAACTGTGGGCATTTTTACCGATCTACCTGGGACCCGTGCTGCTGCTGATGCTGGCCCCCTGGGTCCTGCAAAAAATGGTGTTGATCAGCAAGCAGGAAAACATCACCTCCATCGCCGACTTTATCGCCGCACGCTACGGCAAATCCCAGTCTTTGGCGGTGGTGGTCGCGCTGATCTGCCTGGTGGGCGTGCTGCCCTATATCGCTCTGCAACTCAAAGGCATCGTGCTGGGGGTGAACCTGCTGATCGGTGCCGGTGCCGACGCCACCGGCACGCGCGCGCAGGACACCGCCTTGATCGTGTCCCTGGTGCTGGCCTTGTTCACCATTGTGTTCGGTACACGCAACCTCGACGCCACCGAACACCACCGCGGCATGGTGCTCGCGATCGCGTTCGAATCCCTGGTCAAGCTGTTAGCGTTTCTCGCGGTCGGTGCGTTTGTGACCTACGGCCTGTACGACGGTTTCGGCGATCTGTTCAGCCAGGCGATGCTCGCGCCCCGGCTGGAAGAATATTGGAAAGAAACCGTCAATTGGCCATCGATGGTGGTGCAAACCGGCGTGGCAATGATGGCGATCATCTGCCTGCCTCGGCAGTTCCATGTCACGGTGGTGGAGAACATCGAGCCCCAGGACCTGCGCCTGGCCAAATGGGTATTCCCCGCCTACCTGATCCTCGCTGCGCTGTTTGTGGTGCCCATCGCCCTCGGCGGCAAAATGATGCTGCCCGCATCAGTGCTGCCGGACTCATACGTCATCAGCCTGCCCATGGCCGAAGCCCACCCGGCGCTCGCCGTACTGGCGTTTATCGGCGGTGCCTCGGCCGCCACGGGCATGGTGATCGTGGCGAGCATCGCCCTGTCGACCATGGTCTCCAACGACATGCTGCTGCCGTGGTTGTTGCGTCGATCAAGCGCCGAGCGGCCGTTCGAAGTGTTCCGCCACTGGATGCTCTCGGTTCGCCGGGTCAGCATTGTCATTATTTTGCTGCTGGCCTATGTCAGTTACCGGCTGCTGGGGTCCAGCGCCAGCCTGGCGACCATCGGCCAGATTGCCTTTGCCGCAGTGACTCAACTCGCCCCCGCCATGCTCGGCGCGCTGTACTGGAAGCAGGCCAACCGGCGTGGTGTATTTGCCGGGCTGGCGGCCGGTACGTTCCTGTGGTTCTACACCTTGGTCCTACCGGTCACGGCGAAAAGCCTGGGCTGGTCCCTCAGCCTTTTCCCGGGGCTGACGTGGCTGCATTCACACCCACTCGGCCTGTCGGTGACCTCGCTGACGCTGGGCACAGTGTTTTCCCTGGCGGGTAACTTCACGCTGTTTGTGTGGGTGTCGATGCTGTCGCGCACCCGGGTGTCGGAACACTGGCAGGCCGGGCGCTTTATCGGTCAGGAAATCAGCCAGCGCGCCAATGCACGCACGATGCTGTCGGTACAGATCAGCGACCTGCTCAGCCTGGCCGCGCGCTTTGTCGGTGAAGAGCGCGCCCAACAGAGTTTTATCCGCTTCGCTTATCGCCAGGGCAAAGGCTTCAACCCTAACCAGAATGCCGACAACGATTGGATTGCCCACACCGAGCGCCTGCTGGCCGGCGTACTCGGTGCGTCGTCGACCCGCGCGGTGGTAAAAGCGGCGATCGAAGGCAGGGACATGCAGTTGGAAGACGTGGTGCGCATCGCCGACGAAGCGTCGGAAGTGCTGCAGTTCAACCGCGCGTTGCTGCAAGGCGCCATTGAGAACATCACCCAGGGCATCAGCGTAGTGGACCAGTCCCTCAAACTGGTGGCCTGGAACCGGCGCTACCTGGAACTGTTCAATTACCCCGAAGGACTGATCAGCGTAGGCCGGCCGATCGCCGATATCATCCGCTACAACGCCGAGCGCGGCCTCTGCGGCCCCGGCGAGGCCGAAGTGCACGTAGCGCGCCGCCTGCACTGGATGCGCCAAGGGCGCGCGCACACGTCAGAGCGCCTGTTTCCCAATGGCCGGGTGATTGAGCTGATTGGTAACCCGATGCCGGGCGGCGGTTTCGTCATGAGTTTCACCGACATCACCGCGTTCCGCGAAGCCGAGCAGGCCCTCACCGAGGCCAACGAAGGTCTTGAGCAACGGGTGACCGAGCGCACCCATGAACTGTCGCAGCTCAATGTGGCACTCACAGACGCCAAGGGCGTGGCCGAATCCGCCAGTCAATCGAAGACACGCTTCCTCGCGGCCGTCAGCCATGACCTGATGCAGCCGCTGAACGCCGCCCGCCTGTTCTCCGCCGCCCTCTCCCACCAGAACGAGGGACTGTCAGGCGAAGCCCGGCAACTGGTGCAACATCTGGACAGTTCGCTGCGCTCGGCCGAAGACCTGATCAGCGACTTGCTGGATATCTCACGCCTGGAAAACGGCAAGATCAACCCGCAGCGCCAGCCCTTTGTGCTCAATGAACTGTTCGACACCCTGGGCGCCGAGTTCAAAGCGCTGGCCCAGGAGCAAGGCTTACGCTTCCGCCTGCGTGGCAGTCGCTTGCGGGTCGACAGCGATATCAAGCTGCTACGACGAATCCTGCAGAATTTTCTGACTAACGCTTTCCGTTATGCCGACGGCCCAGTCCTGCTTGGCGTACGCAGGCGCCGTGGCGAACTGTGCCTGGAAGTGTGGGACCGTGGCCCCGGTATCCCGCAGGACAAACAGAAGGTGATCTTCGAAGAGTTCAAGCGCCTGGACAGCCACCAGACCCGCGCCGAAAAAGGCCTGGGCCTGGGCCTGGCGATCGCCGACGGCCTGTGTCGCGTGCTGGGCCATCGCCTCAGCGTGCGCTCCTGGCCGGGCAAGGGCAGCGTGTTCAGCGTGCGCGTGCCGCTGGCGCGCAACCAGACCAGCCCGCAGATCAAAGCGCCCCAGGAAAATGGCGTGCCGTTGAGCGGCGCGCAGGTGCTGTGTGTGGATAACGAAGAAAGCATCCTGATCGGCATGCGCAGCCTGCTGACCCGCTGGGGCTGCGAGGTCTGGACCGCCACCGACCGGGCACAGTGTGCGGCCCTGCTGGCGCAAGGCGTACGGCCGCAATTGGCACTGGTGGATTACCATCTGGACCACGGCGAAACCGGCACTGAATTGATGGGCTGGCTTCGCACGCAACTGGCGGAGCCGATTCCCGGCGTTGTGATCAGTGCCGACGGCCGCCCGGAGATGGTGGCCGAGGTACACGCGGCGGGGTTGGATTACCTGGCGAAACCAGTGAAGCCGGCGGCGTTGCGGGCATTGCTCAGTCGGCATCTGCCGCTTTAATCAAGCCGCGTTTATTCAGGCAGATGGGCGACACCATCGGCATCGGTCATCGCCCGCTCCAGCAGGTCCGCGGGCAGGCTTTTACTGGCCCGCGCACCGAGCAGCCTGAGTTGCTCGGTACGGCTGACCAGATTGCCGCGCCCATCGGTCAGCTTGTTTCGCGCCGCGCTGTAAGCTTTATCCAGCTGTTGCAGACGGTTACCCACCTCATCCAGATCCTGGATAAACAGCACGAACTTGTCGTACAGCCAACCGGCACGTTCGGCGATTTCCCGCGCGTTCTGGCTTTGGCGTTCCTGCTTCCACAGACTGTCGATCACCCGCAGCGTGGCAAGCAGGGTGGTGGGGCTGACGATCACGATATGACGGTCAAACGCTTCCTGAAACAGGTTCGGCTCAGCCTGCAATGCAGCGGAAAAAGCCGCTTCAATGGGCACGAACAACAACACGAAATCCAGGCTGTGCAAGCCTTCCAGTCGCTTGTAGTCCTTGCCGGCCAAGCCTTTGACATGATTACGCAGCGACAGCACGTGCTGCTTCAACGCTGCCTGACCAATCACTTCGTCATCTGCTGCGACGTACTGTTGATAGGCGGTCAGGCTGACCTTGGAGTCCACCACCACCTGCTTGTCGCCGGGCAGCATGATCAGCACATCCGGCTGGAAGCGCTCGCCATCCGGGCCCTTGAGGCTGACTTGCGTCTGGTACTCACGGCCCTTTTCCAGACCGGCGTGCTCCAGCACCCGCTCGAGGATCAGTTCGCCCCAGTTGCCTTGGGTTTTCTGGCCCTTAAGGGCGCGGGTCAAGTTGGTGGCTTCGTCTGACAGGCGCAGGTTCAGTTGCTGCAGGCGTTCAAGCTCCTTGGCCAGGGAAAAACGCTCGCGGGCTTCGTTCTGATAACTTTCTTCCACACGTTTTTCGAACGACTGGATGCGCTCCTTCAGCGGATCAAGCAACTGGCCCAGGCGCTCCTGGCTGGTTTCGGCAAAGCGTTGTTCGCGCTCGTCAAAGATCTTGCCGGCCAGTTCGGCGAACTGCGCACGCAGCTCATCGCGCGAGCCTTGCAGGTCGGCGAGGCGTTGCTGGTGGCTTTCCTGCTGCTCACGCAGTTCAGCACGCAGCGCGGCAGCCAGCGCGTCGAGACGGCGCAATTCGGTTTCTTTGGCGCTGCGGTCAAGGTTCCAGGCGTGGGCGGCGTCGCGGGCGTTGTCGCGATCGATCTGCAGCAGCTCGACCTCGCGGCGCACGGCGGCCAGGTCGGCTTGCTTGGCGGCATTGGCCTGGCTCAGGTCGCTGATTTCATCGCGGCTGGCGTCCAACTGCGCGGCAAGCCCCTCCTGGGCCAGTTGCGCGATGGCCAGGCGCTCTTCAAGCAGTTCCCAGCCGGTGGTGCGCGCGGTCAGTCGCCGTTGGAGCTGCCAGCACAGTGCCAATAACGGCACTGCCGCACCAGCAAGGCCCAGGGCGATACCTGTCCAGTCAAAAGCCATAGCCATTTCTGCCATCACCGAAAAGGAGCAAGGTTAACCAAGCATAGGGCCGGAGGACAGCTCAGTCTTCGACCTGACCCAGTTCACGCTGAGCACGGCGGTCGCCGGCACGGGCGGCCAAACGCAACAGGTCGTGGCCGATGCGGCGGTCGCGTGCATTGCCGCATTCACGGCACATCAACTGGCCCAGGCGGCTTTGCGCGGCAACCACGCCTTCACGGGCCGGTTGTTTGAGCAAGCGCCCGGCGAAGTGTTTGACGTTGGTGCTATGGCCCAGGCGCGGGCTGTCGAGCAACCACAGCGCAATCTTCAAGGAGAAGCGCTTGGGTGCGGTAACAGTCGGCGGGGTATCGGTAACAGGAGGTGATACTGAGCGAAACTTCATAAAGCACTGTGGGACAGAACGGAAGGCGCGCCACTCTACTCTTTTTTTCGTACAGGTAAAGCTGAAAAAACCGTGCACGCCCGTCCTAGAGCAAGCGCTCGGGACAATCCACAGAAGCTGTGGATAACTCAGTGGACAACCCGCCTTTAACTCTCGCAAACGCCCATGGAACGGGGCCCGCAGTCAAACTGACGATTTTTTCACCAATTAAAAAAAGGCAGATTTTTCATTGACTTAAATTTTCATTGCAGGCAAATGGCGCACCGGCCACGCACCTGAAAGCCTGGTTACATACTTCGCAACTAATGTGCACAAGTCATGCGCCATTGGTTATATAACCGGCTTTTTTTGAAGCAAAGGGCTTCAAAAATGTTACCGCCACGTCCCACCGGGGACTTTTCAAACCTCAAAAGGCTCGCCACACTGCCCCACCGACAGTGCGACAACGGAAGGGTCGATGAAAGGAATTCTATTATTTGCCGGGTTGTTACTGGTGATCTGTGCCATCTCCCTGGGTATCAATGCGGTGCTGCCCTCCCCGGATGGCGCGTTGTTTGCCATCGCCATTCTGCTATCGGCCGCGTTCACGGCCGTGAGCCTGTGCATTGAGCTGGGTGAAGGCCGCATCAATGACATGGGCGATGTGATGAAAGTCATCGAGACCGGTCGGTCCCTGCGCCTGACGCTCGCCGCTTACGGGCTGGGCTGTTCGCTGGCGGCAGCGGCCACCGTGCTGGTTTATCGAAGCTTGCTGGAAGGCTGATTGAAGTTTTTTTGATGCTCGCTCTTCCCTTGCTTGTTTCAATCCGTTACTATCCGCGGCGTTAGTACCAAGCTGAAAGTCAATTCTGGTCGAACAACTCCCCTGAACAACACGGGATCGACCACCTCGATGGTTTCCAGGTATCACTTGCGACGACACTGCCTTTGAACAAGCAAAGGGTGCCGCGAAGTTTAAATACTCTGACCGAACCAATCTGCAAATTGATCAGGATCTTCACCCTGGGCCCAGAACCTTTGCCCCTGTTGTGCTGCCTGCCCTCCTAAGTACCTACCTGCCAGCCCAAGCGCGCCTAATTTAATAGCGCTTCAAACTGGCTGCTTTGTTCCAGTCGGGTTCTTCGTTTGATCAATAGTGATCAACGTCACTGGAACGTTTTAACGTTGCACGGTTCTGAATCCGTGTCATTTGTAGGAACACCGATAATATGAACGCTCAAATCCATACTCAGGATGCCATTCGCACCCTCACCAACGCTTTTGCCCCAATGAACTGCCTGATCATGGCCGCTCGCAAAGGCTGCTTCAGCTTCACCCTGGTCAACGAACACGGCATCGCTCGTCACAGCGAACGCCTGTACCCCGATCAATACTCCAGCGCAGAACCGCTGCAGGCCGTGATTGAGCGTACCCGTCAGGCACTGGTTGCCTGATCGACCCGAGTTGCTGAAACACAAAAAACCCTGTTTAAAACACAGGGTTTTTTATGGCCTGCGATTTGGCACTTGAGCCCGCGGACTCAGTTCAAATCGATATAACCGTTATAACTCGCCCAATAAGATGTTTTAAAAACAGTCCTTTACATCATGAATATGACACTACACTTCAACTCAAGCGGCATGATCCGCTTCCGGCGAGCCTGAGATCCGATTCACTGCTGCCAAGCCCCCACTTCTCAGGACTCGCCGACCCTTTCTCGGATTGAGGCGCCTATGGGTATCGCAGCCAGTGAATTGTGTCGTTACGTGATCCGGCCAACATTGACGTACCTAGACCGTCACCACCCATCCGCCGAGTCTCTGCTGCTGGGGATTGCCGCCAGCCAGTCGGAACTGGGCTCGGCCTTGCACGACCGACGCGGCCACGGCCTGTACAGCATCACCGAACCGCGCCATCGCGCCCTGTGGGATGACTACCTGGCATTGGACCCGGAACGCGCCAGCCTTGTGCGCGGGCTGGCCAGCCAACACGCGTTCCTCAGCGCGCCCCAGTTGGAACTGACCGTCAACCTGCGTTACGCCACCGCCATTGCCTGGCTGCTGGTGGAACAACACAGCGCCGCACTGCCACCGCCTGGCGATGTATTGGCCATGGCACGTCTCTGGAAAGAAATTTTTCACCCCCAAGGCAAGCTGCGGGATTTCACGCGCGCCTGGCAAACCTGTGTTTCACCCTTGAATCACTCGGTTTGCTGATCGGGCAGTTTGCAAGATTCGCCGAAAAAACCTGATTCTGGTCGGATTGTCCTACAAAACAGCTCTATCTCGCGTGTTACAGCCTATAGCGCGATCTTAATTTTATTGATACTTTCCGCAGCGGTGATCACCCCGGAGTTCTAATAATGAAAAAAGTAATGCTCAAGACCACACTTAGCCTCGCCGTTGCCATGGCCTCCTCCCAACTGTTCGCAAGCGGCTTTGCACTGAACGAACAGAGCGTCAGCGGGATGGGTACCGGTTTCGCAGGTCGCTCCTCCTCTGCCGATGATGCGAGCACTGTCTACGGTAACCCTGCCGGTATGTCTCGCCTCAATGGTCAGCAGATCACCGGCGGCGTCGCGGCGATTGATGCCTCCACGAACATCAGCGATACCGGTGGCAACTCTCGCGGTTCCAACAAAGGCGACATGGTTCCCTTCACCGCTGTGCCATTTGGTTTCTACACCAACAAACTCAACGATCAGTGGGCAGTCGGCTTTGGTGTATACGCACCGTTCGGCCTGGTGACCGATTATGAAAACGGCTTCCAGGGCCGTGGCTTCGGCAGCAAGAGCGAAGTGAAGGTCATGACCTTCCAGCCTACTGTCAGCTATGCGTTCAATGACCGTGTGTCGATCGGTTTTGGTCCGACCATCAACCGAATTTCCGGCGTGCTGGAGTCGGACAAAACCCTGAACCCGCTCGTCTCCGATACCAACGTCAAGATCAAGGGTGACGATACCGCCCTGGGCTTCAACGTCGGCGTACTGGTTCAAGCCACCGATACCACACGTGTGGGCCTGACTTACCACTCCAAGGTCAAGTACAAGCTCGAAGGCCACACCACCGTCAGCGGTCCGGCCGCCACCCAACCGTTCCTGCGCAACAACCGTTATGACGCCTCGTTGAAGATCGACACACCTGAGTCCTACGACCTGTCGGTCACTCAAGACCTGACCGATGCCTGGAAACTCTATGGCGGTGCAACCTGGACGCGCTGGAGCCGACTCAAAGAAATCACCGTCAACAACGAAGGCGTGACCGCCGTCGGCGGTGGCGGACTCGCTCCGACCCAGCTCAGCGCAATCACCGAAGAGCAAAACTGGCACGACACCTGGGCCTACGCCGTGGGTACGTCCTATCAGTTGACCAAACAAGTCGTGCTGCGTACCGGCCTGACCTTCGACCAGTCGCCGACCAACAACACCAATCGCTCGCCGCGCATCCCAACGGGCGACCGCACGATCTTCAGCGTGGGCCTGGGCTACAAAGTCATGGATAACATGACCGTCGACCTGGCTTACTCGTACCTCAAAGAAGAAGACATCAAGATCAACCAGACTGCGGCTGCACCTTCGACCGCCAGCTACCGCGCCAAATACGAAAACAGTGCCAACGGTTTCGGCCTGGGCATGACCTACACCTTCTGATTCAGACAGGTGTAAAAAAGCCCCGCTCTCCTGCACAGGAGGCGGGGCTTTTCAGTGGGCGCAGATCAGGGTTTGGACGCTATCGCCTTCTCCACCGCCTCGATCAACTCCGGGCTGTCCGGCTTGGTCAGGCTGGAGAAATCGGCAATCACTTTGCCCTGACGATCCACCACGTATTTGTAGAAATTCCACTTCGGCGCATTGCTCTGCTGCGCCAATACCTTGAACAGCTGCACCGCATCCGGCCCCTTGACCTTCTGCGGCTCGGTCATGGTGAAGGTCACGCCGTAATTCACGTAGCAGACCTTGGCGGTCTCCTCACCGGTCTTGGCTTCCTGCTTGAAGTCATCGGACGGCACGCCGATCACTTCCAGCCCTTGGTCCTTGTAACGTTGATACAAGGCTTCGAGGCCTTTGAACTGTGGCGCGAACCCGCAGAAGCTGGCGGTGTTGACAATCACCAGGGGCTTGCCGGCAAAGCGCTGGCACAGGTCGATGGATTCCTTGGCGCGCAGCTTGGGCAACTGGCCTTCGAGCAAGGGAGGGCAATCGGCGGCCAGCGCCACACTGCCAAAAGCCGCCATCAGCACGGGTACAGCCAGCCAGCGCATATGCATGTCGAAATGTCCTTTAAAGAGTTCAGGCAGCGAACTTAACAGATCGACATACCCAGTTGCATCAACGCCAATCCGCCGCGCTGCCATCCCCACCATGCCACGGCCAGCAGCAGGGCAACGGCCGCTGCGCCGCCGAACCAATACCACGTCGAACTCATGCCGCCTCCATTTGCGCCTGCAATCGCGCGACCGGCCGCTCACGCACCGGCCAATTGAGGGCCGCGGCGAGCACGCTGAGCAGGATCGCCACTTGCCAGATCAAATCGTAGTTGCCGGTTCGATCATAGACCACCCCGCCCAACCAGCCACCCAGGAACGAACCCAGTTGGTGAAACAGAAACACGATCCCACCCAGCATGGAGAGGTTGCGTACACCGAACAGTGTTGCCACCGTGCCGTTGGTCAGCGGCACCGTGGACAACCATAGAAAGCCCATCGCCATGCCGAACAGATAAGCCGTGACCTCCGTGACCGGCGCCCACAGGAACAACAGGATCACCACGGCGCGCGCCAGGTACAAGCCCGTGAGCAAGCGCGGCTTGGACATGCGCCCGCCAAGCCAGCCGGCGGTGTAGGTACCGAAGATATTAAACAGGCCGATCAACGCCAGCACGGTGGTGCCCACCGTGGCCGGCAAGTGCTGGTCCACCAGATACGCAGGCAGATGCACGCCGATAAACACCACCTGGAAACCGCAGACAAAAAAGCCAAACGCCAGCAGCCAGAACCCCGAGTGGGAGCACGCCTCTTTCAAGGCTTCACGCAGGGTTTGCTGGCCCGCCATGACCGGCAGCGGTCGGTCCTTGAGCATGCTAACCAGCGGCAGGATCAGCGCGACCATCAAGCCCAGCACCAACAAGGCCGCCGACCAGCCCAGCCAACTGATCAGCCCCAGGGTGCCCGGCACCATGGCGAATTGGCCGAACGAACCGGCAGCGCTGGCAATGCCCATGGCGATGCTGCGCTTCTCCGGCGCCACCGCGCGACCGACCACTCCCAGGATCACCGAGAACGAGGTGCCGGACAGACCGATACCGATCAACAGCCCCGCACTCAGCGACAACGAGAACGCCGAATCGGACATGCCCATCAGCACCAAACCGGCGGCGTACAACACCCCGCCGACGAACACCGCCCTGGTGGCACCGAAACGGTCGGCCAACGCGCCGGTAAAGGGTTGCGCCAGGCCCCAGATCAGGTTCTGCAGGGCGATGGCGAAGGCGAAGGTCTCACGCCCCCAGCCGAATTCGCTGCTCATCGGCGCCAGGAACAGGCCGAAACCGTGCCGTACGCCCAGGGACAACGCCAGAATCAGCGCACTCCCTAAAAGGATCCAACCACTGGTGCGCCACATCGAGGTCATTTCTTATTCTCCGCTCGCGGGTATATACCCGCTTATGTTCGAACAAACCCGCGTTCAGGCGAGTTCATCCAGCAAGGCCAACAAGGTTTCGCGTTTTTCTGCGCCGAGCTTATCGATCAATTTCTGTTGCGCCGCCTCCCAGGCCGGCAAGGCAGCGGCCAGTCGCTCTGCACCGGCATCGGTCAACAGCACCAGACGGTTGCGCAAGTCATCGCCTTCGACCAACTGCACCAACCCTTCGCACTCCAGCACCCGCAGGTTACGCCCCAGGGTGCTGCGATCCAGACCCATGGCTTCTGCCAGGCTGGAAATGCTTGGCTGATCGAGGCGTTGCAGGTTACACAGCAAAGAATACTGGGCAACGTTGATCCCGAAGCCGTCGAGGGCGCCGTCGTAATGCCTGCTGACGCCACGGGCGGCACGTCGCAGGTTGGTGCATAAGCATTGGGAGGCAAGCATGGAACGTGTATATACCCGCGATTACGGAAATGCAAGAAAGTGTTACAGCGCCAGGCCCACCACGACAGCGGTCTCCAGCAGCTCCAACAGAGCCCCGGCGGTGTCTCCGGTGGTGCCGCCAAGGCGATTGACCATCAACTGACGCAGGCCCACAAAGCACAGCGCGGCGAGCAGCACGGCGATCCCGCCGCTGAAACCGCCGATAAGCAGGCAGGCCAGGCCACTGAGGATCAGCACCTGCTGGCCGACAGTTCTTGGTAAATGATCCGACAGCGCCTGGCCCAAGCCGCCTGCACGCACATAGCGCGTGGTCAGAAACAGCGCCAGCATCGACGCCCGCCCAATCAGTGGCGCCAAAATCAGCGCGGCGCCATTGTGCTGCTCGATCAGCGCCACCAACGCGCTGAACTTAAGCAGTAACACCAGGCCCAGGGTCACCACGGCAATTGGTCCGCTGCGCGGGTCCTTCATGATGGTGAGGGTGCGTTCGCGATCGCCGAAGCCGCCCAGCCACGCGTCGGCGCTGTCCGCCAGGCCATCCAGATGCAAGCCGCCACTGAGCAATACCCAGGCGGTGAGCAGCAGCGCCGCATGCAGCAGCAACGGCGCGCCTGTCAGCGCCAGGTTCAAGCCCCATAGCAGCAGCCCGAACAGCAACCCGACCATCGGATAAAACAGCAGCGAGCGCCCCAGCTCCTGAGGCTGAGGCATCCCCGGCAAGCGAATCGGCAAGCTGCTGAGAAACTGCAGGGCAATCCAGAAAGGCAACATGTTCAGCGGCCTTCCTGCAATACACCGTCGGCGCTGACACGCAGACTGAACAGCCCGCCATGACCCACCTCGACATTCAGCAATTGCTCACGGGGCAAGCCACGAGCGCGCGCCAGCAGCAAACGCATCACGCCGCCATGGCTGATCAACAACACACGCTCACCGGCATACGCCTGATGCAAGCGCGAGACGGCAGCTAAGACGCGCTCGGAAAATTCGCTGACGGGCTCCCCTTCCGGGGGCGTAAAGCCATAGGGATCGGCCCAGAACAGCCCCAACCCTTCGGCGTCGGTCTCCATTAACGCCGCTGCGCTGCGCCCTTCCCAGGCGCCGAAATGCAGCTCCTGAAGGTCCTTTTCCAGACTGACCGGCAGCTTGAGCCGCGCCCCCAGTTCATCGGCGAACCGTGCGCAGCGTTGCAACGGCGAGCTGATCAACCGATCCCAAGGCCCCTGCTCCGCCACAGCATCGCGCATCTGCGCCCAGCCTTTGGCGGTCAGTGCGTCGTCCAGGCTGCCACGCAGGCCGCCGCCCTGTTCGGTTTCGCCGTGACGCAACAGGTCCAGGTGCAAGGTCATGCCGGGCGGTCTGCGACGGCCGCTTCGGTAAAGGTCGCCATCTGACCGTGCAGCGCACACGCCAGACGCATCAGCGGCACGGCCAACGCCGCACCACTGCCCTCACCCAGGCGCAGACCCAGTTCCAGCAACGGTTGTGCATCGAGGCTGTGCAGCACATGGCGATGGCCAGGCTCGGCGCCCGAATGCCCGAACACCAACCAGTGGCGGCACGCCGGGTTCAGGCGCGTGGCGACCAACGCGGCGACCGTGCAGATAAACCCGTCGACCAGCACCACGACGCCTTCCTGGGCACAGGCAAGGTACGCGCCCACCAAGGCTGCAATCTCGAAGCCGCCCAGATTGAACAGGGTGTGTAACACCTCACCACGCTGCGCGGCGTGCAACGCCAAGGCGCGTTCGATGACGACGACCTTGTGGCTCACCCCTTGCGCATTCAAGCCGGTACCCGGGCCGGTGAGGTCGCTGACCTGGCAATCGAGCAGCGCACAGGCCAGCGCGCTGGCGGCGGTGGTATTGCCGATGCCCATTTCGCCGCCAATAAACAATTGCGCACCGCTTTCGCGGGCACGCAGCACGCTGTCGCGACCGGCGTGCAATGCGAGTCGCCCCTGGGCAGCGGTCATCGCCGGGCCGTACACGAAATTGGCAGTGCCCGCGCCGATGTTCAGGTGGCGCACGCCCGGCAGGCTCAACTCGGCGTTTACCGTGCCGAGGTCGACCACTTCCAGGCGCGCATCCAACTGCCGCGCCAACACGCTGATGGCGGCGCCGCCGCTGACAAAGTTATGCAGCATCTGCCCGGTGACTTCCTGAGGGAAGGCGGATACCCCTTCGGCAACCACGCCGTGGTCGCCAGCAAAAATCGCGATCCACAGGTGGTCCAACGACGGTTTGGCCTGGCCCTGCAAGCCGGCCAATTGCACCGCCAGCGCTTCCAGACGGCCAAGAGAGCCGGCCGGTTTGGTCAGTTGCTGCTGACGCGCCAGGGCCTGTTCGGACGCAACGGCGTCAATAGCCTTACACGGGTTGAGCCACCAGGTGTCAGTCATAACGCGGTACCTTTCAATGTCAGGGGCAGGCCGGCGACGGTCAGCACCACACGCTGACACCGCTCGGCCAAAGCTTGATGCAGCCAACCGGCTTCATCTACATAGCGGCGAGTCAATTCGCCCAGCGGCACGACACCCAGTCCGGTCTCGTTGCTGACAAAAATGATTTCACCCGGCAACGCGGCCAGGCAGTCCAGTAATTGCTCGCGCTCGAACGCCAGACGCTCTGGGTCTTCCAGCATCAGCAGGTTGGTCAGCCACAACGTCAGGCAGTCCACCAGCAGGCAGCGTTCGGGCGCGGCGTTCTCGCGCAGCACGCGTGCCAGTTCCACAGGTTCTTCGATCAAGCCCCAATGCGCGGGGCGACGCTGGCGATGCAAGGCCACACGGGCGTTCATCTCGCCGTCGAGGGGTTGGCTGGTGGCGATATAGATGACGGGCAACCCAGTGTCGCCGGCAAGCCGTTCGGCGAGACGGCTTTTGCCTGAACGGGCGCCGCCGAGGATCAGTTGGTGCATGGGGCAACCCCACACAGGCGGCGTAACAAATCGGTGTCCAGATGGTTCTCCACCAGGTCCGCCAGGCGCTCGATATCGCGCTCGCGCAGGGCGTGGTAATCCACGTCCTGCACATCCTGCAAACCGGCCCAGCGCAGCAAGGCACTGCACGCCGCCGAGGTCTCGAACAGGCCATGCAGATAGGTGCCGAGGATCTGCCCGTCAGCACTCCGGGCGCCGTCACGGCGACCGTCATCCAACTGCACGGCCGCGTTCGATAACCCATCGCCGCGCGTCACGCCCGCATGGATCTCATAGCCGCTGACCTCGGCGTCTTCCAGCACCAGGCGCCCACGCACATTGCGCAGCTGTTTTTCTTCTTCCAGGGTGGTGCTGAACGCCAGCAGGCCGAGGCCGTCGCTGGACCCGGCCGTGCCTTCCAGGCCAAGCGGGTCGTGCACCTGCTCGCCCAGCATCTGCAGACCGCCACAAATGCCGAGCACTTTGCCGCCATAGCGCAAGTGCCGCGCCACGGCGCTGTCCCAGCCATTAGCGCGCAAGTAGGCCAAGTCGCTGCGCACGCTTTTAGAGCCCGGCAGGATGATCAGGTCGGCGCCAGGAATCGGCTGGCCGGGCCCGACGAACTGCAAGTCCACCTGGGGGTGCAGGCGCAGCGGGTCGAAATCCGTGTGGTTGCTGATGCGCGGCAGCACCGGCACTACCACCTTGAGCACTTGTGCGGTTTTGTCGATCTGGCGCCGGTCGATGCCGTCTTCGGCTTCCAGGTGCAGGTCCATCACGTAAGGCAATACGCCCACCACCGGTTTTCCGGTGCGCGCCTCCAGCCAATCCAGACCGGGTTGCAACAGCGCGATGTCACCGCGAAAACGATTGATGATGAAACCCTTGACCCGCGCCTGCTCGCTGGGCGAGAGCAATTCCAGGGTGCCCACCAGATGGGCGAACACCCCGCCGCGATTGATATCGGCGATCAGCAGCACCGGGCAATCCACCGCCTCGGCGAAGCCCATGTTCGCGATGTCATTGGCGCGCAGGTTGATCTCTGCAGGCGACCCCGCCCCCTCCACCATCACCACCGGGTAGCGTTCGCTCAAGCGCGCGTGGGACGCCAACACCGCTTGCATCGCGATGGCTTTGTAATCGTGGTAGGCCACGGCGTTCATGCTGGTGACGGCGCGGCCGTGGATGATCACCTGCGAGCCGGTGTCACTGTTGGGTTTGAGCAGCACCGGGTTCATATCGGTGTGGGGTGCGAGATTGGCGGCCTGGGCCTGCACCGCCTGGGCGCGACCGATCTCGCCTCCTTCGGCCGTCACGGCACTGTTGAGCGCCATGTTCTGCGGTTTGAACGGCACCACTGCGACGCCTTGGCGCACCAGCCAGCGACACAACGCGGTCACCAGGGTGCTTTTGCCGGCATCGGAGGTGGTGCCCTGTACCATCAGCGTGCTCATGAAGCATCCTTATAGGCCGCCAGGGCTTCGTCGAGGCGCAGCCAGTCAGCCTCAGTGCCCGGCAGGCCGAAACGCAGGCTGCTGTTGTGCACGAACAGGCGCAGCAGAATGCCGCGCTGAGCCATGAATTCGAACATGCGCTCGGCGTGCGGGGTGATCAGCCATTGGAACAGCGCGCAACCGCCATGGGGTTGAAAGCCATGGCGCTCAAGCAGTGCGAACAAGCGCTGACCGGCCTCGATGCACCGTTCACGCTGGCGTGCGTGGCCAACGCTGTCGCGCAGGCAAACCTGACCCAGCACCCGCGTCGGGCCACTGACCGCCCACGGTCCGACTTGCTCGGCGAGCAACTTGAGCAGCCGACGTTCGGCCAATACAAAGCCCAGGCGCACCCCGGCGAGGCCAAAAAACTTGCCGAACGAGCGCAGCACAATCAGCCCGACCTGATGGGCCTGGCCCGCCAGGCTCAACTCGGGGGTTACGTCCATAAACGCTTCGTCCACCACGAGCCAGCCGCCACGCCGGGCCAGACGGGTATGCCAGTCCAACAGGCGCTGCGAAGACAGGCTCAAGCCAGTCGGGTTGTTGGGATTGACCACCACCAGCACATCCAGGCCATCGAGGAAAAAGTCGACTTCCTGCTCCTGCACCTCACGCACCACGTAGCCTGCGCGACGCCAGGCCTCGGCGTGTTCGGCGTAACACGGCGACAACACGCCGACCTTGCCCGCACGGCGCAGGCGCGGCAGCAACTGGATAGCCGCCTGGGAACCCGGCACCGGCAATAGATGCGCGGCGCGGTAATAGTCGCTGGCTGCCTGCTCAAGGCCGTCGTCGGTTTCCGGCAAGCGCGCCCAGGCGCGCAACGGAATCTCGGGGATCGGCCACGGCCAAGGCGCCAGGCCGCTGGAGAGATCAAGCCAATTGGCCTCGGCAATCCCGTACTCAACGGACGCCTTACGCAGCCGACCACCGTGTTCAAGCATAGAATTGCGCCCCCGCGCATAAGACCAGCAGCCACAACCATACGCCGCGCTGCACCAGTTGCCAGCCGCGCTCAATAGAATCGGCATCTGCAGCCGGGCCTTCGCCCAAAGGTGGACGTTGGTGCAACTGGCCGTGATAAATCGCCGCGCCGCCCAACTCGACGCCCAACGCGCCTGCGCCGGCCGCCATCACCGGGCCTGCATTGGGGCTGTCCCACGTCGGTCCCTGGGTGCGCCAGCATTTGAGCGCCAGCGCGGTTTTGCCCAATACCGCGTAGGTCAAGGCCACCAGACGTGCCGGAATGTAGTTGAGCACGTCGTCGATTTTCGCCGCCGCCCAACCGAAGCGCTCAAAGCGTTCGTTGCGATAGCCCCACATGGCGTCCAAGGTATTGCTCAGGCGGTAGAGCACCACGCCCGGCACACCGGCGACGACAAACCAGAACAGCGCGGCAAACACCGCGTCGCTGCCGTTTTCCAGCACCGATTCCGTTGCGGCACGGGCCACTTCGGTACTGTCCAGTTCGCTGGTCTGACGGCTCACCAGGTAGCTCACGCGCAGGCGTGCCTGATCCAGGTCATCGCTGCGCAAGGCCTGGGCGACAGGCATGACATGTTCGCCGAGGCTGCGCATGCCAAGGGCACAGTACAACGCCAGAATTTCCAGTGCCCAGCCGATATACGGCGCCCACGACAAGGCGGTGGCCAGCAGGGTCAGCGGCACCACCGCGACAAACCAGGCGGTCACACCATGGCTGCGCCAGCCCCGACCGCCGGAGTTGAAACGCTGCTCGATGCGCCCGGCAAAGTTGCCGAACGCCACCAGCGGATGCCAGCGCCTGGGCTCACCCAGCAGCGCATCCAGCGCCACCGCAGCGACACACAGCAAGGCCACACTCATTGACTCACTCCCCACCTGTTCTCAAACAACATGTCACTCAGCGGCCGTGGTTCGGTCCAGCCTTCGAGCTGCAACATCGGTGCCGGATAAAACTCGGCCACCGGGCCCAGGCACAGCACGGCCAGGGGTTTGGCGCCGGGCGGCAAGCCCAGCAAGTCGGCCAGCGCCTGGGGCTCGAACAACGACACCCAGCCCATGCCCAGGCCTTCGACGCGGGCGGCCAGCCATAGATTCTGAATGGCACACGACAGCGACGCCATGTCCATCTCCGGCAAGGTGCGCCGCCCGAAGATGTGGCGCTCACGGTCATCCATCAGTGCCGCGACCAGCACCTCGGCGCAATCGTGGATGCCTTCGACCTTGAGCTTCATGAACGCATCGGAGCGCTCGCCCAGGGCTTCGGCGGTGCGCACGCGCTCTTCTTCCACCAGATGCTGGATCTGCCCACGCAGGTGGCGGTCGCTGATGCGGATAAAACGCCACGGTTGCATCAGCCCGACACTGGGTGCCTGGTGTGCGGCCTGGAGCAGGCGATGCAGCAACTCAGGCGCCACGGTGCCGCCGCTGAAGTGGCGCATGTCGCGGCGTTCGGCGATGGCGCGGTAAACCGCCGCGCGGTCGGCCTGGGGGAACGCGTTGTCAGTCATGAGGGTTGCGGCGCAAAGAGCGCCGCCACTGCCGCTGGGTTGGACGGGAAGTAAAAGTGCACGTAGGACGCGGTCATCCGCCCTTGTCGGTAAACGGCCTCCGCCCCGCGCCCACCATTGGGGCTCAGCCCTCGGGCAATCGGCTGCCACTCGGTGTTGGTCAGGGAATGATGATAGGTATGGCCGCGCAGCACGCCTTCGGGCAACTCGACACTTTGCAGGGCCAGGGCCGCGAGTTTCTTTTGCATCACCGCATCGCCCTGGAGCAGGCCGAGCAGTTCAGCGCGGTGGCCATCGACATCGGTGAGCGAGTCCAGCAGGTAAAGCATGCCGCCACACTCCGCGAGCAACGGTTTGCCGGCGGCGTGATGGGCACGGATGGCCGCGAGCATCGGGGTGTTTTCCGACAGCGCCTGGTGGTGCAGTTCCGGGTAACCGCCGGGTAAATACAGGCTGTCGGCGGCGGGCAGCTCACGATCATGGATCGGCGAGAAAAAGCTCAGTTCGGCGCCCATCGCGCGCAACAGGTCAAGGCTGGCTCCGTAGGTGAAGGCAAAGGCCTCATCACGGGCCACGGCGATGCGTACGCCTGCCAGCAAAGGCTCGGCCTCGATCACCTGCGGCGCGGCGAAGGTCACCGGTGGTGGCAACGCCACTTCGCAACTGCTGCCCAGGGCTTGGGCGGCGGCGTCCAGGCGCACATCGAGGTCATTCAATTCGCTGGCCTGCACCAGGCCCAGGTGACGGCTGGGCAACTCGATACCGGTCTCCCGGGACAATGCGCCATACCAGCGCAGGCCCTCGGTGAGACTGCCTTCGAGCAACTGTGCATGGCGCAGGGTGCCGACGCGGTTGGCCAGCACGCCGGCAAACGGCAAGTCCGGCTGGTAGCGCGCCAGGCCTAACGCCAGCGCACCGAAGGTCTGGGCCATGGCGGTGCCGTCGATCACGCCGAGCACCGGCACACCGAAGTGCCGCGCCAAGTCAGCGCTGGACGGGGTGCCGTCGAACAGGCCCATCACGCCTTCGATCAGGATCAGATCGGCCTCTCCCGCCGCTTCCCACAGCAGACGGCGACTTTCCTGCTCGCCCACCATCCACATGTCCAATTGATACACCGGCGCACCGCTGGCGCGCTCGTGGATCATCGGGTCCAGAAAGTCCGGGCCGCATTTGAACACGCGCACCTTGCGCCCCAGGTTGCGGTGCAAACGGGCCAATGCAGCGGTGACGGTGGTTTTGCCCTGGCCGGACGCCGGTGCGGCGATCAATACGGCCGGGCAATGACGGGGCTGATTCAAAGTTCGACGCCCTTCTGTGCCTTGATACCGGCCTGGAACGCGTGCTTGAGCATGCCCATTTCGGTGACGGTGTCGCCCATTTCGATCAGCTCGGGCTTGGCGCCGCGACCGGTCACCACCACATGCTGCATCGGCGGGCGGGCTTGCAGGTCACTGAGCACCTGGTCAAGGTCGAGGTAGCCGTGCTTGAGGGCGATGTTCAACTCGTCCAGCACCACCAGGCCGATGGCCGGGTCTTGCAGCAATTGGCGCGACACGGCCCAGGCAGCCTCGGCGGCGGCGATATCGCGTTGGCGGTCCTGGGTTTCCCAGGTGAAACCTTCGCCCATCACATGAAAGCGTACTTGCTCGGGGAAACGTCGGAAAAACAGCTCCTCGCCGGTGCTGTTGCGCCCCTTGATGAACTGCACCACGCCGCACTGCATGCCATGCCCCATGGCCCGGGCAAGCATGCCGAACGCCGAACTGCTCTTGCCTTTGCCGTTGCCGGTGAGCACCAGCAGCAAGCCGCATTCGTTGGGGGAGTTGGCGATGCGCTCGTCGATCACGGCTTTTTTGCGCAGCATGCGCGCCAGGTGGCGTTCGTCGCGGTCGGGGGTATCGGTCATGGCAGCTCTCCGTTGGGGCTGAACAAAAACGGCGGGCAGGAAAAAACACAAACAGACAGCCAAGCATCGCCCACCGTGATGCTGTTGAATGAGTCAGGCCGGTCTCCGGGCTCATGAGTGGCGTCCTGTAGAGAACGGACCGACGCTGCGCCTTCCCATATCGCACGCGATACAGTGGCAAAAGGCAGCGATTTGACTCATTTACCGTTGCGGGGGCAGCGCCGGAATTGCGGCGGCACTGTGTACAAGTGCGCTCACTCACCGGCTTCCCTGTTTCACCCTGTCGACCCATCGGTCACAGAGCACCTGAAACAAGCGGCGAAGGTTAGTGGGTTGGGGGTGGAGCGTCAATGAAAGCTGGACGAGTACTTGAACCATCGCACCGCAGCGCTCCTCTACCCTTACAGGTATCAAGGAGAACACCATGCATAAAACCAGACTCGCCCTGCTGATCATGCTCGCCGGCACCCTCGTGGCTTGCGGCGAAAGCTCCACCCTGCAAGTCTCGGACGGCACCGGCCCGTCGCCCAGGCTGCCGGAGCCGAACAAGACACTGATCCCGACCGTCAACATCGCGCCGGCCATCGGCTGGCCGGAGGGCGCCAAGCCAACCGCGGCGGCTGGCACCCAGGTGGCCGCATTCGCCGAGGGCCTGGACCACCCGCGCTGGCTGTATGTGCTGCCCAATGGCGATGTGCTGGTAGCGGAAACCAATGCTCCGCCCAAGCCGGATGACGCTAAGGGCCTGCGCGGCTGGGTCATGGAAAAGGTCATGGGCCGTGCCGGCGCGGGGGTGCCGAGCGCGAACCGCATCACGCTGCTGCGCGACGCCGATCACGATGGCGTCGCCGAAACCCGCACGGTGTTCCTGGAAAACCTCAACTCGCCGTTCGGCATGACCCTGGTCGGCAACGATCTGTACGTGGCCGACTCGGACAAACTGCTGCGCTTCCCGTATCAGCCGGGCGAAACCGAAATCAAGGCTCAGGGCGCCAAGGTGGTCGACTTGCCCGGCGGCCCACTGAATCACCACTGGACAAAAAACGTGGTGGCCAGCAAGGACGGCAGCAAGCTGTACGTGAGCGTCGGCTCCAACAGCAACGTCGGCGAGAACGGCCTGGAGGCGGAACAGGGGCGTGCCGCGATCTGGGAAGTCGACCGCGCCAGCGGCCAGCACCGGATTTTCGCCTCCGGCCTGCGCAACCCCAACGGCATGGCCTGGGAACCGCAGAGCGGCAAACTGTGGACGGCGGTGAATGAACGCGACGAGATCGGCAGCGACCTGGTGCCCGACTACATTACCTCGGTCAAAGACGGCGGCTTCTACGGCTGGCCGTTCAGTTATTACGGCCAACACGTGGATGTGCGCGTCACGCCGCAGGACCCCGTCCTGGTGGCAAAGGCAATTGCGCCGGACTACGCAGTGGGCCCGCATACCGCCTCGTTGGGGCTGACTTTTGCCGAGGGCAGCAAGCTGCCGGCTGCGTTCAGCAACGGCGCGTTTATCGGCCAGCATGGCTCGTGGAATCGCAAACCGCACAGTGGCTATAAGGTGATCTTCGTGCCGTTTGAGAATGGCAAACCGAAAGGGCAGCCGGTGGATGTGCTTACCGGATTCCTCGACAAGGATGAGAAAGCCATGGGCCGGCCGGTAGGCGTGGTGATCGACAAGCAGGGGGATTTGCTGGTGGCGGATGATGTGGGGAATAAAGTGTGGCGGGTGTCGGCGGCTAAATGAGCCACTGCAGGAGGGGCGCCCCCCCCCCTCCTGCAGCGTTGCGTTAAGGGTTGCGTGCCAGATTGCCCGGCAGCACCCTTTTGGCGCTCAGGTAGGCATTCTGCCAATAGGCTTTGGACAAGGTGTCCAACTTCACCGTACCGCCGGTTTGCGGCGCGTGGACGAAACGGCCTTCGCCCACGTAGATCCCGGCATGGCTGACCTGCGAGCCACCGCCAGTGGCGAAGAACAACAGGTCGCCGGTTTGCAGGTTCTGCTCACTCACGTCCTGGGCGCGCATTACGATCAGCTCGCGCGTGGTGCGCGGCAGGGAGATCCCGGCGGCATCGCGGTAGACAAAGCCGATCAGGCCACTGCAATCAAAACCGGAGTCAGGCGTATTGCCGCCCCAGCGATAAGGCGTGCCGACCAGGCCCAGCGCGCGAAAGAGCACGTCTTCGGCCACAGGCGAAAAATTCTGGGTGGAATAGTTGAACACCGGCTTGGGCTTGACCGCGACGGGTGCGGGCGGCGGTGTGCGGCTGGCGCAGGCGCTGAGGAGCGCGGCGCAAAGCATTAGAATCAGGCGGGCCGAGGTCGACATGTGCAGAACAATCCTGGTCTGGATGCGGCTTTCGCTGCCGAACGCTGAAAACCAGAACGCGCAAGCAAAGCTCGCGCGAACGGATTACAACAATGTCCAGGGATTCTAGCGCTTACACGTCAAACTTCAAGTATCACTTTAAGTTTACTTACTGGCGGTAACCGTTGTCGGGGCCATGGCGAGTGCGCGCTTGGCTTCGATAAAGGTTTTGCTCCAGTAGCTGTCCCCCAGGTTGTCGACTCGAACACCGCCACTGCGACGGCTGCTGGAGTGGATAAACTGGTTGTCACCCAGGTAGATGCCGGCGTGACTGACACGACCGCGACCTGCCGTACTGAAGAAAAGCAGATCACCGGGCTTGAGGTTGTTGCGTGCGACCAACGGTGCTTTCACGTTGATCATTTCGCGCGTCGAGCGTGGCAGGTTCATGCCAGCCTCTTCACGAAACAGATAACCGATGAAACCGCTGCAATCGAAACCGGCTTCCGAGGTACCACCGAAACGGTAACGGGTACCGATCAGGGACATGCCGCGTTCGAGAATGCTGTCGGCCAGCACTGGAAGCTGGTAAGGCTTGCTGCCGGAAAAATCGGCCAGCTCTTTTTCCGTTGCCAACTCTTCTTCGTAAACAGAAGCAGACTGTGCAGCAACGAATTTTGCCTGATTTTGAACCTGTGGTTTTTGCTGTTCCGCCACCTGTTGAGGGTGGGAGGCGCAGCCAAACAACAGGGTAACGAGTGCGAGAGGCACGAGGGGTGCGAAGCGATTTAGCATGGGCACGACCGTGGCTGATGTGTAAAGAAGCCGAGACTATGCCTTCTATCACATCGATTTGCAAATTCAATCGTGCTCTATGTGACTTCTTGTTTGGACGCTGACATCTAAGCCCTTAACACCCTATACACGCCCTTCGCGTGGCCAAAGCGGCCCAAACGCGGGTTTTCTGACGCCTGAAATTTGCCAAAAGCCGCGAAAACAAAGGGCTGCTACCAGCCGAGGGTTTCCTTGAGAAAGGGAATGGTGAGCTTGCGTTGGGCCTGCAAAGAGGCCTGATCGAGCTGTTCGAGCAAATCGAACAACGCACTCATGCTGCGCGTGCCACGGGTGAGGATAAAGTGCCCGACCTCGTCGGTGAGGTGCAGGCCGCGACGGGAGGCACGCAATTGCAGAGCACGCAATTTGTCTTCGTCGGACAGCGGGCGCATCTGAAAAATCAGCGCCAGGGTCAGGCGCGACTTGAGGTCGGCCAGCTTGACCGGCAATTCCCGCGGCGAGGTGGAGGCGGCAATCAACAAGCGCCGACCGCTGTCACGCAAGCGGTTGAACAGATGAAACAGCGCCTCTTCCCAATCGGCCTTGCCGGCGACCGCCTGCAGGTCATCCAGGCACACCAATTCGTATTGCTCGAGGTTATCGAAGATGCCGATGCCGCGATCCATCAATTCGGCCAACGGCAGGTACACCGCAGGCTCACCCATTTGCTCAAAACGCAGGCACGCTGCCTGCAACAGGTGGGTGCGCCCCACGCCGTGCTTGCCCCACAGATAGATCAGGCTTTCAGTCCACCCGGCGTCGGCTTCGCAGAGCCGCTCGACATAGCCGAGTGCAGCGGCATTGGCGCCTGGGTAGTAATTGATAAAGGTGGCGTCATCACGCAGACGCACACCCAAGGGCAGCTGAATCGGTTTCATGCTGGCTGAACGGCGCTGTACGAACCGTTAGTGGCCTCTGTGTAAAGTTTGCAAAGTTTATACCCGTGACGCCGGGCGCACAATGCAGCAGACCACAAGCAAAATCAAAGGTTTGCGTTCACTTGCCGGTTTTGTGCAGATTGTTTGACGGCGCAGGCCCCTGAAGCACAAACCCGACATGGGCCGGGTTTGTGGGGGGAGCGATTACAACTCAGGGTCTTCGACGCCCGTGTATGCCTCGGAATCCTTGTACAAATCGTGCACATGGCGCACCAGCACCATGATCACCGCCGCCACCGGCAATGCCAGCAGGATCCCGGTAAAGCCAAACAACTCGCCACCGGCCAGGATCGCAAAGATCACCGCCACCGGGTGCAGACCGATTCGATCGCCCACCAGCAATGGCGTGAGCACCATGCCCTCCAATGCCTGGCCGACCATGAACACCGCGACAATACCGAGCATCGGATACAGGTCGCCGCCAAACTGGAACAACCCGGCCACCAGTGCCGCGCCAATGCCGATCACAAAGCCCATGTACGGCACGATGGCCGCCAGACCGGCGATCAGGCCGATCAACAGCCCCAGCTCCAGGCCAATCGCCATCAAGCCGGCGGCGTAGATGATCCCCAGGGCCAGCATCACCAGCAATTGACCGCGCACGAATGCGCCGAGCACTTCATGGCACTCCCCTGCCAGGGACACGATGCGCTCCTCGCGGTTACGCGGCAGCAGGCTGCGGATCTTCGCCATCATCACGTCCCAGTCACGCAGCAGGTAGAACGCCACCACCGGGATCAGCACCAGATTGGTCAACCAACCGATCAGCGCCAGGCTGGACGCCGTGGCCTGGCTGAGGATCACACCGACGATATCGGTGGTCTGGCCCATGTGCTCACTGATCGCCGCCTTGACCTTGTCGAACCTCCAGAAACCATCCGACAGCCCCAGTTTGGCCTGGACCCACGGCATCGCCGTGTGTTGCAGCCAGTCGAGCATCTGCGGCGCCAGTTCATAGAGGCGAAACAGTTGCTTGGCCAGCATCGGCACCAACACCAGCACCAAGACAGTGATGATCAAGGTGAACAGTGCGAACACCGCGACCACGCCCAGGGTCCGCGACAAGCCGGCTTTCTCCAAGCGATCCACCACGGGATCGAACAGATAGGCGAGCAGCAGCGCAACCAGGAACGGCGTCAGGATCGAATGCAGCAAGAACACAAAAACGCACAGCAGGACGATCCCGCCAAGCCACACCCAACGACGCGTATCCGCCATAAACCACTCCATCGCTTCTATATATAGAAAGAACTGTTACCAACGAAAACGCAGTTGCGCCTGTGGTTCGGGTGCAGCGGCCGGTTGCGCGCCTTCAACGACCGGCTGCGCAGCCTGTGCCTCACCGGCCGGGATCTCCTGCAACTTCGCCAGGCTCAATTGGCTGCGCAACTGATCGGCACTGCCGTTGACGCGATACACAATGCGATTGCCATCCACCCGCAGCGGCTGGCCCCCAAACGGCTCCAGCAAATGACCCAGCGCCGCATAGCGCTCCAGAGTCATCCCCTGCACTTCCAGCAATTGCTCGGTGCTCACGCCCGGCTTGACAGCAAAACGCGGCGCCAGCTTTTGGCTGACCGCCAGCATCACCGCATCGGCCACCGCGCCGGTATCCGCACCCTGGGCGGTGCCCTGCTCGCTCTTGTCGCCCAGCCACAGCCGCCATTTGGCTTGCCATTGGCTGCCTTCCTGGCGCGCGTGTACAGCCAGCAACGCATCGGCGCCGTAGCGTTCGGACGCGGCGCGCAATGGGGTGGCGTCGGCACTCTCCAGGTTCGGCGCCGTGGCGACCACCTGCTCATCAAGGTCGCCCAGGGGTAGGCGCAACGGCAGGCCACGGTGCTGGGCGGCGCGGCGCAGAGCCTGGGCGACGGCCTGACCATCGCCTACGAGGCTGCTGCCTTCCGTGGAATCGTTCAGCCACCAGCCAAGAATCGACGGCCGATTGCTGCCCCAGATCGACAGCCCGGCGTCACGCAGGGCGCGGTCGGTGCTGACCGGGTCGAAGTCCACTTGCAGGCTCTCGGGCGGGCCGGCGTCGTAGCCGTATTGGGTGATGATTTGCTGCGGGTCCTTGCGAATCGCCGCCAGACCGGGGCCGTCGGCGGCCTTGGCGTCGCCGGTCAGGCGGATCACCATCGTCTGCACGGCGCGCTGGGTCGCCTGGTCGCGCTCTTGCGGCGACTGGCTGCTGACCGGTTCAAGTACTTGATACAGGCCATTGAGGGTTTCGGCATGACTCGCCAGGCTGACCAATGACAAGCAGCCCACAAAAAACACATTACACAGACGCATGGAAGATTCCCGAACGACAAATTTAGCGGCTGGAACAGACCGCATGAACTCGGTTTGCCAAGGCTGTGACCACGGCCACCGACAAAACACTCACAGGGTCCTGATAAGTTTTCATGCTGTCACAACGATAGCGGCACCAAGGCTATACCTTAATACGGCCCGAAGCAGAGCCGATTAGCATTTTTTTAACCGGCTTTTTAGCCTATATGGCCCTGCCCGTCGGCCCGAGGATGGCCGCTGCCCCTCAAGCCTGATAAAATCGCGCGCCTTCGCAGACCGTCAACGGCTGGGCCTTTTACCAAAAGCGCCTGCCCGCTCGGTCGTTACCCAGAAATCCCCCCTAAAGGCCTGGATCATGAGCAAGCAACCCTCCCTGAGCTACAAGGACGCCGGTGTAGACATCGACGCCGGTGAAGCATTGGTCGAACGCATCAAGAGCGTCGCCAAGCGCACTGCGCGCCCCGAAGTCATGGGCGGCCTGGGCGGTTTTGGCGCCCTCTGCGAAATCCCGGCCGGCTACAAACAGCCGGTATTGGTCTCCGGCACCGACGGCGTGGGGACCAAGCTGCGCCTGGCCTTGAACCTGAACAAACACGACAGCATCGGCATCGACCTGGTGGCCATGTGCGTCAACGACCTGGTGGTGTGCGGCGCCGAGCCGTTGTTCTTCCTGGACTACTACGCCACCGGCAAGCTCAACGTCGAAACCGCTACCCAGGTAGTGACCGGCATTGGCGCCGGTTGCGAACTGTCGGGTTGCTCGCTGGTAGGCGGCGAAACCGCTGAAATGCCTGGCATGTACGAAGGTGAAGACTATGACCTGGCCGGTTTCTGCGTCGGTGTTGTAGAGAAAGCCGAGATCATCGACGGTTCCAAAGTGGCCGCCGGTGACGCCCTGCTCGCCCTGCCATCGTCCGGCCCGCACTCCAATGGCTACTCGCTGATCCGCAAGATCATCGAAGTGTCCGGTGCCGACATCGAAAACATCCAGCTCGACGGCAAGCCACTGACCGACCTGCTGATGGCTCCGACCCGCATCTACGTCAAGCCCCTGCTCAAGCTGATCAAGGACACCGGTGCCGTCAAAGCCATGGCCCACATCACCGGCGGCGGCCTGCTGGACAACATCCCGCGCGTACTGCCAAAAGGCGCCCAGGCGATTGTCGACGTGGCCAGCTGGCAACGTCCTGCCGTGTTCGACTGGCTGCAAGAGAAAGGAAACGTCAACGAAACCGAGATGCACCGCGTACTCAACTGCGGCGTGGGCATGGTCATCTGCGTGGCGCAAGAGCACGTAGACACCGCGCTGAACGTCCTGCGTGAAGCTGGCGAGCAGCCTTGGGTCATCGGTCAGATCGCCACCGCCGCTGAAGGCGCTGCGCAGGTTGAACTGAAGAACCTCAAGGCTCACTGATGTCCCAGACCTGTGATGTCGTGGTGCTGCTCTCCGGCACCGGCAGTAACTTGCAGGCCCTGATCGACAGCACGCGCACCGGCGACAGCCCGGTGCGTATCGCTGCGGTGATCTCCAACCGCAGCGACGCCTACGGCCTGCAACGTGCCAGCGATGCGGGTATCGAAACCCGCTCACTGGATCACAAGGCGTTCGACGGCCGCGAAGCCTTCGATGCCGCCTTGATCGAACTGATCGACGCGTTCAACCCCAAACTCGTGGTATTGGCCGGCTTCATGCGCATCCTCAGCGCTGATTTCGTGCGGCATTACGAAGGGCGCCTGCTCAATATCCACCCGTCCCTGCTGCCCAAATACAAGGGCATGCACACCCACCAGCGCGCGATTGACGCCGGTGACAGCGAGCATGGTTGCAGCGTGCACTTTGTCACCGAGGAACTCGATGGCGGGCCTCTGGTCGTACAGGCAGTGGTTCCGGTACAGTCTGACGACTCGGCGCAGACGCTTGCGCAACGGGTGCATACCCAGGAACACAGGATTTACCCGCTGGCCGTACGCTGGTTTGCCGAGGGGCGGTTGATTCTTGGTGATCAGGGTGCATTATTGGACGGTCAGTTACTCGCGGCCAGCGGCCACTTGATTCGAACCTAGGAGATTTTATGCGTCGCGCCTTGCTCTTCGCTTTTGCTCTGTTTGCCTTGCCTGCGGTGCAAGCGGCGGACCTTCACCCCTTCTCCGCCAGCTACACCGCCGACTGGAAACAGTTGCCCATGAGTGGTTCGGCTGAGCGCAGCCTGACCAAGAACGGCGACGGCACCTGGACCTTGAATTTCAAGGCCTCCATGATGATCGCCAGCCTGACCGAAACCAGCGTGATCCTGTTTGACAAGGACACCCTGCAACCCAAGAGCTATACCTTCGAACGCGGTGGCCTGGGCAAGGCCAAGAAGATCAACCTGGACTTCGACCAGAGCGCCAAGAAAGTCACCGGGTTTGAGAACAAAGACGCGGTCAACGTGCCCCTGCAAAGCGGCATGCTCGACAAGTCGACCTACCAATTGGCGCTGCAGCGCGATGTGGCGGCAGGCAAGAAGAGCATGAGCTACAACGTGGTTGAAGGCACTGACGTCGACACCTACGATTTCCGCGTGATTGGCCCTGAGAAAGTGCAGACCAAGGTCGGCTCCATCGATGCAATCAAGGTCGAGCGCGTGCGTGACCCGACCCAAAGCAAGCGCATCACCCAGATGTGGTTTGCCAAGGATCAGGGCGGCATCCTGGTCGCCCTGCGTCAGGTAGAAACCGACGGCAAGGAATACAACATCATGCTGCAGGACGGTACCGTTGACGGCAAGGCTGTCAAAGGCAACTGATAACGCTGATGTGCTGAACAAGAGCCTCGCGAAATGCGGGGCTTTTTTTCGCCTGGAGGTTGGGAATCGCCCGCGCAACACATGAAACTTTTGTCATAAAACCCAATGCCCGGCGAGCCAACCCCACGGTTTACAAGGCCTGCGGCACTGTTGCGTTTCCTGCAATAAATTGTTGCGCGCAAAACCGGTTTACTTAGCAAGCTAACAAAACATATAACAAAGGCCTGCGACGACTTGCCGCAGATCAACCAGAGATTGGAGCAAGCAGATGACTGTAAAAGTAACTGAGCGCGACGACGAACATATGTCCCACGAAGCCTTGGGCCATGGGATTCATATCTGGGATGTCTATCAACAAGACCTGCTGGTCGGCATGTTCCACAATGAGAGCGATGCTCATAACTACAAGAACGAACTTGAATCGCTTGAGATGAAACGCCAGGCACAAAGCTCCTGAATTATCCGAATGCTCAGGCCTTCGCTGCCTGAAAACACAAACCCCGCCTTTTGAGCGGGGTTTGTATGTTCAGGGCTGCTTCGCAGCCCGGCGCGGGGCAAGCCCGCTCACCACAGCACGCCCACTCATTACAGTCAGCAGGCGCGCTGCAGCGACGTTTTAATGCCTTACCACATCAGGTCATCCGGGATCTGGTAGGCCGCGTACGGATCGTCCTCATCCGGCACCTGGCTTTCCGTCAGGATATTGAGCTGCACGATACGCTCCGGTGCGCGCTCCTGGATCTTCAACGCCGCTTCGCGCGGAATCACTTCGTAACCGCCACCGTGGTGCACGATCGCCAGGGAGCCGTTGCTCAGCTTGTTGCGCATCAGCGTGTTGACCGACAGGCGCTTGACCTTCTTGTCATCCACGAAGTTGTAGTAGTCCTCGGTGGTCAGCTTGGGCAGGCGCGAGGTCTCGATCAGTTGCTTGACCTGGGCCGTGCGGGCCTTGGCCTCGGCTTTTTCCTGCTGCTGACGGTTCAACTCCTGGTCACGCTTGACCTTCTCGGCGTGCGCTTGCTGGGCCAGGCGCGCCTGGGTGTCATCCGCCTCGGCCTGGCCTTTGTGGACCAGACGCTGCTGCTTTTGTTTCTCTTTGCCGACCTGCTTGGCCTGCTTTTGGTTGACCAGACCTGCTTTGAGCAACTGGTCGCGAAGGGAAAGGCTCATGGTGCTTACTCACTTAGGCAACTGCTCAACCGCAGCTGGACACGTTCTTTTCCTGACGTTTGGCTTCGCCCCACAGGGCGTCCAACTCTTCGAGGGTGCAATCTTCCATGGGACGCTGGGTGTCGCGCAATGCCTGTTCGATAAATCGGAAACGTCGTTCGAACTTGGCATTGGCGCCGCGCAGCGCTGTTTCCGGGTCGACCTTGAGGTGACGAGCGAGGTTGACCGCCGCAAACAGCAGGTCACCCACCTCATCGGCAATAGCCAGCGCATCGTTATCGGCCATGGCTTCGAGTACTTCACCCAACTCTTCGCGCACGTTATCCACCACCGGCAACGCCGAGGGCCAGTCGAAACCGACCTGACTGGCGCGCTTTTGCAATTTGGCGGCACGGGACAAAGACGGCAAGGCGCCTGGCACATCGTCGAGCAGGGAAAGCTGCTCCGGAGCGTCGGACTTTTCTGCGCGCTCCTCGGCCTTGATCTGCTCCCAGCGCTGCTTGACCTGTTCTTCGCTCAGTTGCGGGATATCCAGCGGTGCATACAGATCGCCGGTGGGGAATACGTGCGGATGACGACGGATCAACTTGCGGGTGATGCTGTCGATCACCCCGGCAAACTCAAAGCGCCCTTCTTCGCGCGCCAACTGGCTGTAATACACCACCTGGAACAACAGATCGCCCAGTTCACCTTGCAGGTGATCGAAGTCGCCACGCTCAATGGCATCCGCCACTTCATAGGCTTCTTCCAGGGTGTGCGGCACGATGCTGGCGTAGGTTTGCTTGATGTCCCACGGGCACCCGTATTGCGGGTCCCGCAGGCGGTTCATCAGGTGCAGCAGGTCTTCAAGCGAATACATCGGGCTACTCATGATGGTGTGCGATTACGCCGGGTCTCGATGATGTTCGGCAACTGGGAAATCCGCCCCAGCAGCCGCCCAAGCGCGTCCAACCCCGGGATCTCGATGGTCAGGGACATCAATGCGGTGTTGTCCTCCTTGTTCGAGCGGGTGTTGACCGCCAGCACGTTGATCCGCTCGTTGAGCAGCACTTGCGACACGTCGCGCAGCAAACCGGAACGATCGTAGGCGCGGATGATGATGTCCACCGGGTAGGTGAGCACCGGCACCGGGCCCCAGCTGACCTGGATGATCCGCTCCGGCTCACGTCCGCCCAGTTGCAGCACCGAGGCGCAATCCTGGCGATGAATGCTCACGCCACGGCCTTGAGTGATGTAGCCGACGATCGCGTCGCCCGGCAGTGGCTGGCAGCAACCGGCGATTTGCGTCAGCAGGTTGCCCACCCCCTGGATCTGTATATCGCCGCGCTTGCCGGGCTTGTAGCCAGTGGCTTTGCGCGGGATCAGTTCCAGCTGTTCATTGCCGCGCTCCGGCTCGACCAGTTGCTGGGCCAGGTTGACCAACTGCGCCAGGCGCAGGTCGCCGGCACCGAGGGCTGCGAACATGTCTTCGGCGATCTTCATGTTGGCCTTTTCGGCCAGCTTGTCGAAGTCCACCTGAGGCAGGCCCAGGCGGGCCAATTCGCGCTCGAGCAGGGTCTTGCCGGCGGCGACGTTCTGATCGCGCGCCTGCAACTTGAACCAGTGCACGATCTTTGCCCGTGCCCGCGAGGTGGTGATGTAGCCCAGGTTCGGGTTCAGCCAGTCACGGCTTGGCGTGCCGTGTTTGCTGGTGATGATCTCGACCTGTTCACCGGTCTGCAGGCTGTAGTTGAGCGGCACAATGCGCCCATTGATCTTGGCGCCACGGCAGTTGTGGCCAATTTCGGTGTGCACGCGGTAGGCGAAGTCCAGCGGCGTGGCGCCCTTGGGCAAGTCGATCGCGTGGCCGTCGGGGGTGAAGATGTAGACCCGGTCCGGCTCGATATCCACCCGCAGCTGTTCAGCCAGGCCGCCGATGTCGCCGAGTTCTTCGTGCCATTCCAACACTTGGCGCAACCAGGAGATTTTCTCTTCGTACTGGTTGGACCCGGCTTTGACGTCAGTGCCCTTGTAGCGCCAGTGCGCACACACGCCCAGCTCAGCCTCCTCGTGCATGGCGTGGGTGCGAATCTGCACTTCCAGCACCTTGCCCTCGGGGCCGATCACCGCCGTGTGCAGCGAGCGATAGCCGTTTTCCTTGGGGTTGGCGATGTAGTCGTCGAATTCCTTGGGAATGTGCCGCCACAGGGTGTGGACGATGCCCAGCGCGGTGTAGCAGTCGCGCATTTCCGGCACCAGCACGCGCACCGCGCGCACATCGTAGATCTGGCTGAAGGCCAGGCCCTTGCGCTGCATTTTGCGCCAGATGGAATAGATATGCTTGGCGCGGCCACTGATGTCGGCGTCGACGCCGGTGGCCTGCAGTTCAGCGCGCAACTGGCCCATCACGTCGGTGATAAAGCGCTCGCGGTCGAGCCGCCGCTCATGCAGCAACGTGGCGATCTGTTTGTATTGATCGGGCTCGAGGTAGCGGAAGGACAGGTCCTCCAGCTCCCACTTGATATGACCAATGCCCAGGCGGTGGGCCAGCGGTGCGTAGATATCGAAGACTTCGCGGGCGACGCGGTTGCGCTTCTCGTCATCGGCGGTCTTCACCGCACGGATCGCACAGGTACGCTCGGCCAGCTTGATCAGCGCGACGCGCACGTCGTCGACCATCGCCACCAGCATCTTGCGCAGGTTCTCCACTTGGCCCTGGGTGCCCAGCACCATGGACTGGCGCGGGCTGAGGCTGGCGCTGATGGCGGCCATGCGCAGCACGCCGTCGATCAGCTTGGCCACCACGGAACCGAATCGCTGGCCTACCGTGGCCAACGGGATGTGCCCCTCACGCACGCCGCGATAGAGCACGGCGGCGATCAGCGAATCCTGGTCCAGCTTGAGATCGGCGAGGATCTCGGCGATTTCCAGACCGGTGCGAAAGCTGGAAGTGCCTTCGGCCCACAGGTTCTTCGCCGCGTTGTCTTGCTGCTCAGACTCACGAGCGAACTCGCAGGCTGCTTTCAAGGCTTCACGGTCCAGTGCCGGGTCGACACTGATGGCATGATCCAGCCATGCCTCGAGATTGATACTGCCGTCAGTGTTGATCGGCTGGTGTGCTCTCACCTGTACCATCTTGCTTACCTTCCCTACGACGCACCTTCGGTGCGCCAAAATCATCGCCGACCTTTTTACTGCGATCTCCGTGGCAGCTCATAGGCCTTGGAGAACGCAGGCCAGTCGGATTAAACGGGCATCCTAGCCCGCTTCAAATAACGCCATGGCCTCGACATGCGCTGTCTGCGGAAACATGTCGAGGATCCCGGCACGTTTTAGCCGGTAGCCCTGCTTGACCAACTCAACCGTGTCCCGCGCCAGCGTGGCCGGGTTGCAGGACACATACACCAGGCGCTTGGCCCCCAGTGTGGCGAGCTTGCGCACAACCTCCTGGGCACCCTCGCGAGGTGGGTCCAAGAGTACCGCAGAAAAGCCCTGTTTGGCCCATTCTGCGTCAGTCAAAGGCTGGGACAAATCGGCCTGAAAAAACCTCGCATTATGCAAATTGTTGCTGACGGCGTTGAGTGCCGCGCGGTCCACCATGGTCTGTACGCCTTCCACCGCCACCACTTCTCGCACATGGCGAGCCAGCGGCAGGGCGAAATTGCCCAGGCCGCAGAACAGGTCCAGCACCCGCTCATCGGGTTGCGGCGCCAACCAGGCCAGCGCCTGGGCAACCATCGCCTCATTGACCCCGGCGTTGACCTGCACGAAATCCCCAGGCCGATAGGCCAGCTCCAGATCCCATGTCTCCAGGCGCAAGCCCAGGGCCAACTCAGGCGCAACCGGTTCCGGCCGGCCTTCACCCTGCAGCCACAGTTGGGCGTCATGGAAGACGCAAAATTCTTTGAGTATGTGCAGGTCCGCCTCGGACAGCGGCGCCATATGCCGCAACAATACGGCCACGGACGAGCCACTGAACAATTCCACATGCCCCAGCGCCTGCGGTTTGCTCAAGCGCCGCAACATGTTCGGCAGACGCTGCATGATCGGTTGCAAGGCCTGTACCAGCACCGGGCAATCGTCGATGGCGACGATGTCCTGGCTGGCCACGGCACGAAAGCCCACCTCCAGCGTTTTCGCTTTGGCATCCCAACGCACGGCCACACGGGCGCGGCGTCGGTAACCGAATTCGGGGCCGCTCAGCGGTGCGGCCCACTCTTGCGGTTCGACACCCGCCACACGGGACAGTTGCTCGGCAAGCATGCGCTGTTTCAGGGCGAGTTGTTCGTTGTGGGGCAGGTGCTGCACGCTGCAGCCCCCGCAGCGGCCAACATGGGCGCAAGGTGCGGGGCGGCGCAGTTCGCTGGCCTTGAACACCCGCTCGGTGCGGGCCTCGACCACTTTGCCGTGGGTACCCAGTACCCGTGCTTCGACGTCTTCGCCGGCCAGCGCGCCATTGACGAACCAGGTGCGCCCTTCAAAGAACACGATGCCCCGGCCGTCGTTGGCCAGGCGTTCGATGGTCAGGCGTTGTTTCTTGCCCACCGGAATCTGTGGGGCCCGGCTGCCGCCCGTCGGTTGGAAGCGCAGGCCTCTCTCATGCTTGGCCATCAGTTGGGTTCGTCAAAAATGCCGGTCGACAGGTAACGGTCGCCTCGGTCACAGATGATCGCGACGATCACCGCGTTTTCCACTTCTTTGGACAAGCGCAACATCCCCGCCACAGAACCGCCGGAGGACACGCCACAGAAGATGCCTTCTTCACGGGCCAGACGGCGCGTGGTGTCCTCGGCTTCACGCTGGGCCATGTCGATGATGCGATCGACCCGCGCCGCGTTGTAGATCTTCGGCAGGTACTCTTCGGGCCAGCGGCGAATGCCAGGGATCGCCGCGCCTTCCATCGGTTGCAGGCCGACGATCTGGATCGCCGGGTTCTGCTCCTTGAGGTAGCGCGAATTGCCCATGATGGTGCCGGTGGTGCCCATGGAGCTGACGAAATGGGTGATGGTGCCCTGGGTCTGGCGCCAGATCTCCGGGCCGGTGGAGGTGTAGTGCGCTTGCGGGTTGTCGCCGTTGGCAAACTGGTCCAGCACCTGGCCACGGCCTTCGGCGGCCATGCGTTCGGCGAGGTCGCGCGCACCCTCCATGCCCTGCTCCTGGGTGACCAGGATCAGTTCGGCGCCATACGCCGTCATCGCGGCTTTGCGCTCGGCGCTGGAGTTGTCGGGCATGATCAGGACCATCTTGTAACCCTTGATCGCGGCCGCCATGGCCAGGGCGATCCCGGTGTTGCCCGAGGTGGCTTCGATCAGGGTGTCACCGGGTTTGATCTGCCCGCGCAACTCGGCGCGGGTGATCATCGACAGCGCCGGGCGGTCTTTTACCGAGCCGGCCGGGTTGTTCCCTTCGAGCTTGAGCAACAGGGTGTTGCTGGTTTCACCCGCCATGCGTTGCAAGCGGACCAGGGGTGTATTGCCGACGCAATCGGCGATTGTTGGGTACTGCAAGGTCATGGCGTATTCGCAATCCAGACTGCGGGGGCGAACATCATACCGGGAAAGATCGACGGGCCATATCACGCAAAGTGCGGTGCTTATGGCTTATAGGAATAAGCGCCGATCAACCGCTGGTAAACCGTTGCCACTCCTCCCCCGTCAATTGCGCGATCAAGGTATTCGCCGCACTGGCCCGTGACACTTGAACGCTGCTCGCCCGCAGCAGGTAATCACCTTCGGCCATCTCCCCGCTTTCCACCTGCGCCAGCGCCTGTTCAAGTTCGCGATCGTATTGGCCCAGACGCGCCTCGAAACGCGCGCGGTAGTTGCGTTCCAGAAACTGCACCCAATACTCCTCCTGCGCCAGCAACGCGGGCCAGTCGTGCTGCGCATGCGCCGCCATCACCCGTTGACGCATCGTGGCAAACGCGCCCAAATCCGGTATCTGCAGCGCTCGGTCCAGTCGCTCGTGGAACCCAAGGGGCAGATCCAGGCTCGCCGACAACGCAATGCGACAGGCAAGCATACGGCTGCTCGCCAAGCGCCAGGTCTGCTCGGGATCGGCACGCAGCACAATCGCCTCAATGGCCTTGAGCCGATGCCACGCGCGAAAGCAGTTCAACACCGGCGCGGCCTGCGCGCCTGGCGCACGCGCAAGCAATTGGATGGGCAGGAACTTGAGCTCCAGGTCATTCAAGGACAGCAGCCAGCCATCGGCGCCTCGATGGTGCTCGAACCGATGCTGAAACAACGTCAAGGCCAACAACTCGTTCTCGTTGGCGCTCTCGATCAACTGCCACACGCGGCGTGTCAGGTCCTCTCGCAGCGCCCGATATCCTGGCGTCGTGAGCAATGGATAATCCGCAATGTTGTTCAACAGCGCGAAGAAATGCTCGGACATCGGGCGTTGCTGCAACTGCTCCCACAGCGTCTGATGACGAGGAACCTCACTGACAGACAACACCGCCAGCCAGCGGTCTGGCCGTGCGCGCGCTGACGCTAGGTCACCATTCAAGCCAAAGTAAATATCCGATTGCCCTGGCTGATCACGGTAACGTCGCAGCAACTGGAGCGAGCCCTGAGACAGGGGGTTGCCGTGCAAATTCATGCCGCGATGGACATTCGCAAACAGGTACAGGTCATGACTGGTCAATACCGATATTCGGTTGTCGCGAAGATCGAACACCTCAAGCGCTCTCAGGGTGACGGCCCCGCGAGGCAGGTGCTCCAACTGGGTGTTACGCAGGTTGAGCACGCGCAAGTTCACCAACGGATACAGGTTCAAATGCTGCCCCAGCCGCAACGGGTTGTTTGATAAGTCCAGTTTTACCAGGCTGGTCAACTCAGACAGCAATGTCACATCACCGAGCCGTGGTTTGATCCGGTTGCTGGAGAGGTTCAGCAGCGATAAATAGCGCAACTGGGCCAACCCCAAGGGCAAGTGCTCCAAATAATTGTGATCAAGCAGGATCCAGCGAACTTGCGGAAAACACCGCAGAAAACCGCTCGGCACGGTCGTCAGCTGGTTACTTTTAAGGCTCATCACTTTGACGTGGCCAAAGTACGCCCCCAGCTGCGGCAGGTCGTTCAACGCCAGGTCATCAAGATTCAACTCGTAGGGTACGCCGCGGCTGGAGTCCTCTTTACGCCAACAGCGCCGAATACGCTCGGCGGCTTCATGGCGCGCCGCCTGCTCGGTGATCACTCCTCGTGCACGCCAGCGCTCGAGCGCGTTATCCATGACCTCCCGTTCCTTGAACAAAAAGCCAATCGCCTGGTCCCGCTCGCGTACCGAATCGCTGAGGTTCTCCAGTAATTCGAGCGCTTGCCGATCGGTCTTCGCCGGAAACAATTGGCGCAACCGGGCCAGCTGTTCACGGTCTACCGGTCCCAGTTCGTCACCGCCGCTCAAGGGATAGCCGATCCGCCCGTCAGCCAGGCGACGCGGCGGGTTGTACCAGGGGTGCCGACTTATTTCGAGCAGCGTGTCTGCAAACGCCCCATGACGGGTCAAACGGTGGCCAATCTGCGCGGTAAGCTCTTCGATGGCGCCTGGGTGAGCGTACCCGAACGCCTCACGTTCGGCGGGCGTAAGCAGGTCTAACAGCACAGCAAGGAAAGCACCGGGGTTGCCCGTCGGTTGCCGGCCATCCTTGCCGCCGGGGATATACGCCTGGTACTGCGCGGCAATGGGCTCCAGCACTCGGACTTGCGTGGTGTCGACGGGGCCGATGCTGTCAATCAGACGCCCTCTTTCCCACACCTCGACACGTAAATCACCCGGCCAGCCCTGAATGTCCGGCAAGGTGTGCAGGATCAACCTGGCGCTGTCCTCATTCATCGCTGCCGACAGATACACCCCCTCTATCGCCCGGTTTTTGCGCAGGTACCGCAACCACCAACGCACGGTGCGCATCATGCTCAACGGCACGCGCCCCGCCTCCAGACTTTGGCGTTCCATCGCGGTAGCCGCGCGTACCATGTCGTCGACGATAGCCGCGGTCAAAGCGGGAAAATCGCGCTGTATCACCTGCCCCGACGGCTCGGACGACAGCGCGCTTTTGTGCGTCAGCGTTTTGAAAAAAAGGCGTTCCATTTGCGCCTGATCGAGTTCGACCTTGCTTTCAAGCACCGTCACCTGATCGGCACGCCCCACCCCGGCACGCCCCACCAGCGCGTCCGCCTTGTCGGGGCCGACCTCCCCCAGCAGTTCATCGAAAAAGTCCCGCCCAACGTCCACCCCGGCTTTGACCCGTTGATGAGCATTGAAGCGTTCGAGGGTGTCCAGCAGCATTATGGGTGGACGCTCATTGCGTACATGCACGCGGCGCAGCATGGCTGCCGTCACACCGCTGATCTGCTGAATCTGTTCGATGGCATCCGGTGAAAAGCCACGCACCCTGGGCCCCAGGCGGTAAAACGGCTGCTGCCCGTCCCAGGTCAGCGGGTTTTCCCATTCATGCCGCCAGGCGCCAACGCCGTTATGAGTCAACAGCGGTGCATAGGCATCGATCAGCGACGGGTGCCGGATACGCCAGGGTTGCAGCGGCCCGGCCTGATCTACCTTGAAACTCATGCCCTCGATAAACACGTAGCGGTCGGTTTGCGAAGGGTAAAGACCCAGGGCGTCGGGCTCGGAAAGATCGAGCGGCGCGGTACTGGCGTAGGCAGCAATCTCGCGTCGCCCCAGAAAAAACGCACCCTGCGGTGCACGATTGCGCAGCAGGGTGCGGGCAACCCGATGCCGCAGCTCGCTGATCGCCTGGCTGGCGTTCTGCCCAAGCCGGAGCAGATTGCGTTCGGTCAGTTGGCTCACCACAGCCTCATAAAAACTGTCGACACCGGCCAACACCGCTCCGGTACGCGAGGTACGGTGGTCAAACACTGAAAACCGCCCGCGGCGCTGATCGATCACGACGATCGTTCGGTCCCATGGGCCTTTAGAAACATACGGCACTGCCTGGTCCGCGGCGCACACCACCAAGCCCTGGCCCGTCAGGTCGCACACCAAGTCAGGGGCAAGTTGCGCCACCCAGCGTTGGGTTTGCCGGTCGAAGCGACGCGGATGAAAGAGCCCATCGATAAGGGTCTCTCGGCGGGCCACCTGGCGGGCGGCACGCAGGGCGTTATACAGCGCCTCGGGTTGCAGTTGCGAAAACAGCAGTTGCGTCTGTTGATGCTCGGACAGCGGGTGTTCGCGCAGTACATCCAGCAGCCGTGCCCGACTCAGGCCGGGGTGCAGCGCCCGCAATTGGGTGATCACCGCCGGCACCGCCGGGTCATCACCCACGCTGTCCGGCAACAATCGACGCACCGAGGCAGCGGCCCCCTCAGCCTGGGCTCGGGTGGCGTCGGCAAACTGCGTCAGCGCATCGAACAAGTCGACTTTCACGGCCTGGGCCAACGCCGCCAGTTGTTGGCGAAGCGCAGGCCCATCCGCCGCGAAAATATCCGGCAACAGGGCCTTGATCGCCTGAGGCAAATGGACGCTCAGTCGACGCGGTTCGGCATAGGCGAATTGATAGTTTTCCAGCACGCTGACGCTCACCGTCTGCGTCGACGGTTGCCCTCCATCCTTGCTGTAGCGGCGTATTTCCAGGCCTTGGGCGTTCCTGATACTCAACGACGTATCCACCGGCCAGCGTTCCAACTGGGTAAGCAACGGCGCCATCACGTCAACGGCACCGACCGGCACCGGCGCCGTCACATCGGCACCGCCCGCCACCCACTCGATCAAGGTGTCGGCCCTGAACCGCTGCACCGCCTCGACCAGTGAAGCTGACGGCGGCGCACCGTCCCAAACCCGGTTCAACACCTCCCGCGAGGTGCTGCTGGTCTCAAGCAGCGCTTCCAGTTGCCGGGCCGGCGCTTCCTGACTGCCCAGCATGCGCTCAAGCAGTTGCGGGCTTGTCAAAGACTGCGGCGCAGCCACAGCGCCAGGCATTTGCGCCAATCGACGATGCAACCGCTGATGGCGACGCTGCACGCTCAGGGCCAGACGCGTATGCAACCGGCCACTGATCAGTAAATCAGCCAGGTCGGTGAAGCCCTGGAGCAATTCTCCGGACTCACCTTGCAGCGCCTGGTAAGCCCCCTCGCGAAACGATTGCTCCAATGCCACGAACATTGCGAACGCACGCACCCGCCCCAAGCCTTTCAACGCACCGGGAACCGGGATCAACAACAGGTTGAGAATTTCATTGATCAGGGTCTGGAACAGTTCGATCACGGTCGGCATAAAGCCCGGCGTTTCATTGGCCAGCTCCTGCAGGTTGGCCCGGCAGCGCTCGATATAGAAATCGTTGAGGCTCACGACCGGCACCTTGTGCACCTCGTCACGCACGTAGCCGATGCTCTTGATGCCGTCGATCCTCGGGATCGATTGCGCGAGGGAGTGAATCAATTTGGCGAACCCCTGCAGGTTGCGGGGCGGCGGGGTGGATCGGGCGATTTTTTTCAGACGGGCGCAGTCACGCAACGCCATCATTTGGTACAGCCAATCGACCTCTCCCAAGCGGTAGAAGGCCTGGAAGTGCACATGAAATTCCTCGCAGGCCTTGCGATGGCTGTCGTGGTGACGCATCGCTCCGCCAGGCCTGTTCGGGAAAAAGCTGAAGGCCCCCGGGCAGCCATCGACGGCAAACACGATGTGGGGAATGTTCAGGCTGTCCCCTGGGGGAGCGCCCACGTATTGCCCGGTCAAGCCAATGTTCTGAGGCACCCAGCTGTAGCTGTCGATGCCGTACGGGATGAACAACCGCATCTCCTCCACCCGGCCCCAAGGCACCTCCCCTGCCAGCGCCCGTCTGACACACTGGTATTTTTGCCTGTCGATACGGCAGACCCCGCCGCTTCTATGCGCGTCTATCAGGGCAAACTCAAATTCCGCCCGCGCCAGCGCGATCATCAGCGTGCCCAGCACGCCGCCAGGCTGCAGCGCCTGACCGACCTGGGCTTTGAGCTGACCACCGATATCGAGCCGGCGCACCAGCGCGATGAAATCCCCGGCGCTGGCGTTAATGCCAGGGTCCAGGTAACTGGCGTCGGCCAGGCCGGTGCGTCCGGGGTAACTCCAACCGGTGAGGCCGTCGTAGTTCATACACGCGGCGTCCCACAGCGTGATACTGGCGACTTTCACCACCTCGTTATCCTGGGCGGCACGGCGCACCCGGTCCGAGCGCTGCAGGTAACGGGTGTGTATCCGCGCGGCGGTGGGATCGACCTCCTCGCCAGTCAGGGTTTTCAGCTCGCTGCGAAGTAATGCCAACGCCTGGTGCTGGAAGAGTTCAGTCAGTTGGCCAATGGCTTTCTCCTGGGCGCTCTGCGCATCGATCCAGGCTTTCTGCAGGCGCACGTACTCGAGCTTTTCCTGGTCGTCGAGCCTTTCGAGAAAACGCCCAAGTTTGGCGCGCTGCACGTCCAGGGTTTGCAGGACAGACCACTCGGCAGCGGCCATCACGGGCTCGCGACGCTGGGCCATGAACACCGACAGCGGGTCATCCGAGACGGCGGGGGTAAGCGGTTCGACCATTTCTCTATTCCTGAAAAAAGGTCAGCCTATCCCGCCGCATTCCAGCACACCGGTAGCTATGTAGCGCGCTGCATCACGTGTGGTTTTTCTCGAAAACCGCGCGGCCCATCGCCGCGATCTGCCCGTCGATCAGTGCTTCGAACGGTGCGAGCAACGCCTCGAACGAACGCGGTGCTTCCAACACCTGCAACGCCTGCGCAATGGCCTCCACCGTCGACAACGCGCCCGGCCCCGGCGCCTTGCGCAGGCGGTAACGGGAGACGCTACCCGCGGCCAGGGTGACCCTCGGCAACGCCGCCAACAGCGGATTGAGATGCAGCAGCTTGCGCGCCTTGCGCCAGGTGCCATCGGGCACCACCAATAACAGTGGTTGATCGCTGGACGCGTAGGTGCAAAGCGGTTGGGCGTCATCGGCCGGGAACAACAGCCGCGCCTGATAGCCCGGCGGGTTCAATAACGTGGCCAGGTCATCGAACACTTCGCCCACCAGCAACTGCGCATTGTTGAGCCCCAACGCCGCCAACCGCGCGGTATTGAGCGCATGGTTGACCTCGCTCGGATGCTGCAACAGCAACACGCGGGTGCGGCTGTCGAGGCTGGGGATCAGCGCGCAAAGGCAATGGGTGATGGGCCTGAGACAACGGCAGCATTGGGGTCTGGACATGGTTTCAGGCCTGATTGAGCTGGGCTTTGAGTAAGTCGCGGAAGGTCTGGATCAGCGGTTCGCGGCTGCGCCCACGGCGCATGATCATCGAGAACGGCGCCTGGTAGCCGAAGGTCGCCGGCAGCAGCACGCGCAGGTCGCCCTTGTCGGCCCAGGCCTGGGCGTAGTGCTCGGGGAGGTAGCCGATATAGGCGCCGGACAACACCAGGATCAGTTGCGCCTCCATACTTTCCACCGTGGCCGCGCTGTGCTTGAACCCGTGGCGCGCCAATTCCGCCTGGCTCCAGTAACCGCGCCCGACCATGCGCTGCTGGGTGATCACCTGTTCGGGAATGCGCCGCTCGTTGAACAACGGATGCCGCGTGCTGCAATACAACCAGTGCTGCTCTCGGTACAGGGGCATGTAGATCAGCCCGCTCATGCGGTTGGAAAACGCGCCGATGGCCAGGTCCAGACGATTGTCCTGCACGCCCAGCTGCAATTCGTAGGGGCTCATCACCGACAGATGCAGGTGCACCGCCGGGTGTTCCAGGCTGTAGGCGCCGATCACCTCGGCGAACGGCAGCGCCTTGTCGCTGACCGTCGAATCGAGCACGCCGAGCTTGAGGGTGCCGCGCAGCTCGCCTTTGAGCGCGGCGGCGTATTGCTCGAAGCCTTCGAGCTCGCCCAGCAGGCGCAAGGTTTCCTGGTGGAACAACTCGCCCTTGCTGGTCAGGCTGAAGCCGCCGCGACCGCGATGGCACAACACCAGGCCCAGCGCCGCTTCGAGCTGGCTCATATAGGTGCTGATCGCCGATGTGGACAGGTTGAGTTCGTGCTGGGCATTGGCGAACCCCTGGTGGCGCACGACGCTGACGAAGATGCGCAGGAGTTTCAGGTCGGGCAAGGCATTGGCCATGGTCGGCTCCGGGGTTGATCGGGGGAGTCTACCCGCCCGTAATAGTTTAGAAAAATCTGAACTAAGTATTTGCCCCAGCCGATTCTTCGCTCTCTGCGCTTTTCGCAGAATCGAGCCCTGATAAACACAACAACGATGAGGCACTCCCGTGGACAAGATTTTCCACCAACCACTGGGCGGCAACGAAATGCCGCGCTTTGCCGGCATCGCCACCATGATGCGTCTTCCCCACCTGCAAACGGCCAAAGGCCTGGACGCCGCGTTTATCGGCGTACCCCTGGACATCGGTACTTCGCTGCGCGCCGGCACCCGCTTCGGGCCCCGGGAAATTCGCGCCGAATCGGTGATGATCCGCCCGTACAACATGGCCACCGGCGCCGCGCCATTCGACTCGCTGTCGGTAGCCGACATCGGTGACGTGGCGATCAACACCTTCAACCTGCTCGACGCCGTGCGCATCATCGAAGAGGCCTACGACGAGGTCCTCGAGCACAATGTGATCCCCATGACTCTGGGCGGCGACCACACCATCACCTTGCCGATCCTGCGGGCGATCCATAAGAAACACGGCAAGGTCGGGCTGGTACACATTGATGCCCACGCCGACGTCAACGACCACATGTTCGGCGAGAAAATCGCCCACGGCACCACCTTCCGCCGCGCCGTCGAAGAGGGTCTGCTTGATTGTGATCGCGTGGTGCAGATCGGGCTGCGCGCCCAGGGCTACACCGCCGAAGACTTCAACTGGAGCCGCAAACAGGGTTTTCGCGTGGTCCAGGCCGAAGAATGCTGGCATCACTCCCTCGCCCCGCTGATGGCCGAAGTACGCGAAAAGGTCGGCGGCGGCCCGGTGTACCTGAGCTTTGATATCGACGGCATCGACCCAGCCTGGGCACCCGGCACCGGCACCCCGGAAATCGGCGGGCTGACCACCATCCAGGCGATCGAGATCATCCGTGGCTGCCAGGGCCTCGACCTGATTGGTTGCGATCTGGTAGAAGTTTCGCCGCCTTACGACACCACCGGCAACACCTCGCTGCTCGGCGCCAACCTGCTGTACGAGATGCTTTGCGTACTGCCCGGCGTGGCGCATCGCTGATGAGCACGCAGGAGGTGGTGCAGGCCGCCGCCGATCTGGTAGCGGCCTTCGCCCGCAATGACCGCGCGGCCTACTTCGGCGCGTTCACGGCCGATGCCAGCTTTGTGTTTTACACCCTCCCCCAGCCGCTGCTCAGCCGCGATGCCTACCAGGCGTTGTGGGACAGCTGGCGCCGGGACGAGGGCTTCGAGGTGCTGTCGTGCACCTCAAGCAACGCCTTTGTCAGCGTACAGGGTGACGCGGCGATTTTTGTGCATGACGTGGCCACCGAGCTGCGCATGAACGGGGAGCAATTCTTTAGCCAGGAACGCGAGACCATTGTCTTCACACGGCAAGGGGCTGGCACACAACAAAAACAAGGCCTGTGGCTGGCCTGTCACGAACATTTGTCCGCTATGCCGGAAGGGCTGCCGCCCCCTTAGCCAATGTGATCGGAGCTGATCATGAATAATAAAAACAACTCAAACAGTATTCGCAAAATAGAAACCAACGGGGTCGAACAGATCCCGGATCACGAACGCACCGCCAGCCCCAAGGATCTGTTTCGGCTGGTCTTCGGCGGTGCCAACACATTTGCCACCGCAGTGCTGGGCTCGTTCCCGGTGCTGTTCGGCTTGTCGTTCCAGGCGGGTGTCTGGGCGATTGTGCTGGGCGTGCTGGTGGGCGCGCTGATCCTGGCGCCCATGGGCCTGTTCGGACCGATCAACGGCACTAACAACGCCGTGTCTTCCGGTGCGCACTTTGGGGTGCATGGGCGGATCGTCGGTTCGTTTCTGTCGCTGCTGACGGCGATTGCCTTCTTCTCACTGTCGGTGTGGAGTTCGGGTGATGCACTGGTCGGCGGTGCGAAACGTCTGATTGGCCTGCCGGAAACCGACCTGACCCTGGGCCTGGCCTACGCGGTGTTTGCCCTGCTTGTGCTTACGGTGTGCATCTACGGCTTTCGCTTCATGCTGTGGGTCAACCGCATTGCGGTGTGGGCCGCGAGCCTGCTGTTTCTGCTGGGGATCTTTGCGTTCGCGCCGGCCTTTGACAGCCACTTCGCCGGCAGTGTCGCCATCGGCCAACCCGGCTTTTGGGCGGCGTTTATCGGAGCGGCGCTGGTCGCCATGAGCAACCCGATTTCCTTCGGTGCGTTCCTCGGTGACTGGTCGCGCTACATCCCGCGCGAGACGCCGAAAATGCGCATCATGCTGGCCGTGATCGCAGCGCAGATCGCCACTCTGATCCCGTTCCTGTTCGGCCTGGCCACTGCGACCATCGTGGCGATCAAGGCACCGGACTACATCGCGGCCAACAACTATGTGGGCGGCCTCTTGGCCGTGGCACCGACCTGGTTCTTCCTGCCGGTGTGCCTGATCGCGGTAATCGGCGGCATGTCCACCGGCACCACCGCGCTGTATGGCACGGGGCTGGACATGTCCAGCGTGTTTCCGCGCCTGCTGTCACGGGTCAAGGCCACGCTGCTGATTGGGGTGATGTCGATTGCCTTCATCTTTATCGGACGTTTCGCCGCCAACCTGGTGCAGAGCGTGTCGACCTTCGCCGTGCTGATCATTACCTGCACCACACCGTGGATGGTGATGATGATCATCGGCCTGATCGTGCGTCGCGGCTTCTATTGCCCGGATGACCTGCAGGTGTTCACCCGTGGCGAAACCGGCGGGCGCTACTGGTTCAGCCATGGCTGGAACTGGCGCGGGCTGGGGGCGTGGATTCCGAGTGCGCTGGTGGGCCTGTGCTTCGTCAACCTGCCGGGGCAGTTCGTCGGGCCGCTGGGCAACCTGGCCGACGGCATCGATATCAGCCTGCCGGTAACGCTGGGGTTGGCGTCGGTGGTGTACCTGACCTTGCTGCGCTTGTTTCCGGAACCGGCCTCTGTCTATGGGCCGACTGACCCTCGCAGCCAGTGCAAGGACTCGCTCGCCAAACCGGCGATGCCACACGCCGCCTGACCTGATAAAAAAGACAATCGGAGACACGCCGTCATGGCTTTGGATTTATTCGTCGTACTCATCTACGCCGCCGGCATGCTCGTGCTCGGCTATTACGGCATGCGCCGCGCCAAGACCCACGAAGACTATCTGGTGGCCGGCCGCAACCTGGGCCCGTCGCTGTACATGGGCACCATGGCCGCCACGGTGCTGGGCGGCGCGTCCACCGTCGGCACCGTGCGCCTGGGCTATGTGCACGGTATCTCGGGCTTCTGGCTGTGTGCCGCGCTGGGTGCCGGGATCATCGCGCTGAACCTGTTCCTGGCCAAGCCGCTGCTCAAGCTGAAGATTTTCACCGTCACCCAGGTGCTGGAAAAACGCTACAACCCCATGGCCCGACAGGCCAGCGCGGTGATTATGCTGGCCTACGCGCTGATGATCGGCGTGACCTCAATCCTGGCCATCGGCACCGTGCTGCAAGTGCTGTTCGGTCTGCCGTTCTGGGTCTCGGTGTTGCTCGGTGGTGGTGTGGTGGTGGTCTACTCGACCATCGGCGGCATGTGGTCGCTGACGCTGACCGACATCGTGCAGTTCGTGATAAAGACCGTCGGTCTGATGTTTATCCTGCTGCCGATCTGCCTGTACCGCGTCGGCGGCTGGGATGAACTGGTGGCCAAGCTGCCGGCATCGAGCTTCAACTTTACGGCAATCGGCTGGGACACGATCATCACCTACTTCATGATCTACTTTTTCGGCATCCTGATCGGCCAGGACATCTGGCAGCGGGTGTTCACCGCCCGCGACGAAAAAGTCGCCAAGTACGCAGGCTCCTTCGCCGGCTTCTACTGCATCCTCTACGGCCTGGCCTGTGCCCTGATCGGCATGGCGGCACATGTACTGATTCCGGACCTGGATAACGTCAACAACGCGTTTGCCGCCATCGTCAAACTGTCGCTGCCCGATGGCATTCGTGGCCTGGTGATCGCGGCCGCACTGGCGGCGATGATGTCCACCGCCAGCGCCGGTTTGCTGGCGGCCTCCACCGTACTCACCGAAGACCTGCTGCCGCGTTTGCGCGGCGGTAAACAGTCGAGCCTGAGCGTCAACCGGCTGTTTACCCTGCTGACCGGCTGCGCCGTGCTGGGTATCGCGCTGGTGGTGAACGATGTGATCAGCGCCCTGACGTTGGCCTACAACCTGCTGGTGGGCGGCATGCTGATCCCGCTGATCGGGGCGATTTTCTGGAAGCGTGCGACCACGTCGGGAGCGATCACCTCCATGACGTTGGGCTTTGTGACGGCACTGGTGTTCATGTTCAAGGACGGCTTGGACGCGAACACGCCGATCTACTACAGCCTGGCGGTGGGGTTGGTGAGCTTTGTGCTGGTGAGTGTGCTGTCGCGCAGGCCGGAGGCGGCGGCGACTCGGGTGGCGTGAGGCACAGGAGGATCCCAGGGGATGGGATATCAGAGGGGTGCGCTCAACGGCGCGTACGCGCCGAGGTATCACGCACTCCCTTGACGCGCAGACGCGCAAGGCTGCAATCGCAGAAGCGCGTCAGGCGTTACCTTACCTGCGGCGGGGACGGCGCTGCTCATCATCCGTGCGAATCGGCACAGGTTGCAGCGGTGGCTCGATCAGGCCCAGCGCTACGCCGAGGTCGTGGAGCCAGTTTTGGATTTTCTCTTTCATGGTTTGCCCCCTTTGAGGGTAATGCTGGTAGGCGCAAGTTCTGTCGCCTTTTCCTACACTGATAGTAGCCCTAAGTCCTACGTATTGCTTGAACGAAACCACAACGAACTATTACAGAATCCATCCAAATGCTGACGGATCGATCAGGCGATGGCCCGTGTGTCTTCGAACAGCGCAGCCTTGCCGTCTTGCTGCAGTTCTATCCACGCGTTGAGGTTAGCGCCGAGCATACCCTTTCGCCACATCAGCCAGGTGGTCGCAGTGGCAAATTGCCCTGTCAGCGGATGAACGGACACGCTGCCCCTGCCTGGCAGGCTGTCGAGCATGGATTGGGACATCATCGCCACGCCGGACCCGGCGATCACACAAGCGAGCATGCCTTGGTACGATTCAATCTCAATCGCCCGACCCATGGCCACTCGCTCGTTGGAAAACCAGCTTTCCAGGCGTGCGCGATAGGCGCAACTGCGTCGGAAAGTGAATACCGAGCGTCCGATCACATCCTGAGGACCGCGCACCGGTGGATGATCGGCTTCGCAGATCAGCACCAGCTTTTCCTCGCATAACTGCACGCCGTCCAGCGTCGCAATGCTCGGTGGACCGTCGACGAATGCTGCATCCAGACGCCCGGTGATCAACCCTTCCAGCAGCTCACCGCTGGGGGCCGATTGCACCTGCAAGTTCACCATCGGGTAGGCCTTGTGATAACGCGCCAGCAGCTTGGGCAAATGCACCGCGCCGGTGCTGTACATGCTGCCCAGCACGAAGTCGCCGGCCGGCTGCCCACCCTGAACCGCACCATGGGCTTCGTCGTGCAGCGCCAGCAGGCGCGTGCTGTAGTCCAGCAACACTTTGCCGGCGGGAGACAGCTGCAAGCGCTGGCGCTCGCGCACGAACAGGTCGACACCGAGTTGTTCTTCCATCTGTTTGAGCCGGGTCGACAGGTTGGACGGCACGCGATGCAGGCGCTCAGCAGCACGGGTGATGGAGCCCTCTTCCGCCACGGCCTGGAAAATGCGCAATTGACTGAACTCCATAGCTTTCTCCAAAACTGAACAAGTTACTCACTATTATTCATTTTTACAGAAAGTCAATGCGCCTTAGGCTGAAGGTCACTCTTTCCCCTGACAGGACACTTGACCATGTCACCCCTGATTAGCCTGGTTGCCAGCGCCGTCGCCCTGATGATGGCCATGGGCATTGGCCGTTTCGCCCTCACGCCGCAACTGCCACACCTGCTCAGTGAAGGCCAGATCGACCTGACCGGCGCCGGGCTGATCGCTGCCGCCAATTACCTGGGGTATCTGGTGGGCGCGGTGGATTCGATTTTCGCCCGCTCCCATCACCACGTGCGCGCACGCTTGTACGGCGGGTTATGGCTGTGCGTGCTGCTGACGCTCGCCTCGTATTGGGCGCACGGCTTCTGGCCGCACCTGCTGCTGCGCTTTGGCACCGGCGTTGCCAGCGCCTGGGCGTTGGTGATGATCACCAGTTTGAGCCAACCACTGGCGCTGGCCGCCGGTCGCCCGCGGCTGGGCGCCCTGGTATTTGCCGGACCAGGGCTGGGGATTCTGTTGACCGGGCTGCTGGCGCTGGGCGCTAACCGACTGGGAAAAGACTCCGCCACCCTGTGGCTGGTGTACGCCGGGGTGGCGCTGCTGATGCTGCTGGCCATCCTGCCCTTTCTGCCAAAACCGATCGCCTCGGTCGCGCATACCGCCTCTACAGAGAACAACGGCAGCATCGTGCACTTGTGCTGGATCTATGTGCTGTTCGGACTGGGCTACATCATTCCGGCGACCTTTCTGTCACAGATGGCCAGCGCGCAGTTCAACGGTGCCTGGCAGGCCGACCTGTTCTGGCCATGCTTTGGCCTGGCGGCGGCGATTGGCGTAGGCGTGGCGAGCCTGCGCCGCAAGGACCCGAACACCACACGCCGCTGGCTGATGACGACGCTATGGCTGCAAGCGGCCGGCGTGTTCGCCTGCCTGCTGGGCAATGGCTGGGGGCTGGCACTGGGGGTGTTGTTATGCGGTGGGCCGTTCCTGGCCTGCATGCAGTTGGTGATGGCACGTTTGCGCGAAGTGGCGCCACACGGCTACCAGCGCGGCACCGGGCTGCTGACCGCCAGCTTTGCCATCGGCCAATTGAGTGGGCCATTGCTGGCCTCCGTAAGCAGCCATCTAAGCGGCGGCCTGCAACCGGCGCTGGTAATCGCCGGTGCATGCCTGTTACTGGCGGGCGGCGTGCTGGTCAGCCGGCCACCAGCGGTGTCGGCGCGCGCACCTGCTCACGCCGTGCCAGCACCAGGAAAAACAGCCCTCCCAGGAAGCACCCGGTGAACCAGGCAAAGTTGGCCATGCCCTGCAACGCCGGAGTGAAGGTGATCGCTACACCCACCAGCGTTGCGGGTACCAGCGCTTTGACCGCCGTCCAGTTCACGCCGCCGTCGAAGTAATAACGTCCGCTCGGGCTGTCATCGAACAGCGCATCCACTTCGATCTTCTGTTTTTTGATCAGGTAGAAATCCACCAGCAGAATCCCGAACAGCGGCCCGATAAAGGCGGCGAGGATATCCAGGGTGTAGTGGATCATCAGCGGGTTATTGAACAGATTCCATGGGGTGATAAAGATCGAAGCCACGGCGGCAATCATCCCCCCGGCGCGCCAGCTGATTTTGCTGGGCGCCACGTTGGCGAAGTCAAACGCCGGTGAAACGAAGTTGGCGACGATGTTGATGCCAATGGTGGCCGTCACAAAAGCGAAGGCGCCCAGCAGTACGGCCATGCTGTTGTCGATTCGCGATACGGTGGCGATCGGGTCATGGAGCATTTCGCCAAACACCGGCAAGGTGCCCGAGACGATCACCACGGTGACCAGGGAAAACGCCAGAAAATTCACCGGCAGCCCCCAGAAGTTACCGCGACGTACATCCTGCATGCTGCGGCAATAGCGGCTGAAATCACCGAAGTTCAGCGTTGGCCCGGAGAAGTACGACACCACCAGCGCCGTGGCCACGATCACCTGGCCAAACGCTTGCCAGCCAGACAAGGATTTTTCCGACAGGGTAAAGCTGATATTCGCCCAGCCGGCTTTCCACACGATCCACCCGGCCAGGGCAAACATCACCGCATACACCACCGGCCCCGCCCAATCGATAAAGCGACGGATGGATTCCATCCCGGCCCAGAACACGGCGGCTTGCAACACCCACAGGCTAAGGAAACCAAACCACCCCAGGTAGGAAAGGCCGGCGAAATGCGGTTCTGCATACACCGCCATCTGCGGGAAGAAACGCAGCACCACGATGATCAACGCGCTGGAGGCCAGGTAGGTCTGAATGCCGTACCAGGCCACCGCGATCAGCCCGCGAATGACGGCGGGGATATTCGCACCAAATACACCAAACGCCAGCCGGCAAATCACCGGATACGGCACTGCGGCTTGCTGACTGGGCTTGGCCACCAGGTTGGCGATCAACTGCACGATGCAGATACCGGCGAGCAAGGCGATCAATACCTGCCAACTGGCCAGGCCCAAGGCGAACAGACTGGCGGCGAACACGTAGCCGCCGACGCTGTGCACGTCGCTCATCCAGAACGCAAAGATGTTGTACCAGGTCCACTTTTGCGGCAGTGGGCCCAAGTCCTTGTTGTACAGGCGTGGGCTGTAGCCTTTGGGCAATTGCTCGGTCATCGCTTGGCTCCTCGAAATACCGGCCTGCGCTGCCGTGGCGGGTGCATACGGCAGGCGGCATGGTTTGTATACGAGAGAGTCAGCAGAATACGTGCCAATGGCACACAATCCCCTTGCAACTGCGGCCCAAAGGGGGGTTTTGATGATTTAGCTGCTGGGCTGGTGCTCAGCAACGGTGCACAACAATCCTGTACACAATCAGCGGTGCACCCGTTGTGCACACAGGTAGCCGGCCGTACAGCAAGCGGCAGTCAGGAACGTACCCCAGGCCATGTCCATCAGCGCCAACTGAGCGGACCAGCCTTGCAGCGTGGCCCAGTTGCTCAAGTCATAGGTGCCGTAGGCCACCAGGCCCAGCAAGGCCCCCAAACGCGCCGCGCGCTGCCAACTGGCGCTGGGCAATACGACGAACATCACGCATCCGAGGACATACAAGAGATAGAACAGCGTTGCCGGCAACAGACGGGGCTGATCAAGCATCAGCGGTCCCAGCAGGGATTTGTAGGTCGGCCCCATAAGGACCCCGAGCCAGAGGCCGTCCAGAACCAGGAAGGCGAGCAAAGTGCCGAGGTAGGCAAACAGCGTTTTCTTGGTCATTAAGGCAGCCTCAGTAGACGCCAATGGGCGTCTACAGCAGAACCAAGTGCACTCAGCTTAGTTCAATGCGATCGGCATGAATCACGATCTGACCTTGCTTGTAGAGCGCACCAATGGCTTTCTTGAAGTTGCCTTTGCTCACGCCGAACAAGTTGCTGATCACGGCCGGATCGCTTTTATCGCTCACTGGCAGGCTGCCGTTGTTTTCACGCAACTTGGCGAGGATCTTCGAGTTAAGGCTGGAGGCCGCTTCCTGCCCCACCGGTTGCAGGCTCAGGCTGATGTTGCCATCGGCGCGGATCTCTTTGATAAAGCCTTTTTCTTCCTTGCCCGGACGCAGGAACTTGAACACTTCGTTCTTGTGGATCAAACCCCAGTGCTTGTTGTTGATGATCGCTTTGAAGCCCATGTCGGTGGCTTCGGCGACCAGCAGGTCGACTTCCTGGCCGACTTGGTAGTTGGCCGGGGTCTTGTCCAGGTAACGATCAAGGCGCGCAGTGGCGGTGATGCGCTTGGTGTGTTTGTCGAGGTAGACGTGCACCACGCAATATTCACCGGCGGTCAACTGACGTTTTTCTTCCGAATACGGCAGCAACAGATCTTTTGGCAAACCCCAATCGAGGAACACGCCAATGCTGTTTACCTCAACCACTTTCAAACTGGCAAATTCGCCCACTTGAACTTTGGGTTTTTCGGTGGTGGCGATAAGTTTGTCATCGCTGTCCAGATAAATGAAAACGTTAAGCCAGTCCTCATCTTCACTGGGAATATCTTTGGGGATATACCGATTAGGCAAGAGGATTTCACCGTCTTGCGCACCATCGAGGTATAAACCGAAGTGAGTGTGTTTAACCACTTGTAAGCTGTTGTAGCGCCCGACTAGAGCCATTTCCAATACCCTCATTGCGTGGGCGGCATTCTACCCGAGTTGCGCCCGCCACGCGCGCGCACCTTAAAAATCGCGGGCTGGCGTGGCGTTTCAGTGGCATGACCCCGCTCGTCCGATCGTTTGGCTCAATCAGGCCACGTCAACAGCAGCGTTTCGCCCCGTGGTTTCGAGTTAAAACAGCAAGTTAGCGGCTTATTTCATCGATAAACTTTGCCGTTGCACCGGTGTAACACTTATTCACCGGGGATATTTGCCAAGCAATTGTCAAGTATTTCCTGTACGATGCCTGGCCAAGTTAATTTTCTACAGGTTAGTGGCCGCCATGCGCGTAAAAGCATCCAACAGCAAAGCAAAGCCAGCTCCCGCCGTTGAAACCAGTGAATCGATCAACAACCAGATCGCCGCGTTCCTCAAGTCCGGTGGCGAAATCCAGCAAATTGCCAAGGGCGTGAGCGGCCAGACTTTCGGCCCATCCAAGCAGATCAGCCTGGGCAAAAAGTAAAACCCGCGCACATATCTGGTCCCTAAGCGTCTTGCCCTCAAGGCGCTAGGACTAGAGCCTGAACCCCCCTCCCAACACATTCAATATCACGCTAATCGACGAACGGGTCCCACCGCCTGGCATACGTCGGTATGCTTGCACACGTCTAAAACGGGCGTCTGCCCGATTTCCTCCGTCACTGCTCCTCGCTTTTCATGGAGTGAAGCATGCTCAAACCCTGCATCTTTTTGGTCAGCACACTCGTCGCTTGCCCCCTCGCCGAAGCGCAGATTTTCCAGCGCGAATTGGGCGATTTCGACCTTAAATTAGGCACCACCCCCAGCCGCAGCATGGCCCAGGGCCTGGTCAAACCCACCTCGCCGGGCAGCGACTCGTTCCACGGCGGCCTGGACCTTAGTCACGACAGCGGCCTGTACTTCGGCCAGTTCTCGCCGAACATGGGCCTGTCGTCGGCAAGTAGCCTGGAGGTCGACTCCTATATGGGCTTCAAGCACCCCTTCGACCAGACCCTGGGCTACGAGGTGGGTCTGATCCACTACAGCTACCCCAAGCTCAGCCCGCTGAACAGCCAGGAGTTCTACGGTGGCCTGAACCTGTTGGGCAATCGTTTCGGCGCCTCCTTCAGCAACGACCCGGACCGCCAGGACAGCACCCTGTTCGCCGACCTGGGCGGCACACAACCTTTCGGCATCGGTGTGAGCATGAAGTACACCACCCATCAGTTGGGCACACCGGCGTCGGTTGCTGGCGGCACCATCAGCAGCTTCAGTGACTGGTCGGTGCAACTCTCCCGCGCCTGGAAAGGCATCGACCTGGACCTGATCTACAGCGACTCCAGCCTCAGCGGCGGCGATTGCTCGGCCTACTCCGGACACAATTCGCAATGTGACGGCCTGTTGACCTTGAAGGCTGTACGGCCGTTTTATTGATGGGCTGAACTGTCACGCCCGCCGTGGGTTCACATGCGTTAATCCCCTCTGCGCAAGGACACGCCCATGCTGCGTCGGCTCAAACTACTGCTGGTACTGCTGACCCTGAGCCTGGTGCTCGCCGGCTGCAATCGCGTGGGCCTGGCCTATCGCAACCTCGATGTCATCATCCCCTGGACCCTCAACGATTATCTGGACATGAATGCCGGGCAAAAGAGCTGGTTCAACGACACGCTCAAGGAACACCTGGCCTGGCACTGCACCACACAGCTCCCCGGTTACCTGGACTGGCTTGACCGGCTGCAGCAGATGGTCGATGACAACCAGGTCACCGACGCCGCACTGCAGACCCGAACCCAGGAAGCCAAACACGCCATCGCCGAGGTTGCCCGCGAGATCACACCGTCAGCCGTCGAACTGCTCCAGGGCCTGGATGACGAACAGGTGCAGGCCATGAGTGATGCCTTGGCCAAGGACCTGCGCAAACGCCAGGACGACTATCTCAAGCCGCCGTTGGCCCAGCAGATCAGAGAGCGCGCCGAGCGCATGAACAAGCGCCTGGACAGTTGGATGCGCCCTTTAAGCGCCAGCCAGCAGCAACGCGTAATGGCGTGGTCCGACGCCCTGGGCGAGCAGAACACCGAGTGGATCGGCAACCGCGCCCATTGGCAGGCGCAATTTATCGAGGCCGTGCAGCAACGCCACAGCGCTGACTTCCCGCAGAAGATGCAACAATTACTGGTGGACCGCGAAAGCCTGTGGACCCCGGAATACCGCGCGGCCTATGCCCGCACCGAATCCGCCGCACGCAGCCTGCTGGTGGACGTGATGGCTGAAAGCACCAAGCCACAACGTCAGAAACTGACCCAGAAGATCGACAAGGTACGCAATGATTTCCAGGCACTCAAATGCCTGAAAAGCGCGCAGTCCTGATGCAATGGATACAGATTACCGTCCAACCGTTTCACGCCGGCACCCCACAGGTGCCGGAACGTGAGGGCATCAGGCAATCTGGGCCTTGGACGCCACGTGCGCGAACGTGTCCGGGTCCAGCGCGTCCGGCTGTTCATCGAGCACCTGACGTGGGTGGTCGTTGCCTGGAATCGAGCTGTCGATCAGCGCGAGCAACTGCGATCCCAGCGGCGTCAGAATGAAATTCTCGCCATTACCGCCCTCCTCTTCGGGCCGCGACTCGATAAAACCGCGCTTGAATAACAGCGCCTCATAATCGGCGGCGGTTTTTTTCAGCGCATCCAGATTGCCGGTGTCCTCGCCTGCAGTGGCCTTGTCGGCCGCTTCCTGTTCGGCGTATTTACGCGGGGCGAAGCTGCCCTCGCCGTTCTGCACTTCATGCAGCAGACGTTCGATCAAATCCCAGTTGTAAGTCGTCATCCTGATTCCTCCTGCAGGCATGGAAAGTAGCCCGTCAAAGGTGTGACCTGTGGCGTCATCCGCCGTTCAGCTGATCGGACGGGCGTCATTTCTCTGAACTTTGCAGACGTTCGCCCCCTCAACCGCACATCATCGCCAAGGAGGTCCGCCCCATGAACAGCCTGAAAAATCTGGCCATTGCCGCCACCCTGCTCACCACCCTGCCCGCCTGGGCCTGCACGCCCGACGAAGCCACGGCCAAACGCGAGCAATTGGCCAAAGAGGTGACTCAGCTCACCGAACAAAACCCCGGCAAAGCCAAAGAGATGAACGCCGAACTGCAGAAAATGGACCTGGACACTGAAAGCGCGGAATTCCCCGACAAGTGCCAGTTGATCGACGCTCGCTTGAAAGAGCTGAAAGAAGCCGCCGCCAAGGCCAAAAATTGAAGGCCTAAAAAAACCGGACATCGTCCGGTTTTTTTACAGCCGCCCGACCTTACTCGGCGGCCGGTGCTTCTGGCTTGCGGCGCTTGAGCGGGGCCATGCCATCCTTGCTGACGAGCGACAGGTTGTCGGTCTTCGGACGGTTGGCGATCTTGCGCTTGGTCGGCGACTTGGCACCGGTTTTCTTCTTGTCGCCCTTGGCGTCGGTTTTTTTCTTCTTCACGCCAACCGCCTTGCCCGACGCCTTGACCTTCTTCGGCCCGGTGTAGGTGCCTTTGACTTCCTTGATGGTGCGGCGCTCGAACGACTGCTTGAGGTAGCGCTCGATGCTCGACATCAGGTTCCAGTCGCCGTGGCAGATCAGCGAGATGGCCAGGCCATCGTTGCCGGCACGCCCGGTACGGCCGATACGGTGCACGTATTCGTCGCCGCTGCGTGGCATGTCAAAGTTGATCACCAGATCCAGGCCGTCGACGTCCAGACCACGGGCCGCCACGTCAGTCGCCACCAGGATCTTCACGCCGCCCGCCTTGAGGCGGTCGATGGCCAGCTTGCGGTCCTTCTGATCTTTTTCGCCGTGCAGCACGAACGCCTTGTATTCCTGGGCCACCAGACGACCGTAGATGCGGTCGGCCGCGGCACGGGTGTTGGTGAACACAATGGCCTTCTGATAGGTCTCGTTGGCCAGCAGCCAGTTGAGGATCTGCTCTTTGTGCACGTTGTGGTCGGCGGTGACGATCTGCTGACGCGTGGTCGCGTTCAGGTCGCTGACGTTGTTGACCTGCAGGTGCTCAGGGTTGTTCAGGACCTTGGCGACCATCTCGCGCAGGGTCGAACCGCCAGTGGTGGCGGAGAACAACATGGTCTGCTGGCGGTTGACGCATTCAGCAACCAGGCGCTGTACGTCATCGGCAAAGCCCATGTCGAGCATGCGGTCGGCTTCGTCCAGCACCAGCACTTCGACTTCCTTGAGGTCGAGGTTGCCGGCGTTGAGTTGCTCGATCATACGGCCCGGGGTGCCGATGAGGATGTCCGGCACCTTGCGCAGCATGGCCGCCTGGACCTTGAAGTCTTCGCCGCCGGTAATGATGCCGGACTTGATGAAGGTGAACTGCGAGAAGCGCTCGACTTCTTTCAGGGTCTGCTGGGCCAGCTCGCGGGTCGGCAGCAGGATCAGCGTCTTGATGCTGACGCGGACCTTGGCCGGGCCAATCAAACGGTTCAGGACCGGCAGGACGAAAGCGGCGGTCTTGCCGCTGCCGGTTTGCGCTGTCACCCGCAGGTCACGCCCTTGGAGCGCGAGCGGGATGGCCGCTGCTTGCACAGGCGTAGGCTCGACAAATTTAAGCTCGGCCACGGCTTTGAGCAGGCGTTCGTGCAGGGCGAATTGGGAAAACACGGGTGCTACCTCGAAGAAATACAAAATATCAGCTGCATAGGTTACCGGTTTCGGGCGTCCAAACCGAGTTTCTTTACGCGAACGGCATGAATCAGCTGCTTTTTTGCCCCGGTATTTGCCTGCAGGATCAACTTTGTCGCACTTAAATGCTCTAATCGCCCCATCTTGTCCTAACAGAAGAACTGGTTTCACCCATGGATATCAAACAGCTCTGGCTCAACGTCCAAGACCTCTGGGGCGCCCTCGACGAACACCCGGTGCTGCATGCCAGCCTTGGTTTCCTGGTGTTGCTGGTGGTGGCCCTGCTGCTCGGGCGCATCGCCCGTTACCTGATCCTGCATGCCGTCAAACTGCTCGGCCGCCAACCTCCGCTGCACTGGCTCAACGACCTGCGGCACAACAAAGTCTTCCACCGCCTGGCGCAGATGACGCCTTCGCTGGTGATCCAGTTCGGCCTGTACCTGGTGCCGAACCTGAGCAAAACCGCGATCCTGTTCATCGGCAACGTGGCCCTGGCGTTCAGCATTCTGTTCATGGTGCTGGCGATGAGCGCGCTGCTCAACGCCCTGCTGGACATTTATGCGCGCACCGAACACGCCCGCACCCGCTCGATCAAAGGCTACGTGCAGTTGGCGAAGATGGTGCTGTTCGTGTTCGGCGCGATCATCATCGTCGCCACCCTGATCGACCGTTCGCCGCTGTTGCTGCTATCGGGTCTGGGTGCGATGTCGGCGGTGATCCTGTTGGTCTACAAGGATACCTTGCTGTCATTCGTGGCCAGCGTGCAGTTGACCAGCAATGACATGCTGCGCGTGGGCGACTGGATCGAAATGCCCCAGGTCGGCGCCGACGGCGATGTGGTGGACATCACCTTGCACACGGTCAAGGTGCAGAACTTCGACAAGACCATCGTCTCCATCCCCACCTGGCGACTGATGTCCGAGTCGTTCAAAAATTGGCGCGGCATGCAGGCCTCGGGTGGGCGGCGCATCAAGCGCAGCCTGTTTATCGATGCCAGCGGTGTGCGTTTCCTGCGTGATGACGAAGAAGTCCGCCTGACCCAGGTGCACCTGCTCACCGATTACATCGGGCGCAAACAGGCCGAACTCAAAGCCTGGAACGAAGCCCAGGGGCACAGCGCGCAACTGTCAGCCAACCGCCGGCGCATGACCAACCTCGGCACGTTTCGCGCCTATGCGCTGGCGTATCTGAAAAGCCATCCGGACATCCAACCGAACATGACCTGCATGGTGCGCCAGATGCAAACCACCGCCCAGGGAGTGCCGCTGGAGATCTACTGCTTTACCCGCACCACGGCCTGGGCCGATTACGAGCGCATCCAGGGGGATATCTTCGATTATTTGCTGGCGGTGCTGCCGGAGTTTGGCTTGAGTTTGTATCAGCAGCCGAGTGGCAATGACTTGCGTGCGGGGATGTTGCCGGCCGTGCTGGGGGCCAGCCATTTGCCGCCCTCGGTACAAGCCTTGACCTAGTTCTATCCCCTCAAATTCCTCGCTCTGAAAGTTCAGCCTCATTGAGGCTCAATGAGGCTACACCTGCATGCACTCCGCTACAACGGATCAGGATTAAAGCTGCTTACCGGTGAAAAAACCAAGTGTCGACATCTCGATCCAGGCTGCTCGTAGCGCCTCAGAATAAACCTACACCAAACCAAGAATCGTCCGACTACCCGGTTCTTGTAGCCTCGCCTAGCGTGCTGGTCCCAGTTAACAAAAGGACATATCTGGCATGCGACGCTATTTAATTACCCGAGGCGCCAAAACCACTGCTGGCGGTACAGTAGTCGACGGTTTGAGGGGCTTCGGCATTAACGGGGTAGAAATTGCCCTTGAAGGGCACGAGGTGCGTTGCCCGGCGTGCCAGACCGCAGGCGCCATTGTTTGTGTCGGCCCGCGGCTTAAAATGGATGCGCATGGGCGAAAAGTTGCGCTTTCGGACGATATTTGTCTGTGCAAATGCGACCCGGCCCCTCGTCTGATTACCGACCAGTTCGATCGGTATCAGACCGTTACTGCCGCAGATACTTCGGTACTAAGTAGAGCCGCTCCTGTATCGCCCCCAACGCAAGCTTCATCGACCACGCCCCGTACATCGCCCACTTCACTCTCAAGACCTGCGACTCCAACATCAAGCGAGATCCTCGAGTCTTCCTGCGAGCGCAATTGGCGCTTCTATCAAAAACAGGCAGAAGACATTGTCGCGCCGGGAGGCACGCTGATCGCCGATCCCAGGTTGCGCAACCGAGTGATCAACTCTGCTTACGCTCAGCTCTGGCGGCTCGACAAGCGTTTTCAGTGGGCGGGGCTCGCGGCGTTTGCGTCCAAGCAGGTGGGGTGCGGCTTGCTGCATGCGGCTGACGCCATCGAGAAGATTCAGGTGGAATACGAGGCGGCGCAGCAGTTGAGAAGGAGTGCCCGGAAAGGGGTGTGGGGGTTGTTCAGCACCGAAGAGCGTGAACGGCGAGCGAAGCTGCGTGAGTACGAACAGCGGCAGCGCGAATACGAACAGGCCGCCCGCGATAATCCAGTACCTGATGTTGATTGGCGGCGAGAGGGCGAACCGCTATCAAGCGTGCAGCAGCTTTATCAGCATGTGTACGAGATGATGGCGATGGGGAATACCACGCTGTTTCTGGACGTGTTTCCGTTGCATGCGTTTTATAGGGATCGGGGGTTGGGGAGGCTTGAGACTTGTCTGTCCTCGCGTCAGAACATTTTTGAGGATGAGCCGCAGGCGGTGTTGTGGCCGGTGGGACAAGAGAAGTTGAGATTTGGGGTTGATTATCCGGAAATATTGCAGGCATTCAAAGCCATTGACGAAGGCGATATCACCAAAAGCGTTGAGCAGCTAGCTTGGCACGAACAGCAAAATATCCTTCAACCGACACTCTATAACGATACAAAACTAGTAGCCCTGCTGAGAAGTAACCACTTTTCATACATCACTGACATACCGTCCGGAGCAGCCCAGGCCCTAGAACTGACGCTTGCCAGCCAATGCAGCACATTCAATGACAGACGCACGGTTGTTTTTAGTCAGCACCCCTTCGCCAACCTTGCCGATATCAATCAACGCATGGATTTCGTACTCAAGGCTGCTGCACAGTTTGACGATTTGCTACATGGCGCGGAGCTGCAGCTAATCGAACAGGCAATTGAAGACATCGCCGAAGGCAGGGGTGTCCTATGAACTGGCTCTCAGCGGTGAATGGGCGAAATTGCACTCTTGTATTATTCGCTGCCGCACTGCTGGTGGGGATGATACGTTTCTTTACCCATACGTCAGAAATCGCACTGCTACTTGGCGAGCCTTGGGAAGACATGCGTCAGCGCTCTAGTGCATCCATTGCCCCCGCCATACCCGGACATTTTTGGGGAAGACTCACGAAATCTGATGCCCGCCTTCGCTTCATGGATTCTGAATATGGATTTGTGACCCCCCAGGCTCGTTTCTTCACAGTGAGCTTCGACAGCAATGAGAAGGTTAGTAGTGTCCGTCTATCCCCTCAAGTTGAACCGCTTCTGCTCGATGACACACTTAAGGTAGTTCTGGATCTGCAGGAGCAATGGCGCAAGGCAGGCTGGGAGCCGATCCGCGTCGCGTCCAACCCTCCATTCGCCGATACTCCAGAGTGGCGAGCTCGGCTGCGAAACGTGAATCGGGGCGGCTCGTCCTATTGGCGAGCAAATAATAAGTACCAAGTGATGCTAGTGGTGGGACGATTCAGAGACGATAGACACCCGACAGAGGAGCGTTACCTCATGACCCTTTCACTGGCCCCCCCATGGGGGCCTGAATGATTCTGCGAGGCGCCTAGGAACCAGAAATTACACTGATTATCGACGAACTTTCGGAAGGCATCCGCTAACGCTCCAACCAAGCCGGCAAGGTATTGAAGCAGGTCAGTTCGTTACCGTAAAAGACCTGGGCATTCATTAAGTTTTGCGTGGCGCAACAGCCCCCGCAGAACGCACACCCAACCGACTGATCCACACCGCCCCCAGAATCACCAACCCGCCCAATGCCAACCGCCCGAGCGGCTCGTGCTGGTTCCAGATCAGCAAATTCAGCAACAACCCCACTGGCACATGCAGGTTATTCATCACCGCCAACGTGCCGCCATGCACCAGGCACGCGCCTTTGTTCCACCAGTACATGCCGAGCGCGGTGCTGACCAGGCCCAGGAATACCAGCACGCCCCATTGCAGCGGCGCTTGTGGCAGGAAGTCGGCCTTGGCGAACAACAGGAACGCCGGCAACACCACCAACAGCGCGCCCAGATAGAAGTAGCCGAAACGCCGGTAGTGCGGCAGGTCACTCGGGTAGCGCGCCACCAAGTGCTTGTACATCACCTGCCCGGCCGCGTAGGTGAAGTTGGCCAGTTGCAGCAGCAAAAAGCCCATCAGGAAGTGCGGGGTGATCTGGTCGAATCGAATCACCGCCGCGCCCGCCACCGCTACCAGGGCGGCAACCAGTGCCCACGGGTTGAAACGTCGGTTCAGGGCGTCTTCGATCAGGGTCACGTGCAGCGGCGTGAGGATGGTAAACAGCAACACCTCCGGCACGGTGAGTACGCGAAAGCTCAAGTACAGGCACACGTAGGTCACGCCGAACTGCAACGCACCGATCACCAGCATGCCGCGCATGAATGCAGGTTCCACCGAGCGCCAGCGGGTCAGCGGGATAAATACCAGCCCGGCCAGCACCACGCGCATCAGCACGGCGAAGTAGCTGTCGACGTGACCGGCGAGGTATTCGCCGATCAAGCTGAAGGAAAATGCCTGAATCAGGGTGACAACCAGTAGATAGCCCATGCGCGCCTCATTTCGAATGGGCGCGACATTAAAGGTTTTCGGGGCTTGAAGAAACTCGGGGCAAAAAAAACCCGACCTCGCTAAAGCGTCAGTCGGGCAGGAGCACTCAGGAGCAAAAAGTGCAAAGGGAGGTTCTTACGCGTACTTGAAGGGTTTGCGTGGAGCGATATAAACATCACCCGATTACCTGACGATTAACGGATCAGGCCACCTGCGCCAGTAAGGCCTTGGCGTGGTTGATGCCCTTCTCGTGGAAGTCACCACTGAGGTTCACCCCTTCGGCATGAATGAAGGTCACATCGTGAATCCCGATAAACCCCATGACCTGGCGCAGGTAGGGTTCCTGGTGATCAGAGCTGGCGCCGGTGTGAATGCCACCCCGTGCGGTGAGTACGATCGCGCGCTTGCCGTTCAGCAGCCCCTGGGGGCCGGTGGCGGTGTATTTGAAGGTCACGCCCGCTCGCAGCACATGGTCCAGCCAGGCTTTGAGGGTGCTGGGGATGGCGAAGTTGTACATCGGCGCGGCCATCACCAGCACGTCGGCGGCCAGCAGTTCGTTGGTCAATTCGTCTGAGCGGTCGAGGGAGGCCTGCTCGTCGGCGTTGCGCTGATCCGCCGGTTTCATCCAGCCACCCAGCAGGTTGGCGTCCAGGTGCGGCACCGGGTTGAGGGCCACGTCTCGCACGGTGATCTGGTCCGCCGGGTGGGCCGCCTGCCATTGGCTGATGAATTGCCGGGTCAGTTGGCGGGAGATCGAGTCCTGCTGGCGGGCGCTGCTTTCGATGATCAGAACGTTGGACATGGCTTCGTAGGCTCCATCTGAAACTGCTGTAAGTCGATGGAGAAAAGATTAACCAAGGCTCATTCGATAAAAAAGCGCAAAAAACTGCTCCAACCCATCTAGAAATTTGTTGATAAGCGGAGTATTCCTGTAGACATGCTCCGCTGCGGCTTTATTTTGGCGCGCAGGCCAGGGCAATGCGCATCTTGATAATGGCGCGGTTGAACTTGACCGTGGTGTTGGTGCTTTTGCCCGCAGGCACTGTGACGGTACGCCGACGCGGTGCTTCCGGGCCGTTAGTGAAGGTTACCGAACACACGGCGTCTTTCGTGCCGTAGTTGTTTAGCTGAATCGAGCTGATGTCGCCGTCCACATCGGAGGCGGTGTAGTCCACGCTCACGCCATCGATCTTCTTTGTCACGTCGATGGGGTAGGCCAATGCACTCAAGGGCAGCAGCGCCAGCAACACACAACACAATTTTCTCATTCGGCAGTCTCCAATAAGGACTGCCAGCTTAGGACAAGAGGAACCCATCTTGAAAGCGCCCCGCGTTACCCTCGATCAATGGCGCACGCTGCAAGCCGTGGTCGACCATGGCGGCTTCGCCCAGGCCGCCGAAGCACTGCACCGTTCGCAGTCCTCGGTGAGCTACACCGTGGCCCGCATGCAAGACCAGCTCGGCGTGCCGCTGCTGCGCATCGACGGGCGCAAGGCGGTGCTCACCGACGCCGGTGAAGTGCTGCTGCGCCGCTCCCGACAACTGGTGAAAAACGCCAGCCAACTGGAAGACCTCGCCCACCATATGGAACAAGGCTGGGAGGCCGAAGTACGGCTGGTGGTCGACGCCGCCTACCCCAACGCGCGCCTGGTACGCGCCCTCAGCGCGTTTATGCCGCAGAGTCGCGGTTGCCGCGTGCGCCTGCGTGAGGAGGTGCTGTCCGGCGTCGAAGAACTGCTGATCGAAGGCGTGGCCGACCTGGCGATCTGCGGTTTCAGTATCCCCGGTTACCTGGGCACGGAAATGAGCGACGTGGAGTTCGTCGCCGTGGCCCACCCGGAACATCCGTTGCACCGCATGAACCGTGAGCTGAGCTTCCAGGACCTGGAAAGCCAGATGCAAGTGGTGATCCGCGACTCCGGCCGCCAGCAGCCACGCGACGTCGGCTGGCTCGGCGCCGAACAGCGCTGGACCGTCGGCAGCCTGGCCACCGCCGCCGCCTTTGTCGGCAGCGGCCTGGGCTTTGCCTGGCTGCCGCGGCATATGATCGAGCGCGAACTCGCCGAAGGGCTGCTCAAGCAGCTACCCTTGGAACAGGGCGGCAGCCGCCACCCGACGTTTTTCCTGTACTCAAACAAAGACAAACCCCTGGGGCCGGCCACGCAGATCCTCGTGGAATTGCTGCGCACGTTTGACACCGCCCCCCTGGACGCGCCTTTCGCCGCTCCCCGGCAAGCCTGAAACGGAGTTCATGCATGGCCTGGTTCGACCACGAAGGCTGCACCCTGCATTACGAGGAATACGGCCACGGTCACCCGCTGGTGCTGATCCACGGCCTGGGCTCCAGCAGCCAGGACTGGGAACTGCAGATCCCGGTACTGGCAAGGTCCTACCGCGTGGTCGTGGTGGACGTGCGCGGTCACGGGCGCTCCGACAAACCCCGAGAGCGCTACAGCATCAAAGGGTTTACCGGTGACCTGCTGGCGCTGTTCGATCATCTGAACCTGCCGCCCGCCCATGTGGTGGGCCTGTCCATGGGCGGCATGATCGCCTTCCAGTTGGCGGTGGACGAGCCCGCCCTGGTCAAGAGCTTGTGCATCGTCAACAGCGCGCCTGAGGTCAAGGTGCGCAGCGCCGATGACTATTGGCAGTGGGCCAAGCGCTGGACCCTGGCCCGTGTGCTCAGCGTGAACACCATCGGCAAGGCCTTGGGCGATCGGCTGTTTCCCAAACCGCATCAGGTCGACCTGCGCCGCAAGATGGCCGAACGCTGGGCAAAAAACGACAAACGTGCTTATCTCGCCAGCTTCGATGCGATTGTGGGCTGGGGCGTGCTGGAACGACTTTCCAGAATTACCTGTCCAACTTTGGTCATCAGCGCCGACCACGACTACACCCCCGTGGCGCACAAAGAAATCTATGTAAAACTGCTGCCCAACGCGCGACTGGTGGTGATCGAAGATTCCCGCCATGCCACGCCGCTGGATCAACCCGAAGTCTTTAACGCGACCTTGCTCGACTTTCTAAAGACCGTCGACACCACTACCCAGGATCACTGACCCATGCTGAAAAAAATCGCCTTCTTTGCCGGTTCCGTTCTGTTCGCTGCCAACCTGATGGCGGCCGAGCCGGCCAAGGCCCCTCAAGTGCTGATCTCCACCACCAACGGCGACATCGAAATCGAACTGGACCCGGTCAAGGCGCCGATCAGTACCAAAAATTTCCTGGCCTATGTCGACAAGGGCTTCTACACCAACACGATTTTCCACCGCGTGATTCCAGGTTTCATGGTCCAGGGCGGCGGGTTCACCCAGCAGATGTCGCAAAAGCCGACCGAAGCACCGATCAAGAACGAAGCCAGCAATGGCCTGCATAACGTGCGTGGCACGCTGTCGATGGCGCGCACCTCGAACCCGGATTCGGCCACCAGCCAGTTCTTTATCAACGTGGCGGACAATGCCTTCCTCGACCCAGGTCGCGATGCCGGTTATGCCGTGTTCGCCAAAGTGGTCAAGGGCATGGACGTGGTCGATATCATCGTCAACTCCCAGACCACCACCAAGCAAGGCATGCAGAACGTGCCTGTCGATCCTGTCCTGATCAAGTCGGCCAAGCGCATCGACTGAGGTCGGCAGGCAGCTCCGCACGCGGCTCACGAGGCCGCGTGCGCATTTGAAAGGAGAGCCCGTCCGGCGGGCGTCAACCCTAATGCTCTATCGTCGCTTTGAACAACTGATCGATATTTTCCGCGACGCGCCCAGCGCCGCCCCTCCCGATAAAGTCCTGCCCTTCTACCTCTACTACCTGCGCCAGGTGTGGCCATGTTTTGCCGCGCTGCTGGTGGTGGGCCTGATCGGCGCGTTGATCGAGGTTGCGCTGTTCAGCTACCTGAGCCGCATCATCGACCTGGCCCAAGGCACGCCGCCCGCCAACTTTTTCCAGGTGCACAGCACCGAGTTGATCTGGATGGCCGTGGTCGCCCTGCTGCTGCGCCCGATCTTCGGCGCCCTGCATGACCTGCTGGTGCACCAGACCATCAGCCCCGGCATGACCAGCCTGATTCGCTGGCAGAATCACAGCTACGTGCTCAAACAGAGCCTGAATTTCTTCCAGAACGACTTCGCCGGGCGCATCGCCCAGCGCATCATGCAAACCGGCAACTCCCTGCGCGACTCCGCCGTCGCAGCCGTGGACGCGATCTGGCACGTGGCGATCTATGCCATCAGTTCCCTGGTGCTGTTTGCCGAGGCCGACTGGCGCCTGATGATCCCGCTGGTGACCTGGATCGTCTGCTACAGCCTGACGCTGCGTTACTTCGTACCGCGGGTGAAGGAACGCTCGGTGATCTCCTCGGAAGCACGCTCCAAACTGATGGGGCGCATCGTCGACGGCTACACCAATATCACCACCTTGAAACTGTTTGCCCACACGCGCTATGAGCAGGAGTACGCCAAGGAAGCAATCATCGAGCAGACCGAAAAAACCCAACTGGCCAGCCGCCTGGTGACAGGTATGGACGTGGTGATCACCACCATGAACGGCCTGTTGATCGTCACCACCACCGGGCTGGCCCTGTGGCTGTGGACCCACTCACTGATTTCCGTGGGTGCGATCGCCCTGGCCACCGGCCTGGTGATCCGCATCGTCAACATGTCCGGCTGGATCATGTGGGTGGTCAACGGCATTTTCGAAAACATCGGCATGGTGCAGGACGGCCTCAAGACCATTGCCCAGCCGCTGGCGGTGGTCGACCGTGACAACGCCCCGCGCCTGACGGTGCCCCATGGCCAGGTTCGTTTTGAGCAGGTGGATTTCCACTACGGCAAGCAGAGCGGGATCATTGGCGGCTTGAACCTTGAGATCAAGGCCGGTGAAAAAATCGGCCTGATCGGCCCGTCGGGTGCAGGCAAGTCGACCCTGGTCAACCTGCTGCTGCGCCTGTACGACCTGCAGGGCGGGCGCATTTTGATCGATGGCCAGGACATCGCCGAGGTGGCCCAGGAATCCCTGCGCGAACACATCGGCATGATCACCCAGGACACTTCGCTGCTGCACCGCTCCATCCGTGACAACCTGCTGTACGGCAAACCCGACGCGACCGATGAGGAGCTGTGGGCCGCGGTGCACAAGGCGCGTGCCGATGAATTCATCCCGCTGCTGTCGGATGCCGAAGGCCGTACCGGACTGGATGCCCATGTGGGCGAACGTGGGGTGAAACTGTCCGGCGGGCAGCGTCAGCGCATCGCCATCGCACGGGTGCTGCTCAAAAATGCGCCGATCCTGATCATGGACGAGGCCACCTCAGCGCTGGACTCCGAAGTCGAAGCCGCGATCCAGGAAAGCCTGGAGACCTTGATGCAAGGCAAGACTGTGATTGCGATTGCCCACCGCTTGTCGACCATCGCCCGCATGGACCGCCTGGTGGTGCTGGAGAAAGGCCACATTGCCGAGAGCGGCAGCCACACCGAGTTGCTGGCCCACAAGGGCCTGTATTCACGGCTGTGGCAGCATCAAACGGGGGGCTTTGTCGGTATCGACTGAAGCCTGCATGCCATCAAAGGATCGGAGGGGCTTGCCCCTCCCACGCCTGATCGCCCGCGAACAGAGCGGCGAACCTTACACCTGCCGATACGGCAACGCCGCCTTCGCCTCTTCGGCATACGCCAGCACCCCCACGCGCTCGCGCTCGAGAAAATCCTCCACGGCCGTCTTGAGCCCCGGATGGCGCAGGTAGTGCCACGAACGGGTGATCACCGGCTCGAACCCGCGAATCAGCTTGTGCTCGCCCTGGGCTCCGGCGTCAAAACGTTGCAGGCCGTGGGCGATGGCGTAGTCCATGCCCTGATAGAAACAGGTTTCGAAATGCAGGCGGTCGAACTCCGCCAGGCAGCCCCAGTAGCGCCCATAGAAACTGTCGCCGCCGATCAGGCTGAAGGCCATGGCCACCGGCCGCGTACCTTGTTTGGCCAGCACTACGCGGATCGCCTCGGGCATGCGTTCGGCCAGCAGGCTGAAAAACGCGCGGGTCAGGTAGGGGGATTGGCGGCGTACCGCGTAGGTGTTGGCGTAGCACGCGTAGACAAAATCCCACTGCGCCTCGCTCAGCTCATGGCCCTCCAGCCACTGGAAGTCGATGCCCTGCCCCGCCACTTGCTCACGCTCTTTGCGCATCTGCTTGCGCTTGCGTGAACTCAGAGCGTCGAGGAAATCCTGGAAGTCGCGGTAGCCGCGGTTCTGCCAATGAAACTGGCAGCCCAGGCGCTGCATCCAACCGGGCTGGAGGGCCAGTGCCTGATCGGCCAATGCATCGGTGAAGTTGATATGGGCGCCGGAAAGCCCTTCGATTTCCAGGTAACCCGGCAGGCTGTTGAGCAATTCAAAGCCATCCTCGGCGCTGGCCGCCAACAGGCGCGGGCCGCTGACGGGGCTGAACGGAACGGCGGTGAGCAGTTTGGGGTAATAGTCGATGCCGGCCCGCGCACAGGCGTCCGCCCAACCATGGTCGAACACGTACTCTCCGTAGGAATGCCACTTGCGATAACCGGGCAGCGCCGCCACCAGCCGGTCACCCTCCCAGTGCAACAAATGCTCGGGCTGCCAGCCGGAATGCGGGCCCACGCTGGCGCTGTCTTCCAGCGCGCTCAAGAACGCATGCCGCACAAAGGGCTGGGCCTGTGGCACCAGTTGATCCCAGGTCTGCGGGGCAATTTCGGACAGGCTGATCAAACGTTGCAGCGGCATCGACATCCTCACTACTTCGGGGCAGAAAGCCTGGCGAGTATCGCTTATCGCCGCCCCCGGCACACCCTCAAATCCCGCGACACAGGGCTAAAGCAATAGTTCCGAACATGAAAAATTTGTCATGTACATGACATCACTTAGCCACTGCTCCGTCATAAACCATCGCGATACTGACGCCTGTTTTTAGAGCGCCAGGTTCTACCCGGCGGCTATTTTTTCCGTCCGTCATCGGTCGGTTGTGTCCTGGATGGTTTGCCATCCCTCCTCACTTTCGGAGATTGATATGCGTCTTGCTTCCACTAAAACTGCGGCGGTCCTGTGCGGCGGCCTGTTACTGGCCCTGAGCGTTCCGGCCAGCGCTGCAGTCGACGCTAAGTTGCTCGACATGCTCAAGGCCAACGGTCAAATCACCGCTTCGCAGTACACCGAACTGCAGAACGAGTTGGCCAAAGACCAGAAAGAACAGCAGATCGCACGGCAAGCTCAACAAGAGACCAACGAGCAGATCGCGGCCACCGCGAAAAAGACCAACGAACTGAGCAGCTTCGACCAGAAGCTGGCCTGGGCCGCCAAGACTCAGCTCAAGGGCGATGTACGTTTCCGCCAGGAAACCGTCAAGATCGACGGCACCCCCAACAACGGCGGCAAGGACAAGGACCGTCAGCGCATCCGTGCCCGCCTGGGCGCCTACACCGAAATCAACTCGCAAGTGGACAGCGGCATCCGTATCGCCACCGGCAGCAGCGAAGACGCCCGCTCCACCAACCAGGACCTGGATGGCTACTTCAACAAGAAGTCGCTGTGGCTGGACCTTGGCTACATCGACTATCACCCCGACCAGATCAAGAACCTGCACGTGATCGGCGGCAAGATGCTGCAACCGTGGGTCAGCATGGGCGATGTGATCTGGGATAGCGACATCAACCCGGAAGGCCTGGCCGTGACCTACAAATACCCACTGGGCGGCAGCGCCGAGCTGTTCGGCAGCCTGGGTAACTACAGCCTCAAGGACAACGTCAACGGCGAAGGCGTGCAATTTCGCAACGACCTGCGCATGACGGCCGGCCAGTTGGGCTCGCGCTTCGCGCTGACCGACAACCTGAAGTTGACCGTGGGCGGCAGCGTCTATGCCTTCAAGAACGACGAAGACAGCCGTTGCCCGAGCGCTGGCTCAACCCAATGCCTGACCCCGGCTGAAACCATCGCCAACACCACCGCCGGCAACGCCAGTGAATACCGTCTGTATGAAGGTTTCAGCCAAGTGGATATCGGCGGCCTGGCCGTGCCGTTGTCCTTCTACGGTCAATACGTGAAGAACAACGAAGCCACCGACAAAGACAAGGACACCGCCTGGTTGCTGGGTGCCAAGTCCAAGGTGTTTGGCTTCAACCTGGACTACAACTACCGTGACGTGCAGCGCTATGCCGTGGTCGGTGCCTTCACCGACTCCGACTTCGCCGGCGGCTTCACCGGCGCACGTGGCCACAAGTTCAAGGTCGGTTACGACATCGACAAGAACTTCGCCGTCGGCGCCACGTACTTCCTGACCAAAGCCGATTATGCCAGCGCCACGGGCTACCGCGACGCCAACGCCAACACCCTGCAGTTGGACGCAGAAGCCAAGTTCTGATTGTCAGTGTCATACGCCTCGGGCCAGGACGGCCCGAGGTGGTTGCAGCAGGTTTGCGCGGGAGGATCGATCCCCATCATCCGTTCGATCATCCCGCACACGTTGCCCTTATTCCCCGCCTCTACTGATCCTTGCGCCACTCGGCAGCCAGCCGTTGCGCCAGTGCATCAGCCTCCTTCACCGGCTCCTGCGGCATGATCCTCAGCGTCGCCTGCATCAGGCGCATCTGGCGGATGAACCGCCGACAGTTCGGGCAGAACATCAAGTGATGACGCATCAGCAAGCGCTCGCGAAAGCTCAATTGCCCGTCGAGGTAGTCACTGGAACGCGCCACTTGTTCTTTACAGGTCAGCATTCGCCCGTTTCCTCAAAATGCTCCACCGTGGCGAAGACTTTAAGCCGCGCTCGATGCAACAGCACACGGACATTGGAGAGCGACAGCGTCAGAAGATTACAGATCTCTTCCAGCTCCAGGCCCTGGCGCTCACGCAGCACCAGCACGCTGCTCTGCAATTCAGACAAACTTAGTAACGTATGTTCCAGGCATCTACGCAATTCATCTTCGGTCAGCAAAGCTTCCGGTGTGTCCTGGTGCCAGGCATACGGAGCAACGGCCCAATGACCGTCGTCAGGCGCGAAGCGATCATCACCAATAGTGCCGTGGGGCGATGGCAAATCATCGAGCAGTACCTCACGACGATTCTGCTTGTAGCGCCCTTTTGCGGCGTTGGCGGTGATGGTCAGCAACCAGGTCTTGAGACTGGAACGCCCTTCAAACCTGGCCAGGTTGCGCACCACCGACAGCCATGCGTCCTGCACCACTTCATCGGCATGACGCTGGCCGACGATCGCATAGGCCACCGCGCGCATGGCGCTCTGGTAGGTGGTGACCAACTCCTTGTAGGCCTGCTGCTCACCCTTGAGCAAGCGTTCAAGCAGGTGCGTATCGTCCGCTGCTGCCATTAAGACCTCGAGAGTGAATACGCAGGATCAACGCTTGCGCAGGATCACGCTGCCGATCGAATACCCGGCACCAAACGAGCTGAGCACGGCGACGGAGCCCTTGGGCAGATCATCCTGATAGGTGTGAAAGGCAATCACCGAGCCGGCCGAGCTGGTATTGGCGTACGTATCGAGAATCACCGGCGCTTCTTCCACCGTGGCTTCGCGGCCCAGCAATTTCTTCACGATCAGGTGGTTCATGCTCAGGTTGGCCTGGTGCAGCCAGAAGCGCTTGACGTCGGCCACGTCCAACTGGTTTTCCTGCAGGTGCACGCCGATCAGCTCGGCCACCATCGGGCATACGTCGCGGAAGACTTTGCGGCCTTCCTGCACGAACAGCTTGTCGGGGGCGCCGATGCCCTCTTCGGCCGCGCGGTTGAGGAAGCCGAAGTTGTTGCGGATGGTGTTCGAGAACTTGGTCAGCAGCTTGGTGCTCACCACCTCGAACTGATGCTCGGAAGTTGCCAGGTCGGCACGTTCGAGCACGACCGCCGTTGCCGCGTCACCAAAGATGAAGTGGCTGTCGCGGTCGCGGAAGTTCAGGTGGCCGGTGCAGACCTCCGGGTTGACCATCAGGATCGCCCGGGCCTGGCCAAGCTGGATGCTGTTGGCGGCGTTCTGGATGCCGAAGGTGGCCGAGGAACACGCCACGTTCATGTCAAAACCGAACCCGGCGATACCCAGGGCTTCCTGGACTTCGATAGCGATAGCCGGGTACGCGCGCTGCAGGTTGGAGCAGGCCACGATCACGCCGTCGATGTCGGCGGCGGTCTTGCCGGCGCGTTGCAGGGCCTGTTCGGCGGCGCCGATGGCCATCTGGCAGAGCACCGACCACTCGTCGTTGCTGCGCTCAGGCAGACGCGGGGTCATGCGCTGCGGGTCGAGAATGCCGTCCTTGTCCATCACAAAGCGGCTCTTGATGCCCGATGCCTTCTCGATAAAGGCCGCGCTGGACTCGGTCAGCGCCTGCACCTCACCGCGCTCGATGGCGTCAGCGTTGTCGCGGTTGAACTGTTGCACGTAGGTGTTGAAAGACTGCACCAGCTCTTCGTTGGAGATGCTGTTGGCAGGGGTGTAAAGGCCAGTACCACTGATGACGACGTTATGCACGGTCGTTCCTCTAGATCTGTCAGGCAGAAGATATTGGTACCGTCGTACCAAACTTTAAGTAGTTTTATTCCGCCTGGCGGACATCAAACTGGCAACGCTTTATTCCATCGCGCCACGGCTGCATACCAGCCCATCAAGGCGATTCCGGCATTTATGGTCGCGAAGTTTGCCACAAACCCAGGGATTTGGCGCCATATGCCGGATGAGCGAATTTCAATGTGAGGGGGGCTTGCTCCCCGATAGCGGTGTGTCAGGCCCAGATTGTGTAACTGATTCACCGCTATCACAGGCAAGCGCCCTCTCACAGTCGGTGCCGACTGTTCCTGCACACCGAGGAGGGATCAGGCCTCGACCAGCGTCCACTGCTTGCTCAAGCGCTTGTCGGAAATCGGCACCTTGGTGCCCAACTGCTGACCGAACAACGACACGCGGTACTCCTCCAACCACCAGCGATACAGCTCCAACTGAGGGTCGCGCTTGCCTTCCTGGGCGTGTTTTTTCAGGCGGTTCTGGTACTGCACCCACAGCCCACTAAGCTCACCGCTCCACACCCGGTCCTTTTGCACCTGGCTCGGCAGTTTCTCCAGGCGCAGTTCGATGGCCTTGAGATAGCGCGGCAGTTCCTTGAACCATTGCGCCGGGGTTTCCCGCACAAAACCCGGGTACACCAAGTGGTTCAGTTGCTGCTTGATGTCGTTGAGGGCCACGGCCTGGGCCAGGTCGATCTTGCCTTTGAAGCGCTTTTGCAGGCCGTGCCAGAGTTTCAGCACCTCCAGGGTCAAGCGCGCCAGGCGTTCGGCGTACTCGGTCCAACTGCCGCGCTTGCGCTCGGCCAACGCCGCCAGCCCCGCGCCGTCACGTGGCAGGCTGGTTTCGCCTTCAAGCACGCAGCTGTCGAGGCTGGCCAGCAGGATATCTTCCACCAGCGCGTCGATACGCCCCAGTTCGCGGTACATCAGGCCCAACTCGGTCAAGCCGGGCAATTTGCCGCGCAGGAATTTCGCCGGTTCCGCCAGTTGTTGCATGAGCAGCCGTTGCAAGGCGCGGCGATGCTGGAACTCGGCCTCGGCAGCGGTGGAGAACCGCCCTTCCTTGACCGTACCGCTTTCTTCCACCAGCGCCGGGTACACCGTCATCGACAACCCCGCAATCTGCTGCTGGGTCTTTTCGGCCACCGGCGCGAACGCCTTGGCTTGCACCGGTTGCTGGCTTTTCGCGGTCTGCGGCACGGCCAGGGCGGCCTGGCTGGCTTCGGCAAAGCGTGCCGTCAGTTCAGCCAGGTCACGGCCTTCGCCGAGGAACTTGCCCTGGCCGTCGACCACTTCCAGGTTCATCTTCAGATGGTTTTCCACCTGCTGCGCCGCCTCGGCCCAGGCTTCATCGCTGACCCGCGCGCCGGTCATGCGCAGCAATTCGCGGCCCAGCGCGTGGGGCAGCGAACCCTGGGCGAATTCGATGCGCTGCAGCGCTGCCTTGACGAAGTCCGGTACCGGCACGAAGTTTTTGCGCAGGGCCTTGGGCAGGTTGCGCACCAGGGCGATGCACTTGGCTTCGATCACTCCCGGCACCAACCATTCCAGGCGCTCCGGCGGCAGGGCCGGCAGCAATGGCGCCGGTACGCGCAGGGTCACGCCATCGCGCGGATGGTTGGGTTCAAAGTGGTAGCTCAAGGCCAGGGCCAGGTCGCCCAGGTGCAAGGTATCTGGATAGTGCGCGGCGGTAACTTCACTGGCCTCGCGGGCCAGCACGTCTTCCTCGCGCATGATCAACAGGTGCGGGTCTTTCTGGCTGTTGACCTTGTACCAGCTGTCGAAGGTGGCGGTCTGGTGGATCTCCGCCGGCAAGCGCGCATCGTAGAAGGCGTACAGGGTTTCTTCGTCGGCCAGGATGTCGCGACGGCGCGCCTTGGCTTCAAGTTCGTCGAGCTGTTCGAGCAATTGCTGGTTGGCGGTGAGGCACTTGGCACGGGACTGAATCTCACCGCGCACCAGGCCTTCACGGATAAACAACTCGCGCGACACCACCGGGTCGATCGGCCCGTAATGCACCGGCCGACGGCCCACCACAATCAGCCCGAACAGGGTGATCTGTTCAAACGCCACCACTTGCCCGCGCTTTTTCTCCCAGTGCGGCTCGAAGTGGTTTTTCTTGATCAGGTGCCCCGCCAGCGGCTCGATCCAGTCGGCGTCGATCTTGGCCACCATGCGCGCATACAGCTTGGTGGTTTCCACCAGTTCGGCGGTCATCAGCCATTGCGGGCGCTTCTTGCCGATACCCGAAGAGGGGTGAATCCAGAAACGCCGCTGGCGGGCACCGAGGTAATCGCCGTCTTCGGTCTTCTGGCCGATCTGACTGAGCAGGCCCACCAGCACCGCCTTGTGCAGTTTGGGGTAGTCGGCCGGTTCTTTATTGAGGGTCAGCTGCATGTCGCGGCAGATCAGGCTCAACTGGCGATGGGAATCCCGCCACTCGCGCAGGCGCAGGTAGTTGAGGAAATGCTTGCGGCACCAGTTGCGCAGCGGGCTGGCGGTGAGCGCCTGGCGCTGTTCTTCAAAGCCACGCCACAGGTTGACCAGCCCGGCGAAGTCCGAATCCGGGTCCTTCCACTGGGCGTGGGCCTGGTCGGCGGCCTGCTGGCGTTCCGGCGGGCGCTCGCGCGGGTCCTGGATCGACATGGCGCTGGCGACAATCAGCACTTCCTGCAAGCTGCCCAGCTTGGCGGCTTCGAGCAGCATGCGGCCCATGCGCGGGTCCACCGGCAGGCGTGCCAACTGGCGACCCAGCGGCGTGAGCTGGCTGTTGCGGTCCACCGCCGAGAGTTCCTGCAGCAGGTTGAACCCGTCGCTGATGGCCTTGCCGTCCGGCGGCTCGATAAACGGGAAATCGGTGATCTCGCCCAGGCGCAGGTGCAGCATCTGCAGGATCACCGCGGCGAGGTTGGTGCGCAGGATCTCCGGGTCGGTAAATTCCGGGCGTCCGATGAAATCTTCTTCGCTGTACAGGCGGATGCAGATGCCCGGCTCGACCCGGCCGCAGCGGCCTTTACGCTGGTTGGCGCTGGCCTGGGAAATCGCCTCGATCGGCAGGCGCTGCACCTTGGCGCGGTAGCTGTAGCGGCTGATGCGCGCGGTGCCGCTGTCGATCACATAACGGATGCCCGGCACGGTGAGCGAGGTTTCCGCGACGTTGGTCGCCAGCACCACACGGCGGCCCGGGTGGGACTGGAAAATCCGCTGCTGCTCGGCCGGTGACAAACGCGCGTACAGCGGCAGAATTTCGGTGTGCTTGAGCTGGGCCTTGCGCAGCATATCGGCGGCATCGCGAATCTCGCGCTCGCCCGGCAAAAACACCAGCACATCGCCGGGACTGCGCCGCTCGCTGCGCTCATGGGCGGCGATTTCATCGAGGGTGGCGAGGATCGCCTGGTCGACGGTCAAGTCGTCCTCGACGCGGTTGCCCTCCTCGTCCTGCTCCAGGGTCAGCGGGCGGTACCAAGTGTCCACCGGGAAGGTACGGCCCGAGACCTCGACAATCGGCGCATCGTCGAAGTGCTTGGAAAAGCGCTCAAGATCGATGGTGGCCGACGTGATGATGACTTTAAGGTCCGGACGCCGCGGCAGCAGGGTCTTCAAGTAGCCCAGCAGAAAGTCGATGTTCAGGCTGCGTTCGTGGGCTTCGTCGACGATGATCGTGTCGTAGCGTTCCAGGTAGCGGTCGTTCTGGGTTTCCGCCAGCAGGATACCGTCGGTCATCAGCTTGATCAGGGTGTTGGAGTCGCTCTGGTCCTCGAACCGCACCTGATAGCCGACCAGCGCGCCCAAGGGCGTGGCAAGCTCTTCGGCCACGCGGCTGGCGACGCTGCGCGCGGCAATCCGGCGGGGCTGGGTATGACCGATGAGGCCGTACTGGCCACGCCCGATCTCCAGGCAGATTTTCGGCAATTGCGTGGTTTTACCCGAGCCGGTTTCGCCGGCAATAATCAGCACCTGATGCTTTTGCAGCGCCTCTTTGATCTCGTCGCGCTTGGCCGCGATCGGCAAGCTGTCGTCGTAGCGGATCACCGGCAGGCTGGCGCGCCGCGCCGTGACCTGGGCGCACGACGCTTGCATACGCGCGACCCACTGCGCCAGCTTCTGCTCATCGGGCTTCTTGCGCAGCTCAAGCAACTGCCGGCGCAAGCGGTGGCGGTCGGCGAGCATGGCGTGATCGAGGTTTTTGAGCAGTTGGTCGATAGCGGGCGCTTGGTCAGTCATCAGGTACTTACGAGGGCGTCTGTTTATGCACGGCCCGCGATTGTGGCAGAAAAGCAGTGGCTAGCGGCAAGCTTCAAGCGGCAAGGAAGAGCAAAACCGCTTTTACTTGCAGCTTGTCGCTTACCGCTTAGCGCTGCTCTTTTCTGCGATACGGGAACACATCGATCACCTTGCCGGCGCGAATCGCGTCCTGCAGGCCTTTCCAGTAGTCGGCGTTGTACAACTCGCCGTGCAGTTCGTCGAACAGCTTGCGCTGGCTGGCGTCGGCGAACAGGAACGGCGGAAATTCTTCGGGGAACACGTCCAGCGGGCCGATGGAGTACCAGGGCTCGGAGGCCATTTCATCCTCGGGGGTACGCGGCGCGGGAATGTGGCGGAAATTGGCTTCGGTGAGGAAACAGATTTCGTCGTAGTCGTAGAACACCACACGGCCGTGACGAGTGACGCCGAAGTTTTTCAGCAGCATGTCGCCGGGAAAGATATTCGCCGCCGCCAGTTGCTTGATGGCCAGGCCGTAGTCCTCCAGGGCTTCGCGCACCTGGGCGGGGTTGGCGTGCTCGAGATACAGGTTGAGCGGGGTCATGCGCCGTTCGGTCCAGCAGTGGCGGATCAACACCGTGTCGCCCTCCACTTCGACCGTGCCGGCGGCCACCTCAAGCAGCTCGGCCAGGCACTCGGGCTCAAATTTGCTCAAGGGGAACCGGAAGTCGGCGAACTCCTGGGTATCGGCCATGCGCCCCACGCGGTCGACGCTTTTAACCAAGCGGTACTTCTCGATCACCGTGGCGCGGTTGACGTTCTTCGACGGCGAAAAGCGGTCTTTGATGATCTTGAACACCGTGTTGAAGCCCGGCAGGGTAAACACGCTCATGACCATGCCGCGTACGCCGGGGGCCATGATGAATTGATCGTCGGTGGTGGCCAGGTGGTTGATCAACGCACGGTAGAACTCCGACTTGCCGTGCTTGTAGAAACCGATGGAGGTGTACAGCTCGGCAATGTGCTTGCCCGGCAGGATGCGCTTGAGAAAGCCGATGAATTCCGCCGGCACCGGCACATCGACCATGAAGTAGGAGCGGGTGAACGAAAAGATGATCGACACGTCGGCTTCGTCGGTGATCAGCGCATCTATCTGGATGCCCTGCCCTTCGCGGTGCAGCAACGGAATCACCAGCGGCCATTGTTCATCACGGGTGTAGATGCGCCCGACCAGGTACGCGCCTTTGTTGCGGTAGAGCACCGAGGAAAACAGCTCGACCTTGAGGTCCGGGTCCTTGCAGACCCAGTCCGGCAGGTTTTCCCGCAGTTGCGCTTCCAGGCGCAGCAGGTCGGCGGCAAGGTCGGCGTAAGGCTCACTGAAGCGGTAGTCCGCGAACACCTGCGCGAGCATCTCGGGCAGGTTGCCGGCCGGCGTGTAGGTGCGGGTTTGCGCGGCCCGCGCGCGACGCAGGCTGGGCCGGGTGGTGTGGATGAACATGCAGCCGTCGCTGATCAGGTCATGGCTGAACAGGCCGCAAAAGATCGAGTTGTACCAGGTCTCGGACAGTTCATCGTCAAAACGCAGGTCGATCAGGCCGATGTAGGCGCTTTTCACCAGCGGCCACAGGTCGATGTCCAGCAGGTCGGCCTCATCGAAACGGGCGCGCAGGCCGCTGATCACCGCGAAGACTTTCTCTTCATACAGGTTGATCCGCGCCGCCGATGCCGCCTGGCCCTGTTGCCACTGGGCCTTTTCGAAACGCTCACGGGCGCCATCGGTGATCTGGCGAAAGTGCTCGCGATAATCATCGAAGCCATCGAGGATCGTGCGGGCAATCGCGGCGGCGGGCGTGGGTTGCGACATGCGGGAAACCTCGGGCGGGCATCTGGAAGCCCTGAGCTTAGCCAGTGTATGGAGCGAGGAGAAGGGGCACTTTGGGCGCGTCGTTGTACAACTTTGTGTACTTCGTAGATTTATTTTCGGTTTTTGCAAGCTGACCATATGGTCAGTTAACACACCATGACGCCGCATTGAGTTCTCGCCGCAAGCCTGCAAAGCCGCGGTCTGGCACCGCGGCCCTGGAAACTCCGAGGGGTTTCAGAGCTGGCTACGAGCCATCATTTTGGATCCAACTAAGGGAAACCCTGATTACCACGTTGATGGCACTTTGATATACAGCGCGCCCTCTCCCTGCCTGACTAGGTCATAAGACCGATCCGGGAACAGGTTCTACTTGCCCAAGGAGCATTGAAATGTCGTTGAGGAACATGCGGATCGGCTTGCGCGCCAGTCTTAGTTTTGGCGTGCTGGCCGGCCTGCTGGTGATTGTCGGTTTGTTTGGCCTGGGCCAGATGGCCAAGCTGCGTGAAAGCGCACTGGTGATCGAGGCTGCGTGGATGCCCAGCATCGAGAACATCCACGACAGCGCAGCCTATGTGGCCAGCATCCGCCTGGAAGCCTTGCGCCTGGCGACCACCGATGAGTCGCGGGTACGTGACAACAGCAAAAACCAGATCACCCACCTGCGCAGCGAGCTGCAAACCCTGCTCGATCGCCACGAAACCGTGCTGAACAATGACGAAGAGCGCCAGATGCTCGCCGAGGTGAAAACCAACGTCGCCGATTACCTGACCATCGTGGGCCAGATGATTGCGCTGGTGGACAAGGATCGGCAGCAGGACGCCATTGACCTGCTGACCAACCGCCTCGCACCGCAGGGCACGCTCCTCGGCCAGAGCCTGGAAAAACTGATTGTGTTTAACCAGAACGGCGTCGACGTCGCCACCGAGGCCGCCGCGCAGGTGTATACGCGCGCGCAGTGGGTGGTCGGCCTGATCATCGTCTTCGCACTGATCGCCACCCTGTTGCTGGCCTGGCTGCTCACGCGCAGCATCACCGCCCCCATTGGCCAGGCACTGCGCGTGGCGCGCAACATCGCCGCCGGCGACCTGAGCCAGCCGATCGTAGTGCACGGCCACGACGAAGCGGCGCAACTGCTGACCGCACTGGCCACTATGCAGGTGCAGTTGCACAGCACAATCCGCGGCATCAGCGACTCGGCGCAGCAGTTGGCCTCGGCCGCCGAAGAAATGAGTTCGGTGATGGAACAAAGCACCCGTGGTCTGCAGGCGCAGAACGATGAAATCGAACAGGCTGCCACGGCGGTCAACCAGATGAGCGCGGCCGTGGACGAGGTGGCGGGCAACGCGGTGTCCAGCGCCGAAGCCTCCCAGGCCTCGGATGAAGACAGCAAGCACGGGCATTATCAGATCAGCGAAACCATCAGCTCGATCCAAAACCTGGTGGACGAGGTGCTCGGCGCCTCGACCAAGGCCGAAGGCTTGGCCGCACAGTCCCAGGACATCAGCAAGGTGCTGGAGGTGATACGTGGTATTGCCGGCCAGACCAACCTGCTGGCGCTCAACGCGGCAATCGAAGCCGCACGTGCCGGTGAAGCTGGACGCGGCTTTGCGGTGGTCGCCGATGAAGTGCGTTCGCTGGCCCAGCGCACCCAGGACTCCACCGAAGAAATCGAACAGATGATCACCGGCATCCAGCAAGGCACCCAGGACACCGTCGATGCGCTCACCAGCAGCGCCGAACACGCCGGCCAGACCCTGCAACGGGCCAACAGCGCCGGCAGCGCCCTGGAAAAAATCACTGCGGCCATTTCCCAGATCAGCCAGCGCAACCTGGTCATCGCCAGCGCCGCCGAGCAACAGGCCCTGGTGGCGCGCGAGGTGGACCGCAGCCTGGTGAACATTCGCGACCTGTCCACCCAGACCGCCGCCGGCGCCGCCCAAACCTCAGCCGCCAGCCAGGAACTGTCGCGCCTGGCGGTGGACCTCAACGGTTTGGTGACGCGGTTTGTCGTGTAATCAGTGATTGTGTCGCGCAGGCCGCTGGGCAACACTCGCCGCCTTATTGATGCTGGAGCGTTGCGTGAGACCTGTCGACACCCTCTACCTGCTGGGGCTGGCTGCCATTTGGGGCGCCAGCTTTCTGTTCATGCGCATCATCGCGCCGGAGATCGGCACCGTGCCGACCGCGTTTTTCCGCGTGTCGATTGCCGCCGTCGGGTTGCTGGTGATGCTGGCGGTGATGCGCGTGAAATGGGACTTCCAGGGCAAGTTCAAGACGGTCCTGTTGCTGGGGGTGATCAACTCCGGGATTCCCGCGACCATGTACTCGGTGGCGGCCCAAGTGCTGCCGGCCGGTTACTCGGCGATCTTCAATGCCACCACGCCGCTGATGGGGGTGTTGATCGGCGGGCTGTTTTTCAGCGAACGCCTGACCCCGTCGAAAATCGCCGGGGTGTGCCTGGGCCTGTTCGGCGTCGGCGTGCTGACCCGTGCCGGGCCGGTGGCGTTTGACCTGGAGTTATTGATGGGTGCGCTGGCCTGCCTGCTGGCGACCACCTGCTATGGCTTTGCCGGCTTCCTCGCCCGACGTTGGCTGGATCAACGCGGCGGCCTGGACAGCCGCCTGTCGGCCCTGGGCAGCATGCTCGGCGCGACGCTGTTTTTGCTGCCGCTGTTTGCCTACAGCGCCATCAGCCATCCGCCCGCAAGCTGGGGTGGCTGGCAAGTGTGGACGTCGCTGCTGGGGTTGGGGCTGGTGTGCACGGCGTTTGCCTACGTGTTGTACTTCCGCTTGCTCACGGCCATCGGGCCGGTGAGATCGATGACCACCACGTTCCTGATCCCGCCGTTCGGCGTGCTGTGGGGCGCGTTGCTATTGGATGAGCCGTTGTCGATGGCGCATGTGTATGGCGGGATGTTGATTGGCGGGGCGTTGTGGTTGGTGTTGCGGCCGGGGAAAGTGACCAAGGCACTCTAGGCAGGTTTCATGTGGGTGCACAGGGGCGGCAGCTATAATCGCGCCCAGATTTTTCAAAGGATTCTCCCAATGATCGCATTGCCCTGGCTGTACCTGGCGCTTCTTTCCATTGGCTACGTACTGGCGCTGGTTTACGGGCAATTGGGCCTGCTCGCCGTGGTGTCCGTGGCGCTGTTGCTGATCGCCGGGTATGCCGTGCGCCGGCAACACACGCCATGGGCGCGCTACCTGGGCCATGGGTTGTTTATCGTATTGGCCCTGGGCCTGGCGATGCACTGGCTGCCGGGGTTCTACAACGGGCGCGGGATCGCCCCGCAGCGTTTCACGCCCGACGCCGTGCCGTTCTCGATGTATTTGAATCAGGACAAGCCGCTGATCGGCTTCTGGCTGTTGCTGGCCTGCCCGTGGATCGTTGCGCGGCGCGGCCTGCGCCTGTCGATCTGCGTCACAGCGCTGGCGCTGGCCCTCACCGCCATCGCCGCCCTGGGCGGCGCCGCGTTGCTGGGGGTGATCAGTTGGGCGCCGAAATGGCCGGACCAGGCCTGGCTGTGGGTGCTCAATAACCTGTTATTGGTCACCCTGGTGGAAGAAGCGCTGTTCCGTGGCTACATTCAAGGCGGCTTGAGCCGACGCTTCAAACACCTGCCCTATGGCGACAACGTTGCGCTGCTATTGGCTTCCTTGCTGTTCGGCCTGGTGCACCTGGGCGCGGGCTGGCACTGGGTGCTGCTGGCGAGCATTGCCGGGGTCGGCTACGGGTTCGCCTATCGCTTTGGTGGGCTGGGGGCGGCGGTTGCCACGCACTTCGGCTTGAATCTGCTGCACTTCGGGCTGTTTACCTACCCGATGCTGGCGGGTTGATCCCTCTGGTCCAGGGATCAGCCGGTCGATTGTTGCAAAAATAAGTTAAATAACCCCCTCTTCCGGCCGATACCCACTGAAAGCCTTGCGGATTGAACAATCATGCGTAATAACCAACCCGTTACCCAGCGCGAACGTACCTTCCCCGCTCAGCAACGGTTGATCTCCACCACAGATGCCAAAGGCGTGATCACCTACTGCAACGACGCGTTCGTCGAGATCAGTGGGTACACCCGTGATGAACTGCTGCGCGCCCCGCACAACCTGGTACGTCACCCGGATGTGCCGGCGGCTGTATTCGGGCATATGTGGTCGACGCTCAAACAAGGCTTGCCATGGATGGGCATTGTCAAGAACCGCTGCAAGACGGGCGATCACTACTGGGTTAATGCCTATGTGACGCCGGTCTTCGATGGCAATCAGGTGGTCGGCTACGAATCGGTGCGCATCAAGCCCACCGCCGAGCAGATCCGCCGGGCCGAAGCGCTCTACCAACGCATCAACCGGGGCAAGTCGGCCGTTCCTCAGCGGGACAAGTGGCTGCCAGTGTTGCAGGACTGGCTGCCGTTTATCCTGATCAGCCAGTTGAGCTTCATGATCGGCGCCTCGCTCAATTCCCACTGGGGTTTTGCCCTGGCTGCGGGGTTGTCGGTGCCGTTGGGCCTGCTGGGCCTGACCTGGCAACAGCGCGGCCTCAAGCGCCTGCTGCGCCTGGCCGAGCAGACCACCTCCGACCCGTTGATCGCGCAGATGTACACCGACAGCCGTGGCGCCCAGGCGCGCCTGGAGATGTCGATCCTCAGCCAGGAAGCGCGCCTGAAGACGTGTCTGACGCGCTTGCAGGACACTGCCGAGCACCTCAACGACCAGGCCGCACAGTCCAACACCCTGGCGCACAACAGCTCCAGCGGCCTGGAACGCCAGCGTGTCGAAACCGAGCAGGTGGCCACGGCGGTCAACCAGATGGCGGCGACGACTCAGGAAGTCGCCAGCCATGTGCAACGCACCGCCGATGCAACCCAGGAGGCCAATCGCTTGACCGGTCGCGGCCGCGATATCGCCGGCGAAACCCGCGAGGCGATTCAGCGGCTGTCGGTGGCGGTTGGCGAGACAGGCGTGACCGTCACCCAATTGGCCAAGGACAGCGACGAGATCGGCGGCGTAGTCGACGTAATCAAAGGCATTGCCGACCAGACCAACCTGCTGGCGCTGAACGCCGCCATTGAAGCGGCCCGTGCCGGTGAAATGGGCCGTGGCTTTGCGGTGGTGGCGGACGAGGTTCGCCAGTTGGCGCAGCGCACCGCCGAATCGACCGGGCAGATCCACGCCTTGATCGCCAAGCTGCAGCAAACCGCCGCCGCCGCCGTGCAAACCATGGACGCCGGGCATCGCCAGGCCGAAGAAGGTGTGGCGCGGGTGATGGAAGCGGATCAGGCGCTGGTCGGCATCAGCGAAGCGGTGGCGCACATCACCGACATGACCTCCCAGATCGCCGCCGCGACCGAAGAACAAAGCTCGGTGGCCGAAGAGATCAGCCGCAACATCAGCACCATTGCGCTGTTGGCCGATCAGACATCGGAGCAGGCCCTGAACTCGGCGCAGTTGAGTGAAGAGCTGACGCATACCGCCAATACCCAGTACTCGCTGGTGGAGCGGTTTAACCGCTAAAGCGCTTTGGCGATCAAGCCCGCGCCTGCATTCGACCCCATCCTTAGGGATGTTCACGGTCGAACGCGGGCGCGGGCTTGCTCGCGACGAGGCCTTAACAGGCGCCGAGAAACTTCGCCACTGCCACCGCCGCAGCCTCCAGATGCTGCTCATGCGTGAACCCGGACGCCTTCAACGGCTTCAAGTCATGATCCCCCGCCACCAGCCACATCACCTCGATGCTCGGCGACAATCCATAGCCTTGCACCGCCGCCCGGTTGCCTAGCGCATCGCGCTCGCCCTGTACGATCAACGTCGGCGTCTTCAGCCCGGCCAAATGCTCGACCCGTGGTTTTTCCGGTTTGCCCACCGCATAGAACGGATAGCCCAGGCAAACCAGCCCATCAGCCTCCAGCTCATCCGCTAACAGGCTGGCCATGCGCCCGCCCATGGACTTGCCACCGATGGCCAGTTTTCCAGCGACATGGCGTCGCACCTCGGCATACACCTCACGCCAGGCATCGAGCAGTTTCGGCGCGGGATTTGGCGGACGTTTACCGCCATCCAGCCGGCGCTGGGCCATGTAGGGAAACTCGAAGCGCAACACGTTCACGCCATGCCCGGCAAGGCGTACAGCCATGTCGTTCATGAAAGATGAGTCCATCGGCGCACCGGCGCCGTGGGCCAGGATCAACGTCGGCGCTGCGCTCGCAGGCGTGCCCGAGGCGACCTCCCACAACCAGCCATGTTGCCGTACACACTGCGCCCATTGATCCCCGTCAATACTGGCCTTGTGCTCTTTGCCCATGCTTGCCTCGCTATTTAGTCTGCCTATAACTCCAGCCCAAGTGCCGCACTTGCTTGGGTTGAACCGTGGATGGGGAACCATGAACACAACTTTAAGTACCGCCTATAACTACAAGGTGGTCCGCCAATTCGCCATTATGACGGTGGTGTGGGGCATCGTCGGCATGGGGCTCGGGGTTTTTCTCGCCGCCCAATTGGTTTGGCCCGCGCTCAACTTCGATTTGCCCTGGACCAGCTTCGGCCGCTTGCGCCCGCTGCACACCAACGCGGTGATCTTCGCCTTTGGCGGCTGTGCGTTGTTCGCCAGCTCGTTCTACTCGGTGCAGCGCACCTGCCAGACCCAATTGTTCGCGCCGAAAATCGCCGCGTTCTGCTTCTGGGGCTGGCAGTTGGTGATTCTGCTGGCGGCGATCACCTTGCCGCTGGGCTACACCAGCTCCAAGGAATACGCCGAGCTGGAATGGCCGATCGACATCCTGATCACCATTGTCTGGGTGGCCTACGCCATCGTGTTCTTCGGCACGGTGATGAAGCGCAACACCAAGCACATCTACGTCGGCAACTGGTTCTTCGGTGCGTTCATCATCACCGTGGCCATCCTGCATATCGTCAATAACCTGGAAATCCCGGTCAGCCTGACCAAGTCCTACTCGCTGTACGGCGGTGCGACGGATGCCATGGTGCAATGGTGGTATGGGCACAACGCGGTAGGCTTTTTCCTCACGGCGGGCTTTCTGGGGATGATGTACTACTTCGTACCCAAGCAGGCTGAGCGTCCGGTGTATTCCTATCGCTTGTCCATCGTGCACTTCTGGGCGCTGATCACCCTGTACATCTGGGCCGGTCCCCACCACTTGCACTACACCGCGCTGCCGGATTGGGCACAGTCGCTGGGCATGGTGATGTCGCTGGTCCTGCTGGCGCCAAGCTGGGGCGGCATGATCAACGGCATGATGACCCTGTCGGGCGCCTGGCATAAGTTGCGCAGCGACCCGATCCTGCGCTTTTTGGTGGTGTCCCTGGCGTTCTACGGTATGTCGACCTTTGAAGGTCCGATGATGGCGATCAAGACCGTCAACGCCCTCTCCCACTACACCGACTGGACCATCGGCCACGTACACGCCGGGGCTTTGGGTTGGGTGGCGATGATTTCCATCGGCGCGCTGTACCACATGATCCCGAAAATCTTCGGTCGCGAGCAGATGTACAGCCTCGGCCTGATCAACGCGCACTTCTGGCTGGCCACCATCGGCACCGTGCTCTACATCGCCTCGATGTGGGTCAACGGCATTGCCCAGGGCCTGATGTGGCGCGCGATCAACGAAGACGGCACCTTGACCTACTCCTTCGTCGAAACCCTGGTGGCCAGCCACCCTGGCTTCATCGTGCGGCTGGTGGGCGGTGCGGTGTTCCTCAGCGGCATGTTCCTGATGGCTTACAACACGTGGCGCACCGTGCGTTCGGCACAGCCTGTCGAAGCCGCCACCGCCACGCAGATGGCCTGAGGAGTCAGTGATGAAACACGAAACGATTGAAAAGAACGTCGGCATCCTGATGCTGCTGATGGTACTTGCCGTGAGTATCGGCGGCCTGACCCAGATCGTCCCGCTGTTCTTCCAGGACGTCACCAACAAGCCGGTCGAAGGCATGAAGCCCTACACCGCGCTGCAACTGGAAGGCCGCGACATCTACATCCGCGAAGGGTGCGTGCAGTGCCACTCGCAGATGGTCCGTCCGTTCCGCGCCGAAACCGAGCGTTACGGCCACTACTCGGTCGCCGGTGAAAGCGTGTGGGACCACCCGTTCCTGTGGGGCTCCAAGCGTACCGGTCCGGACCTGGCCCGCGTCGGCGCGCGCTACTCGGACGACTGGCACCGCGCGCACTTGTACAACCCGCGCAACGTGGTGCCGGAGTCGAAAATGCCGGCCTACCCCTGGTTGGTCACCGCCGCCGTCGACAGCAGCCACACCGAGAACAAGCTGAAGGTGATGCGCACCCTGGGTGTGCCCTACACCGACGACGACATCAGTGGCGCCGTTGCCAGCCTCAAAGGCAAGACCGAGATGGACGCGCTGGTCTCGTACCTGCAAGTGCTCGGCACTGCCATCAAGAGCAAGAGGTGAGCCATGGGATTTGAATTCGATGCGGGCACCATCCGCGGCCTTGGCACGCTGGTCGTCGCCATCGCCTTTATCGGCCTGTCGCTGTGGGTGTTCAACAACCGCCGCAATGCGGAATTCGAGCAGGCACGCCTGCTGCCGTTTGCCGATGAACCTTCTCCATCCGACGCTCAAGAAGAGCCTGCAATAAGGAGCACTCGGCCATGACCCTATTTTGGAGTACATGGATCTGCGTACTGACCCTCGGCAGCCTGATCGGCCTGACCTGGCTGTTGATCGGCACCCGCAAGGGCGAGACCAAAGGCAGCGTCGACCAGACCATGGGTCACGCTTTCGACGGTATCGAGGAGTACGACAACCCGCTGCCCCAGTGGTGGTTCATGCTGTTCGCCGGCACCCTGGTGTTTGCCGTCGGCTACCTGATCCTCTACCCGGGCCTGGGCAACTGGAAAGGCGTGTTGCCGGGCTATGAGAACGGCTGGACCTCGGCCAAGGAGTGGGACAAGGAAATGGCCCGCGCCGACACCAAGTTCGGGCCGATCTTCGCCAAATTCTCGGCCATGCCGGTGGAAGAAGTCGCCAAAGACCCACAAGCGCTGAAAATGGGTGGCCGTCTGTTCGCCTCCAACTGCGCGGTGTGCCATGGCTCGGATGCCAAGGGCGCGTACGGCTTCCCCAACCTGGCGGACAACATCTGGCGCTGGGGCGGTTCTGCCGACGCGATCAAAACCACCATCATGAACGGTCGCCACGCGGCAATGCCGGCCTGGGGTGAGATGTTGGGTGACGACGGTGTAAGAAACGTTGCCGCTTATGTGCGTCACGACCTGGCCAAGCTGCCACTGCCGGCCGACAGCACCGCCGACCTGGCCGCTGGCCAAGCCGCTTTCAACACCACTTGCGTGGCGTGCCACGGCCCACAAGGCCAGGGGATGGAAGCCATGGGCGCGCCGAACCTGACGCTGCCCGGCGGTTACATCTACGGCACCAGCCTCGCGCAGTTGCAGCAGACCATCCGCCACGGCCGCCAGGGCCAGATGCCTGCGCAGGATGTGCTGCAAGGCAACGACAAAGTGCACCTGCTGGCGGCTTACGTGTATAGCCTGTCCCATCAATAGCGGCAGGTGAGCTGGAAGTTTTAAGCGTCAAGCTGCAAGAGAAGAGCGCCCAACTTGGATCTTGCAGCCGTTTTTCTTGCGGCTTGCAACGTGCCGCTGATGACTGCCGCCCCGCGGCAGTTCGTCACACCCCTCCAAAGCACAACTTTCCCCCCCTGCCATTCGGGTCTACGCTTGCTGCACAGCGGACCGGTTATGACGCACGCAACGGCTGTCGTTGCGACGCCATAAAATTCCTGTCCACTCGATCAGCTTTCGATTTCGGATTTTGTCCTTACACCAAACATGGAAAGGGCGCAGAATCTGGCGTGGAACGCATTGATCCAGGTCAGCCATTGCGTTGCAATGGCCCCTCGCTTTCTACATACTTGCGGCCGATTTTTACCTATAAAAAAACCTAAACCGTGGAACCTTAGAATGAGCACAGCAATCAGTCCGACTGCTTATAACTATAAGGTAGTCCGCCAGTTCGCCATCATGACGGTGGTCTGGGGGATCCTTGGCATGGGGCTCGGGGTGTTCATCGCCTCGCAACTGGTTTGGCCGGAATTGAATTTCGACCTGCCCTGGACGACCTTCGGCCGTCTGCGCCCGCTGCACACCAACCTTGTGATCTTCGCCTTCGGCGGATGCGCACTGTTTGCCACCTCCTACTATGTCGTGCAACGCACCTGTCAGACGCGACTGATCTCCGACGGCCTCGCCGCCTTTACCTTCTGGGGTTGGCAAGCGGTCATCGTCGGCGCCATCGTCAGCCTGCCGCTGGGCTACACCACCACCAAGGAATACGCCGAACTGGAATGGCCGATCGCCATTTTGCTGGCGATCGTCTGGGTGACCTACGGTGCGGTGTTCTTTGGCACCATCGTCAAGCGCAAGACCAAGCACATCTATGTGGGCAACTGGTTCTACGGGGCTTTTATCGTAGTTACGGCGATGCTGCACATCGTCAACCACGCCTCTCTGCCGGTCAGCCTGTTCAAGTCGTACTCGGCCTACTCCGGCGCGACGGACGCGATGATTCAGTGGTGGTACGGGCATAACGCCGTAGGGTTTTTCCTGACCACCGGTTTCCTGGGGATGATGTACTACTTCGTGCCCAAACAGGCCGAACGTCCTATTTACTCGTATCGCCTGTCCATCGTGCACTTTTGGGCACTGATCACCCTGTACATCTGGGCCGGTCCTCACCACTTGCACTACACCGCATTGCCCGACTGGGCCCAGTCCCTGGGCATGGCGATGTCGATCATCCTGCTGGCGCCGAGTTGGGGGGGCATGATCAACGGCATGATGACCCTGTCGGGCGCCTGGCATAAGTTGCGCACCGACCCGATCCTGCGCTTCCTCGTGGTGTCCCTGGCGTTCTACGGCATGTCGACCTTCGAAGGGCCGATGATGGCGATCAAGACCGTCAACTCGCTGTCCCACTACACCGACTGGACCATCGGCCACGTACACGCCGGTGCGCTGGGTTGGGTGGCGATGATCTCCATCGGCGCCCTGTACCACATGATCCCCAAGCTGTTCGGCCGTGCGCAGATGCACAGCGTCGGGCTGATCAACACGCACTTCTGGCTGGCGACCATCGGTACCGTGCTCTACATCGCGTCGATGTGGGTCAACGGCATCACCCAAGGCCTGATGTGGCGTGCGATCAACAATGACGGCACCCTCACCTACTCCTTCGTAGAAGCGCTGCAGGCCAGCCACCCGGGCTACATCGTTCGCGCCCTGGGCGGTGCGTTCTTTGCCACCGGCATGCTGTTCATGGCCTACAACGTCTGGCGCACCGTGCGTGCCTCGGACCCAGCGCAGGCTGAAGCCGCCGCTCAGATCGCCGTTGTGGGAGCTCACTGATGAAGCATGAAGTAGTCGAGAAGAACATCGGCCTGCTGGCCTTCTTCATGGTCATCGCCGTGAGTATCGGCGGCCTGACCCAGATCGTTCCGCTGTTTTTCCAGGACGTCACCAACAAGCCGGTCGAAGGCATGAAACCGCGCACCGCTCTGGAACTGGAAGGCCGCGACGTCTACATCGCCAACGGTTGTGTCGGCTGCCATTCGCAGATGATCCGTCCGTTCCGCGCCGAAACCGAACGCTACGGCCACTACTCGGTCGCCGGTGAAAGCGTGTGGGACCACCCGTTCCTGTGGGGTTCCAAGCGTACCGGGCCGGACCTGGCCCGTGTGGGCGGTCGTTACTCCGATGACTGGCAGCGTGCGCATTTGTACAACCCGCGCAACGTGGTGCCCGAATCGAAAATGCCGGCGTACCCGTTCCTCGTGGAAAACAAGCTCGACGGCAAGGACACCGCGAAGAAGATGGAAGTCTTGCGCACCCTGGGCGTGCCCTACACCGACGAAGACATCGCCGGTGCAGCCGCAGCCGTGAAGGGCAAGACCGAAATGGACGCATTGGTGGCCTACCTGCAAGGCCTTGGCACCATCATCAAAAGCAAACGGTGATTCTTCATGGATATCGGGATGATTCGTGGCCTGGGCACCGTTGTGGTGATGGTGGCCTTTATCGGTCTGGCGTTGTGGGTGTTCAGCCCCAAGCGCAAGTCGGAGTTTGAAGACGCGACCTTGCTGCCCTTTGCGGATGATCCCGAAGCCATCAAGCACGTCGAGCGAGCTTCTAGGAGTAACAAAGAATGACTACGTTCTGGAGTCTGTACGTCACAGTCCTCAGCCTGGGCACCATCTTCGCCCTGACCTGGCTGCTGCTGTCGACCCGCAAGGGCCAGCGCGCCGAACAAACCGACGAAACCGTCGGCCACTCGTTCGACGGCATCGAGGAGTACGACAACCCACTGCCGAAGTGGTGGTTCATGCTGTTCGTTGGCACCATCGTGTTTGCCCTCGGTTACCTGGTGCTCTACCCCGGCCTGGGCAACTGGAAAGGCCTGCTGCCGGGCTACAACTACCTCGACACTGAAAAACAAACGCCCTTCGCCAATGGCCAGACCGGCTGGACCGGCGTCCACGAGTGGGAAAAGGAAATGGCCAGGTCGGACGCCAAGTTCGGGCCGATCTTCGCCAAATTCGCGTCGATGCCCATTGAAGAGGTGGCCAAGGACCCGCAAGCCTTGAAGATGGGCGGCCGCCTTTTCGCCTCCAACTGCTCGGTGTGCCACGGTTCCGACGCCAAGGGTGCCTACGGTTTCCCCAACCTGACCGACGCCGACTGGCGCTGGGGTGGCGAGGCGAACACCATCAAGGAAACCATCATGAAAGGCCGCCATGCGGTGATGCCGGGCTGGGCCGAAGTGATCGGCGAGCAAGGCGTGGCCGACGTGGCCGGCTTCGTGGTGACCAACCTTGACGGGCGCAAACTGCCGGAGGGCGCCAAGGCTGACGTGGCCAACGGCGCGAAACTCTTCGCCGCCAACTGCGTGGCCTGCCACGGTCCGGCCGGTAAAGGCACCCCAGCCATGGGCGCGCCCGACCTGACCCACCCAGGTGCATTCATCTACGGCTCGAGCTTCGCCCAATTGCAACAGACCATCCGTTATGGCCGCCAGGGCCAGATGCCCGCGCAGGAACAACTGCAAGGCAACGACAAAGTGCACTTGTTGGCGGCGTACGTGTACAGCTTGTCCCATGGGGATAAGAAGGCTGAAGAGCAGTAAAAGCGCTCAGACAACAGAGCCCCGCGCAGCGAAAGCTGGCGGGGCTTTTTGTTCAGTGACTTCAGTTCCAGTGGCGTTCCACTGATAAATCCATGGGACGAATGACCGGCTTACCCGCAAAAACCGTCCATACTTCCCAAGTCAATTGATCCAGATCACGTACACCATCAATTCATTTCCCCCAACGCGACCAAAGGTCGCACCCTTGGCGTACCATCGGGGGCGTATCATTAAGCCACTGCAAGACCCTTAATTTGACCCCGGCCGGCACGTACTGGCCGAGGCAAATCTCCACCGCCGTGGGATGCAATGATGAGAGACCAGATACCGGTACATGACGTTACCCCGCCTGCCAAAACCGACACTAAAACGGTCGATCTCTACGCAGCGCGCGAGAAGATCTACACCCGCGCGTTCACCGGTCTGTTCCGCAACCTGCGCATGCTCGGCGGTGCCGGGCTGTTCCTGCTCTACTTCGGCACGGTGTGGCTGAACTGGGGTGGCCACCAGGCCGTATGGTGGAACCTGCCGGAGCGTAAGTTCTTCATTTTCGGCGCGACCTTCTGGCCCCAGGACTTCATCCTGCTGTCGGGCATCCTGATCGTGGCGGCGTTTGGCCTGTTCTTTATCACGGTCTACGCCGGGCGCGTGTGGTGCGGCTATACCTGCCCGCAAAGCGTGTGGACGTGGATCTTCATGTGGTGCGAAAAAGTCACCGAAGGCGACCGCAACCAGCGCATCAAGCTGGACAAGGCACCGATGGGCGCCAATAAATTCCTGCGTAAATTCAGCAAGCACAGCCTTTGGCTATTGATCGGTTTTGCCACCGGCATGACCTTCGTCGGCTACTTCTCGCCGATCCGCGAACTGGTGTTCGACTTCTTCACCGGCCAGGCCGATGGCTGGTCGTATTTCTGGGTGGGGTTCTTCACCCTCGCCACCTACGGCAACGCCGGCTGGCTGCGTGAACAGGTGTGCATCTACATGTGCCCCTACGCGCGCTTCCAGAGCGTGATGTTCGACAAGGACACGCTGATCGTCTCCTACGACCCGCGCCGCGGCGAACTGCGCGGCCCTCGCAAAAAAGGCGTCGACTACAAGGCCCAGGGCCTGGGGGACTGCATTGATTGCACGATGTGCGTCCAAGTGTGCCCCACCGGGATCGACATCCGCGACGGCCTGCAGATCGAGTGCATCGGTTGCGCCGCGTGCATCGATGCCTGCGACAACATCATGGACAAGATGGACTACCCGCGCGGCCTGATCAGCTACACCACCGAACACAACCTGTCGGGGCAGAAAACCCACAAGTTGCGCCCTCGCCTGATCGGCTACGCCCTGGTGTTGCTGGCGATGATGAGCCTGTTGGCCGCCGCGTTCTTCATGCGCTCGCTGGTGGGTTTCGACGTGAGCAAGGACCGCGTGCTCTACCGCGAAAACGCCGAAGGCCGCATCGAAAACGTCTACAGCCTCAAGATCATGAACAAAGATCAGCGCGACCACACCTACGTGCTCGACGCCGCCGGTCTGCCGGACCTCAAGTTGCAAGGTCGACGCGAGATCAAAGTGGCCGCCGGCGAGATCGTGAGCATGCCGGTAGAGCTGTCGAGTGCGCCGGAACAACTGCCGTCAAGCACCAACGAGGTGACGTTCATCCTCAAGGATGCCGACGACACCAGCGTCCACATTGAAGCCAAGAGCCGATTCATCGGCCCCCAAGTTCGTTAAACAGGGAACACGAGAATGCCCGCAACCACTGCCGCAAGCCCTTGGTACAAGCACCTCTGGCCCTGGATCATCATTGGGATCCTGGCCTGCTCGGTGACCTTGACCTTGTCCATGGTGACCATCGCGGTGAACAACCCGGACAACCTGGTCAACGACAACTACTACGAGGCCGGCAAAGGCATCAACCGCTCCCTGGACCGCGAACGCCTGGCCCAGACCCTGCAACTGCGTGCCAAGCTGCACCTGGATGAGTTGACCGGCGAAGTCGAGCTCAACCTCAGCGGCTACAGCAACCCGAACACCCTGGAGCTGAACCTGATTTCCCCGACCCAGCCAGAGAAGGATCGCAAGATCAACCTGGCGCGCAGCGACAGCGAGCCGGGCCGCTATATTGGCCAGGTCACCGACAAGGTCCAGGGTCGTCGCTTCGTCGAACTGCTGGGCGTGGAAGGCGACAAGACCTGGCGCCTGTTCGAGGAAGAAGAGGTCAGCCACGACAAAGACCTGTTGCTGGGTGACGAGCCGTTGCAGGGCGCCGAAGACCTGAAGAAGTAAACATGCTGCGCTTCGCGCATCACGGGCAAGCCCGCGCCCCCATGGACAGCATGATCCCTGGGGGTGCCGGGCGCGCCCGCGATGAGGCCCTACCAGCCCCTATAGACTCCACGCCATGACCACCCCGCTTCCCTGCTACCACTGCGCCCTGCCCGTGCCGCCCGGCAGCCGGTTCACCGCCGACATCCTCGGCGAACGCCGTGAACTCTGCTGCCCCGGCTGCCAGGCGGTGGCCGAGGCGATTGTCGCCGGCGGCCTGGAAAGCTACTACAAGCATCGCAGCGAAGCCTCGGCCAACCCCGAGGGACTGCCGGTGCAGTTGGTGGACGAGTTGGCGCTGTATGACCGCGCCGACGTGCAAAAACCATTCGTGCGCCACCAGGGCGAACTGGCCGAAGCCACCTTGCTGATGGAAGGCATCAGTTGCGCGGCCTGTGGCTGGCTGATCGAGAAACACCTGCGAGGCCTGCCTGCAGTGGCCGAGGCCCGGTTGAACCTGTCCAACCATCGCTTGCACGTGCGCTGGGCCGACGGGCAATTGCCGTTGAGCCAAGTGCTCGGCGAGCTGCGCCATATCGGTTACGCCGCCCACCCCTATCAAGCCGACCGCGCCGCCGAACAACTGGCCAGTGAAAACCGTCTGGCCCTGCGCCAGCTCGGGGTGGCCGGGCTGCTGTGGTTCCAGGCGATGATGGCAACCATGGCCACCTGGCCCGAATTCAATATCGACCTGAGCCCGGAACTGCACGTGATCCTGCGCTGGGTCGCGATGTTTCTGACAACCCCCATCGTGTTCTACAGCTGCGCGCCATTCTTCAAAGGCGCCATGCGCGACCTGCGCACGCGCCACCTGACCATGGACGTCTCGGTGTCCCTGGCCATCGGCGGGGCGTACCTGGCCGGGATCTGGACGGCGGTTACCGGCGTGGGCGAACTCTATTTCGATGCCGTGGGCATGTTTGCGCTGTTCCTGCTGGCCGGTCGCTACCTGGAGCGACGTGCCCGCGAACGCACCGCCGCCGCCACGGCACAACTGGTCAACCTGCTGCCGGCCTCGTGTCTGCGCTTGCAGGCCGATGGCCAGAGCGAGCGCATCCTGTTGAGCGAACTGGCGCTGGGCGACCGTGTGCTGGTGCATCCGGGCGCGGTGCTGCCGGCCGACGGTGTGATCCTGGACGGCCAGTCCAGCATCGACGAATCGCTGCTCACCGGAGAATATCTGCCGCAACCCCGTCAAGCCGGGGATGCCGTGACCGCCGGCACCCTGAATGTAGAAGGCGCGCTGACCGTCGAAGTGCGCGCCCTGGGCCACGAAACGCGCCTCTCGGCCATCGTGCGCCTGTTGGAACGGGCCCAGGCCGAGAAGCCGCGCCTGGCCCAGATCGCCGACCGCGCGGCGCAGTGGTTCTTGTTGTCCTCGCTGATCGCGGCAGCGCTGATCGGCCTGCTGTGGTGGGAGCTGGATGCATCCCGCGCGTTCTGGATTGTGCTGGCCATGCTGGTCGCGACCTGCCCTTGCGCCTTGTCCCTGGCCACGCCCACCGCCCTCACCGCCGCCACCGGCACCCTGCACAAACTCGGCCTGTTGTTGACCCGTGGGCATGTGCTGGAAGGCCTGAACCAGATCGACACGGTGATTTTCGACAAGACCGGCACCCTCACCGAAGGCCGCCTGGCACTGCGGGCGATTCGGCCCCTGGGCGAGCTGAGCAGCGACAACTGCCTGAGCCTCGCCGCCGCGCTGGAAAACCGCTCCGAACACCCAATTGCACGCGCCTTTGGCCGTGCGCCGCTGGCCGCCGATGAGGTGCTCAGCGCCCCCGGCCTCGGCCTGGAAGGTCGGGTCGGCGAGCGCCTGCTGCGCATCGGCCAGCCGGCGTTTGTGTGTGAGCTCAGCGGCTGCGCGGTTCCCGCCTCGCCGCATGACGCCGGGCAATGGCTGCTGCTGGGCGACCGCGACGGCGCCCTCGCCTGGTTCGTACTGGACGACCGCCTGCGCAGCGACGCCCCCGCCCTGCTCGCCGCGTGCAAGGCGCGCGGTTGGCGCACGCTGCTGCTGTCGGGGGACAGCTCGCCGATGGTCGCCAGCGTCGCCGCTGAACTGGGTATTGATGAGGCCCATGGCGGCCTGCGCCCCGATGACAAGTTGCAAGTGCTGCAACAACTGCACAAGCAAGGCCGCAAGGTGCTGATGCTCGGTGATGGCGTGAACGATGTGCCGGTGCTTGCTGCCGCCGATATCAGCGTGGCCATGGGCTCGGCCACCGACCTGGCCAAGACCAGCGCCGATGCGGTGCTGCTGTCCAACCGCCTGGACGCCCTGGTGCAGGCCTTCAGCCTGGCCCGACGCACCCGACGGGTGATTATTGAAAACCTGCTGTGGGCGGGTCTATACAATGGCCTGATGCTGCCGTTTGCCGCCCTCGGCTGGATCACCCCCATCTGGGCGGCGGTCGGCATGTCCATCAGTTCGTTGACCGTGGTGCTCAACGCCCTGCGCCTGACTCGCCTGCCGAGTGCGCCGGCCGCCAGCGCCCCTTCAATCACCCGTCCGCTGCCGGCGTGAGCCGCCCGGACATGGAGTGCAGATGCCAGCTTTATACGTGATGATTCCGGCGGCGCTGCTGATCGTGGCGATCGCCATTTATGTCTTCTTCTGGGCCGTGGACAGCGGCCAGTACGACGACCTCGACGGTCCGGCTCACAGCGTGCTGTTCGACGATCAGGACCCAAACCACCTGGCTGCGATCGACGAAGCCAACGGCCCCGAGCAACCGCCTAAAGATCCGCCCCATGCTTGAATTGGCGCCGCTGCTGGTCTCTGCGCTGATCCTCGGCCTGCTCGGCGGCGGCCATTGCCTGGGCATGTGCGGCGGGCTGATGGGCGCGCTGACCCTGGCCATTCCCAAAGAACAGCGCAGTCGCAGGTTTCGCCTGCTGCTGGCGTACAACCTGGGGCGCATCCTCAGCTACGCCACGGCCGGGCTGTTGCTCGGCCTGGCCGGTTGGGCGGTGGCCAACAGTCCGGCGGCGATGTTCATGCGGGTGCTCGCGGGTGCACTGCTGATCTGCATGGGCCTGTACCTGGCAGGCTGGTGGAGCGGGCTGACCCGCATCGAAAGCCTCGGGCGCGGCCTGTGGCGGCATATCCAACCGGTTGCCAACCGTTTGCTGCCGGTGTCCAGCCTGCCGCGCGCCTTGCTGCTGGGCGCGCTGTGGGGCTGGTTGCCGTGCGGGTTGGTCTACAGCACGCTGCTGTGGGCCGCGAGCCAGGGCAATGCGCTGGACAGTGCGCTGCTGATGCTGGCGTTCGGCCTGGGCACCTGGCCAGTGCTCCTGGCGACCGGCCTGGCCGCCGAGCGCGTCACCGCGTTACTGCGCAAGCGCAGCGTGCGCATGGCTGGTGGTTTGCTGGTGATTATTTTCGGTATCTGGACCTTGCCCGGCCCGCATCAGCACTGGCTAATGGGCCACTAAACCGCCATGTGGCATAGCGCCGCTCCTCGTTGATGCAAATCAAGGTGCCTGCCCCGCCCAGCCCCTAGACTCGGCCCACTAGCCAATCCGGGGGACGCCCGCATGCTCGACGCCATTCGTTGGGACACCGATCTGATTCATCGCTACGACCTGGCGGGACCGCGCTATACGTCCTACCCCACCGCCGTACAATTCGACAGCCAGGTCGGCACCTTTGACCTGCTTCACGCCCTGCGCGAAAGCCGCAAGGCGGCGCGGCCGCTGTCGCTGTATGTGCACGTGCCATTCTGCGCGAACATTTGCTACTACTGCGCCTGCAACAAGGTCATCACCAAGGACCGTGGCCGCGCCCACGCCTACCTGCAACGCCTGGAGCAGGAGATCCAATTGGTGGCCTGTCACCTGGACCCCAAACAGCCGGTGCAACAGCTGCATTTCGGCGGCGGCACGCCCACCTTTCTCAGCCACGACGAACTGCGCCAAGTCATGGCCTGCCTGCGCCAACACTTCAATTTGCTCGACGATGATTCCGGCGACTACGGCATCGAGATCGACCCGCGCGAAGCCGACTGGGCCACCATGGGTCTGCTGCGCGAACTGGGTTTCAACCGCGTGAGCGTGGGCCTGCAAGACCTCGACCCCGAGGTCCAACGGGCGGTCAACCGCCTGCAAAGCCTGGACGAAACCCGTGCGGTGATCGATGCGGCGCGCACTCTGCAGTTTCGCTCGATCAACATCGACCTGATCTACGGCCTGCCAAAGCAGACACCGATCAACTTCGCGCGCACCGTGGAAGAAGTGATCAAGCTGCAGCCGGATCGCCTGTCGGTGTTCAACTACGCGCACCTGCCGGAACGCTTCATGCCCCAGCGGCGTATCCACACCGACGAACTGCCGGCGCCGGCCGAAAAACTGCTGATGCTGCAAACCACCATCGAGCAACTGACCCAGGCCGGCTATCGCTATATCGGCATGGACCACTTCGCCCTGCCCGATGACGAGTTGGCCATCGCCCAGGAAGAAGGCACCCTGCAACGCAATTTCCAGGGCTACACCACCCATGGCCATTGCGACCTGATCGGCCTCGGCGTGTCGGCGATCAGCCAGATCGGCGACCTGTATTGCCAGAACAGCAGCGACCTCAATGGCTACCAGAACACCTTGGCCGGCGCGCAACTGGCGACCAGCCGTGGCCTGGTCTGCACCACGGATGATCGGTTGCGGCGCGAAGTGATCCAGCAGTTGATCTGCAATTTCAGCCTGACGTTCGAGGCTGTCGAAAGGGTCTACAACATTGATTTTCGCGGATACTTCGACGACATCTGGCCGCAACTTGAGGCGATGGCCACCGACGGCCTGATCGATCTCGACGCCCAGGGCATTCGGGTACTGCCGGCCGGGCGGCTGCTGGTGCGGTCGGTCTGCATGGTGTTCGATGCTTACCTGGAGCACCAGAACCGCCAGCGGTTTTCCCGGGTGATCTAGTTACATCGACAACGAAGCAGCCTTGAGCGCGGCATCGGCGCTCATGGTTTTCATGGCCTTGGCCAGGGAGGTCTGGGCGGTCAATAAACCGGCCTGCAAGGAACTGATGGCCCCTTGCACATTGGCGATCCTGGCCTGGGCCTGCTCCGGGGTCAGGCTCTTGTCCGCCGCGATGGCCTGCAGTTCAGCCATTTTCTCGGCGATCTGCTGCTTCAACTGACGGATCATTTTCAGCACCTGTTTAACGTTATCGTCCAGGCCGCTGTCATCGATATCGGCATTGGCGCTCTTGGGCGCAGCGGCGGCCTTGAATGCCGCAGCGGAGATCGTCACGGTCACCCCTTCAACCACCTTGGTCTCGCTGGAGGGCGTGCTTTTTTCGTCGCTTTCGGCAGCGGGCTTCGCGTCAGGCACTGTGGGTACGCGGACGGCGGGGTTATAGGCAGCGATAACAGACATGATCCGAGCTCCAGCTCATAGGGAGACACAGGTGTATCGGCGCCGATACAAAAAGCTTTATACCGTTGCTGCTTTTTTGTACAGGCTGGCTCACTGCCCTTCAGTGCGGTACCCTTACGTCTTATGTGTGTTTTCCCACAAGGATTTAAGAAATGTCCGAGCCAGTCAAACTGCGCGCTCACAGTCAGGCTCACTGCAAGGATTGCAGCCTGGCCCCCCTCTGCTTACCACTTTCATTGAATCTGGAAGACATGGATGCGCTGGACGAAATCGTAAAACGCGGTCGCCCGCTGAAAAAAGGCGAGTTCCTGTTTCGCCAGGGTGACAAGTTCGATTCCGTCTATGCAGTGCGTTCGGGCGCATTGAAGACTTTCAGCCTGAGCGACGGCGGCGAGGAGCAAATCACCGGTTTCCACCTGCCCAGCGAGCTGGTCGGGCTGTCGGGCATGGACACTGAGATCCACCCGGTGTCGGCCCAGGCGCTGGAGACCACCTCGGTATGCGAAATCCCTTTCGAGCGCCTCGACGAACTGGCTCTGCAACTGCCGCAACTGCGCCGTCAGTTGATGCGCGTGATGAGCCGCGAAATCCGCGATGACCAGCAAATGATGTTGCTGCTGTCGAAGAAGACCGCCGACGAGCGCATCGCCACGTTCCTGGTCAACCTGTCGGCGCGGTTCCGTGCCCGTGGCTTCTCGGCCAACCAGTTCCGATTGAGCATGTCGCGCAATGAAATCGGTAACTACCTGGGCCTGGCGGTGGAAACCGTGTCCCGCGTGTTCACCCGTTTCCAGCAAAACGAACTGCTGGCCGCCGAAGGCAAAGAAGTGCACATCCTCGATCCGATCCAGCTGTGCGCGCTGGCCGGCGGCTCTCTGGAAGGCTGATGCGGGCAGCTGCGGCCGCGCCAATCGGCGAGGCCGCAGGTATACTTCGAGTCCGTTTTCCTCCCAGGACTCTTCGACGATGACTTTCGATTCGTTCGACATCAAATCCCTGATCCGCCCCGTCATCGACTTCCCCAAGCCTGGGGTTATTTTCCGTGACATCACGCCACTGTTCCAATCGCCAAAGGCCCTGCGCCTGGTGGCCGACACCTTTGCCCAGCGCTATGTCGAAGCCGATTTCAGTCACATCGGTGCCATGGATGCGCGCGGCTTTCTGATCGGCTCGATCATCGCCTACCAACTGAACAAACCACTGATCCTGTTCCGCAAGCAGGGCAAGCTGCCCGCTGACGTGTTGGCCGAGGGTTATCAGACCGAATACGGCGAAGCCTTCCTGGAAGTGCACGCCGACAGCCTGTGCGAAGGCGACTCGGTGCTGATGTTCGATGACCTGATCGCCACCGGTGGAACCTTGATCGCGGCGGCGAACCTGGTGAGGCGCATGGGCGCTGAGATCTTCGAAGCGGCGGCGATTATTGACTTGCCGGAACTGGGCGGCTCGCAGCGCTTGGAAGACATGGGGATTCCCACGTTCTGCCTGACACAATTTGCCCTGACTGAAAGGTAGTGGTTACCTGGGCCTGCCCCCTCACAACCCCATCTGCTTGGCGATGATTTCGTTCATCACCTCACGCGTGCCCCCGCCAATCGACAGGATGCGGCTGTCGCGATACAGCCGCTCCACCAGGCTGCCACGCATATAGCCTTGGCCGCCGAGGATCTGCACCGCATCGTAGGTGACGCGGTCGGCGGTGTCGCTGGCGAGGTTCTTGGCCATGGAAATCTCCTTGATCACGCTCTTGCCGGCCGCCATCTTGGCCGCCTGGCGGTAGGTGAACTCTCTGGAGACTTCCACTGCGGTGGCCATTTCGGCCAAGCGGTGCTTGAGCACCTGCAACTTGCCGATGGGTTTGCCGAAGGCTTCGCGCTGGGTGGCCCAGGCGAGGCTCTCCTCCAAGGCCATCTGCGCTGTCATATTGGCCATGAGGGCCAGGGCCAGGCGTTCGCTCTGGAAGTTGCCCATGATGCAGGCAAAGCCCATGTTCTCGGCGCCAATCAGGTTGCCGACGGGCACCTGACAATCATCAAAGAATAATTGGGCCGTGTCCGACGCCCACCAGCCCATTTTTTTAAGAGGCTGGCCCACAGTAAAACCAGGGGTGTCTTTTTCGATGAGCAGCAGGCTGATGCCACCAAAACCGGGGCCTCCAGTGCGCACGGCCACAGTGTAGAAATCGGCACGAATGCCGCTGGTGATAAAGGTTTTGCTGCCGCTGACCCGGTAACAGTCACCGTCCCGCACGGCGCGGGTTTTAAGATTGGCCACATCTGAGCCGCCGCCTGGCTCGGTGATGGCCAGGGCGCTGATTTTCTCACCCGAGAGCACCAGCGGCACCACCCGTTCGCGCACCTCGGGCCGGGCCCACTTGACCACCGGCGGCAGGCCGATATCCAGCGAACCGAGCCCCGCCACCACGCCTCCGGAGCCGCAGCGCATCAACGCTTCGCTGGCCGCTACCTTGGCAAACAGATCCCCTTCATGGCTGCCGCCCAGGGCTTCGGGGTAACCGATCCCCAGGATCCCCGCCGCGCCCGCTTTGCGGTATAGCTCCCGAGGAAAGCACTCGGCCTCCTCCCAGGCGTCGATGCCGGGCAGCATCTCGCGCTCGACAAAACGGCGCACGCTGTCGCGGACCAATTGGTGGCTGGGGTCGAAGTAGTCCAGATAGGCAGACATCGGCAAACTCCACGCAGAGGTGGAGCGAAATTACCAAGCGCTTGCTTGGTTATCAACACAGTTCTCACTTACCACGCAAAACCATGCCGGGAAAGGCATGTGCCCTCCCCCCAATTTACCCAGCAGTGCCTGCTAGAGGGCGATCGGCTTGCGACCGGCGAAGGAGTGCGCCAGCGTGCCCCCGTCCACCAGCTCCAGCTCGCCACCGAGCGGCACGCCATGAGCGATACGCGACGTGACCAGGCCTTTATTGCTCAGCAGTTGGGCGATGTAATGGGCCGTGGCTTCGCCTTCCACCGTCGGGTTGGTGGCCAGGATCACTTCGGTGAAGGTGCCCTGTTCTTCAATGCGCGCCACCAGTTGCGGAATACCGATAGCCTCGGGGCCCAGACCGTCGAGGGGTGACAGGTGGCCCTTGAGCACAAAGTAGCGCCCGCGATAGCCGGTCTGTTCCACGGCGTAGACGTCCATCGGCCCTTCCACCACGCACAGCAACGTGTCATCGCGGCGCGGGTCGGCACATTGCGGGCAGAGTTCTTCTTCGGTGAGGGTGCGGCACTGGCGGCAATGGCCAACACCTTCCATGGCCTGGCTCAGGGCCTGGGCCAACCGGGTGCCGCCGCTGCGATCACGCTCGAGCAGTTGCAGGGCCATGCGCTGGGCGGTTTTCTGGCCAACGCCCGGCAAGGTGCGCAGGGCGTCGATCAGTTGGCGAATCAGTGGGCTGAAGCTCATGGGGCAATGGTCCGACAAAACAACGAGACGCGGTTTATACCCGCGCCCCGGATTAGCGTCAAATCCTCAATCCTGCGCGACGCGCACCACCAACTTGCCGAAGTTGCGCCCTTCGAGCAAACCGATAAAGGCTTCAGGTGCGTGGTCCAGGCCCTCCACCACGTCTTCGCGGAACTTGATCTTGCCGTCGCGCACCAGCGGTGCCATGGCGCTGAGGAACTCGGGCTGACGGTCGCCGTAGTCGTCGAACACAATAAAGCCCTGGATGCGCACACGCTTGGTCAGCAAGGTGCGTTGCAGCGCCGGCAGGCGGTCGGGACCACTGGGTGTCTCATGGGCGTTGTAGCCGGCGATCAGACCGCACAGGGGGACCCGGGCCTTGGGGTTGAGCAGCGGCATCACGGCGTCGAACACCTTGCCACCGACGTTTTCGAAGTAGATGTCCACGCCATTGAAGCAGGCCTGCGCCAGTTCATCGGCGAACTCGGCGATCTTGTGGTCGATACAGGCATCGAAGCCCAGCTCATCCACCACGTAGCGGCACTTGTCGGCGCCGCCAGCGATGCCGACCACCCGCAAGCCTTTGAGCTTGGCCACTTGCCCCACCACCGAGCCCACCGCGCCGGATGCGGCGGCAACCACCAGGGTTTCGCCGGCCTTGGGCTGGCCAATGTCCATCAGACCCATGTAGGCGGTCATGCCAGGCATGCCCAGCACGCCCAGCGCCATGGAGGGACTGGCCAGGCCCTTGGGCACGGGAATCAGGTTGCGTCCGTCGGAAATGCTGTGGCTCTGCCAACCGGTGGCACCGACCACCAGATCACCCACTTGGAATTTGGGATTACGCGATTGCTCGATGCGGCTGACAGCGCCACCGGTCATCACCTCGTCGATTTCAACCGGCGCAGCGTAGGACGGCGCGTCACTCATACGTCCACGCATGTAGGGGTCGAGGGACAGGTAAAGTGTCTTGAGCAGCACCTGGCCGTCCGCCAACTCCGGCAGGCTGACACGTTCGAGGCGGAAGTTTTCCGGGGTGGGCGCGCCGTGGGGGCGCGAGACCAGCACGATACGTTGATTAAGCGTCAGTTCTTGAGGCATCAGGGGGCTCCTTGATCGAATCCATCGGTACAGGGTGCAGACCATAGTAGCTCCCCCAGGGTTCGATCGGATTGGCACAAACAAAAATGCCAGGCGCGATGCCTGGCATGTGTGTACCGCTCAAAAGGGCCGATCAGAACGGCAGCTTCATGCCCGGCGGCAGTTGCATGCCAGCGGTCACGCCGGACATTTTGTCCTGGCTGTTGGCTTCGATCTTGCGCACGGCGTCGTTGACGGCCGCGGCGAACAGCGCCTCAAGCATTTCCAGGTCATCTTCACCCACGCCTGGCAGCACGCTTGGGTCGATGCTCACGCGCTTGATGTCGTGACGACCGGTCATCACCACGCTGACCATATCGCCACCGGCTTTACCGGTGACTTCGGCGTTGGCCAGTTCTTCCTGCATCTTGGCCATTTTTTCCTGCATCTGCTGCGCCTGCTTCATCAGGCCGGCCATGCCACCTTTCATCATGGGAATCACCTCAAAAGTACGTGGATCAATAAGTAGCCCGGTGTCATGACGCTTGGGGCACCGGGGCTTCGACAGGTTCAATAGTATCGTGACGGACGACCGCACCGAACTGTTGCATCAGTTGCTGGATGAGCGGATCGCCATGGATCGACTCTTCTGCCTCGCGCTGACGGTTGAGGCGCCGACGGGTCGCGGCCTGGGCCGGGGTTTCCTGCTCGGGTTTGATCAGTTCGATGGCGATGGTCAGCGTGCGCCCATGGTACTGATTGAGCGCATCGTTGAGACGGCGTTGCTGGGTCGCGTTGAACAAGGCGCTGTGGGCCGGGTCCAGGTGCAACAGCCAGTGATCACCCTCGACGGAGATAAGTGTGCAGTTGGCGGCAATGCTGCCGGTCATGCCGGAAATCGGCAGCTTCGGAAACAACTCCAGCCATTGCAACGCCAGGCCGGTAGCCGGGGCTGCCGCGGGTTCAGGCTCGGGCTCGGGCGCAGGTTCGGCGGTGTGTTCGCTGGCCAAATCGTCCAGGTAGCTGTAGGCCGAATCCATGTCCGGCTCGATGTAGTCTTCGTCCAGCGGCGGCTCGTCGTCGAGGTCGATGCCCGGTGTCGCGGCATCTACCTGGGCCACGGAGGGCTCGGGCACCAGCGCGGAGACCCACTCCGGCGCGGCCGGCACAGCACTGTCCGGGGTCGGCGCAGGCATGGGCGTCAGCTCGGGCTGCTCGCCGATGGTTTCGAGCACGGGCTCAACCGCAGGCTGTTGCTCGATTTCAGGCGCTGGCTCAACCTCGGCCTCTACCGGGTCGTTCCACGGCAGGTCTACGACGGGCGCAGGCGCAGGCGCTGGCTCGGGCTCGATCACCGGCTGCGGCTGCGGCTCGACAGGCTTCACCGCGACCGGCGCAGGCTCAGCCGCAACCGGCACAGCAACCACTGGCGCGACCACTGCCGCGCCAGCCACTGGTTTGGCGGAATCAACTGTGGCCTGGCTGATCCCCACTGGCTTTAGCGGCTGCCTCGGGGCGTCTGCCGAGTCGGCGGGCCGGAAGGCCAGCATCCGCAGCAGGACCATCTCGAAGCCACCCCGCGGGTCCGGCGCCAGGGGCAGGTCACGCCGGCCGATCAGGCCCATCTGGTAATAGAACTGCACATCTTCGGCCGGCAATGCCTGGGCCAACGCGAGCACGCGGTCGCGGTCGCCGTGGCCGTTGTCGACCCCCTCAGGCAGCGCCTGAGCGATGGCGACGCGGTGCAACACGTTGAGGATTTCCGAGAGCACGCCGTTCCAGTCCGGGCCTTGCTCCGACAGGTGGCGCACGGCTTCGAGCAACGCCTTGGCGTCGCCTTCGATCAACGCGTGCAGCACGTCGAACACCTGGCCGTGGTCGAGGGTGCCGAGCATGGCACGCACGTCGGCGGCCATGACCTTGCCTTCACCAAAGGCGATGGCCTGGTCGGTGAGGCTCATGGCATCGCGCATCGAACCATCGGCGGCGCGGCCGAGCAGCCACAGGGCGTCGTCTTCGAACGGTACGTTCTCGACGCCCAGCACATGGGTCAAATGCTCCACCACCCGCTCGGGGGTCATGTTTTTCAAGGAAAACTGCAGGCACCGCGACAGGATCGTTGCAGGAAGTTTCTGCGGGTCGGTGGTTGCCAGGATGAATTTGACGTAGGGCGGCGGCTCTTCGAGGGTTTTCAACAAGGCGTTGAAGGAATGGCTGGAGAGCATGTGCACTTCGTCGATCAGGTAGACCTTGAAGCGGCCGCGGCTGGGCGCGTACTGCACGTTGTCGAGCAGCTCGCGGGTGTCTTCGACCTTGGTGCGGCTCGCGGCGTCGATTTCGATCAGGTCGACAAAACGCCCTTCGTCGATCTCCCGGCACACCGAACAGGTGCCGCAGGGCGTCGACGTGATACCGGTTTCGCAGTTCAGGCATTTGGCGATGATGCGCGCAATGGTGGTCTTGCCCACCCCGCGGGTACCGGTGAACAGGTAGGCGTGGTGCAGCCGTTGGCTGTCCAAGGCATTGATCAGAGCCTTGAGCACATGGGTCTGGCCGACCATTTCGCGGAACGAGCGCGGACGCCATTTACGTGCAAGAACCTGATAACTCATCGAAAACCGTCGCAACTGGGAAGCGGGAGCCGGTAATGCTAGCGGAGCAAGGGGGAAATTGCATCCGGCATGCTCGTCTAATCTGACTAAGCTCTCCTCACTGGCCCCACGAAGGCCTGAACCCGGAGAGAATATGCGCGTAGTCCTGGGCGCTTTATGGATGATGACCACGGCTTGCCAGGCGGCGCCCGCGCCCCTGCGTTTCTCGGTGGCCGACAGTTGGGCGATGCCCATGGTGCAATTGGACAAGGGCCGCCCCACCCAAGGCATTCTGTATGACCTGATGTCGAGCCTCGCCACACAAGTGGGCTACCCCGCCGAATTCCACGTGCTGGCCCGCGCACGTCTGACCGGTGCCATGGCCCATGGCGACATTGACGTGCGCTGCTATGTCGCCCCCTCGTGGGTCGACAACCTCTCCGGGGATTACGCCTGGAGCGTGCCGTTGATGGTGCAGCGCAACGTGCTGGTGAGCACTGATAACAGGCCGGTGCAGGTGCTCAAACTGACACCGCAGTCAATCGGCACGGTGCTCAGCTACCGTTACGCGGTCCTCGACCCGCTCTTCGCCAGCGGCCAGCTCACCCGCGACGACGCGCGCAGCGAAGAACAGGTGCTGCACAAATTAGTGGCGGGGCGTTACACCTACGCGGCGAGCAACGAATGGATCGTCGACCGCTTCAACCAGCACCTCCCCGTCAGGCATCGGCTGCACAAAGTCGCGGTGATCGAAGAACAGGAACTCGGCTGCATCGTACGCAATGACCCGAACGTACCAACGCAACAGATTCTGCGCACGTTAGTGCGCATGAAAATGTCCGGTGAAATCGACGACATCATCAAGCTCTATACCGGTGAAGAGGCGGTGCCGCTGCGCACGCCTGCCAAGAATTGACAGAGGCGCCTGCATGGATGCCATTGCTCATCACTTGCCGGGGTAAATTAGGGCTACACCTTCCTCGCACAGTCCCCTGACGACCAATGCTTGCGCCCCTCCAGGCTGATGGCCGCCACGCTCGCCAACACAATCACGCCACCGAGCACCACCTGCAGGGCGATGTGCTCGCCCAGCAGTGTCGCGGCCAGCAGCATCGCCACCGGCGGGATCAGGTACATCGCCACCGTCGCGCGGCTGACCTCGATATGCTTGAGCACATAGCCCCAGGCCAGGTACGCCAGGGCGCTGGGGAAAATCCCCAACAACAGCACCGCCAGGTTATCGGGCAGCGGCGCCTGTACGACGGCTGCAGGCAGGCCCGGCAGGTTGACGCACAGCATCAAGGTGCCGGCCCACACCATGTAGCACGCCAGGGTCAGCGGGCTGTAGCGATGGGCGTAGTGCTTCTGAACGGCGAAATACACGCTCCACGACAACGCCGCCAGCAGAATCAACAGGCCGCGGGGGTCCATCTCCCCGAAGCCCGCGTCGCCCCAGACCACCACCAGCACGCCAAACAAGCCCAATAGTACACAGCCCCAACGCCAGGCACTGACCCGCTCCTTCAAGCAGAAAAACGCGATCAGCACACTGAACAACGGCGCCGATTGCGCCAGAACGCTGGACGCCGCCGCCGTCACCCATTGCTGCCCGATATTGAGGCTGATGTGGTGCAGGAACACCCCGAAAAAACCCAGCACCAGCAACCAGGGCACCTCCGGCCAGCGCGGTCGCTCAATCCCCACCACCAGCGCCACGCCGCCCATGAACACGGAGGCAATCAGAAACCGCAGCAACGCCAGCTGGCCGGGGCTGTAGCTGTGCAAGCCGATGTGCACGCCAATCGGCGAGTAAGCCCAACAGAGGATGACGCCAGCGAGGACTAGCGTAAGCTTCACGGGGGACGGGGTATTCATTGATGGCATCCAGACACTGAGAAGGAATGCGCTCAGTCTTGGCCCCGGCAAGCAGCAGGACAATTAAGCGTTTCTGACTTCTGAAATCAGCGGAACTGAGCAATGGAACTGGCGCAACTGAAAATGGTGCGAGCCGTGGCGCAAACCGGCAGCGTGGCCCAGGCCGCACTGCAGTTGCACTGCGTGCCGTCCAACATCACCACGCGCATCAAGCAGCTGGAAAGCGAGCTGGGCACGCCGCTGTTCATTCGCGCCGGCCGTGGGCTGGCCATCAGCGCTGCGGGGGAGATCTTCCTGGAGTACTGCGAGCGCATCCTCGCGCTGGTCGACGAATCCAAACGCGCAGTGGACGCCAATGCCATTCCCCGTGGCACCCTGCGCATCGGTGCGGTGGAGTCCAGTGCCAGCGGCCGGTTGCCGCCGTTACTGGCGCAGTACCATCGGCGCTATCCCGATGTCAGCCTGGAGCTGGTCACCGGTGCCTGGAGCGAGTTGCTCGACGACCTGCAACATCATCGCCTGGACGTGGCGCTGGTGGCCGCCGGTAACCGGCGCGCCAAGCTCGAACACAGCGTGGTCTACCGTGAACGCCTGGTGTTGATCGCCAGCGCGTCCAGCGCACCGATACACAGCGCAGCGGACCTGGCGGGCCGCACCTTGCTGGTGTGGCCAACCGGCTGCCCTTACCGGGCGGCGCTGGAAAATTGGCTCAAACCCCACGACTTCAAACCCACCATTGCCAGTTATGCCAGTTGGGGCACCATCATCGGTTGCGTAAGCGCGGGGATTGGCGTGGCCTTGGCGCCGGAGGGCATCCTGGCGCGCTATGAGCAGGCCAATCAGTTGGCGTCATACCGGTTTGACGAACTGCAACCGGTGGACAACCTGCTGTTCTGGCACACCGACACCCAACGCCATCTGGCGCGGGATGCGTTTGCTCAGTTATTGCGTGAGACGTTCGGCTAATGCTTAACAACTGAAGCCGTTCAACCATAAAAAGTCTGACGAGCGCACACAAAAACGCCGCCGCGTGCCTGGCACGCGGCGGCGTTTTTGTGTGCGCGGCTGTGCTCAGTGTTGCGCAGCGGGCGCAGCCAGACGGGCGTATTGATCCTGGCTGATCCAGCCGGTGAACGAACGATCCTCGGCGTTGATGAATTCCACCTGGGCCCAGCCATCCTTGAAGGCCAGCACACCGACCACATCATGCTTGACAATGTAGGGGCGCTTGGCCGCCTTGGCCCCTAGGGTTTTCTGCAGGTAGGCCTTGTCGGCAGACACCGTCACCAGGCCGATCCACGGCTTGCCGGCGGTCTGGGTCAAGTCCAGACCAGTAGCGATCTCCGGCATCAGCACATTCATGCAGCCAGGGTGCTGGCGCCCCTCCTCCACGGTCAGGGTCACACCATCGGACGACGGCGCCACGCTGCCGGGGTAGGCGTCATCCAGCCAGGTGGTGAGCGCCTCAGGCTTGCCTTGCAGGTAGAACGCGCAACTGCGGGTGACGCCCTCGCCCATGGACTCCGAATAGAAGCCTTCAACTTGATGATCCGGCGTCACGGCCAGCATCAACCCTTCGTACTTGCCCGAATGCAACGCAGCCGAACCGGCTAACGCAGGACCCACCGCGCACAACGACAACACGCCCATCACTAGAAAACGGATCATCCTATTTTTTCCCTTCAAGTTTTTCGTAGGCTTTTTGCATCAGGACGTCGTAGTTGCCGTAGTCCTCGCCGTTATAGTTACGCGCCATGCCGGTAAAGTCTTTGGCCTTCATGGCTTTCATCAAGGCCGGGCTTTTACTGCAAAAACCCAGGAACGCCTTGAGTTGGTTGCCGGCGTTAACTTTTAACGCCGCCGAAAACTCAAACACAGTCTTGTAGCCACACGACGCAAAGTTGAAACCCATGATTTGGAACATGCCCCACGACGCCGACATCAGGGCCGCTTCCTGGTCGAGGGCAAACGCCGTGGCCATGGTTTCCCAGGCCTTGGTCTGATCCTTGTTGTTAGCCTGCCACTGCGGACCGGCTTTTTTCTTGTAGGGGTACGACAACAGCGGGTGCGCCTGATCGTAGATGTGTTTGGTGTACTTGCGAAACAAGTGCCCTTCAAACGCGATCACGGGCAGCTTGGCCGGCCCGAAACCGGAGCGACCGCCGGATTCCACGGTGGCGAAGGCCTTGATGATATTCACCGAAATACCGCCGCCCAACTGCGTGGCAGCGTTCTGGAAATCGGTTTCGCTAAGGGTCATGCCACCGTCGCACGTGGCCTGGAGCATCAATTGCCGGTTACGCCGCTCAGCTTCCACCATCGCGCGCATGCGGTCCAGGTAGACATTGACCGTGGCCTGCACCGCATCGCCCTGGTTATTGCCGAAGACGTTGAGAAAGGTCGGGATACGCAGGGTCGGGAAGGCCTTTACCGGCACTTTCACCGCTTCTTCGATCAGGCTGTTGAAGGTCCGACCGGTCGGGTCGATCACCCCGTCAGGGTGCGCGTACTTGAGATGGCGAAACTGGTACTGGCTGATGCACTGCACCAATTGGCCATCACACTTGCCGTTTTCGGCCAGCGGAAAACCCATCTTGGGAATGATCAAATTAAATAAATACTGGATGCACTGCACATCGGCGGGCAAGTTGCGGGCCTTACCCGGCGCGCCTACTGAAGCACTGATAAGACGGGGTAACCCTTGCAGGCTTTTCATCACAGACATCCTTGTTAGTTAAAGAAGTGATGGCACTTCAATATCAACCTGACACACTTGTCATACTCTGAAACAAGTGGCCGGCGGAAACTAACAAGGCGGTTTCAAGTTGTCCAGACGCAGCGTCTAAAGCTGTGAAATAACCCTCACCGGTGGCTCCGCGAAAACAGCTTTTTGATTTAATCGAAGTATTGAGTCACGCGTCGGGCTACTGTCACCGACGCAAAAACCGCCCAACCGCCCACTTTCAAGGATTGAAATGAAAGCCACCCTGCTGATGCTGTCCCTCCTGGCCGCACTCTGCGGCTGCACATCGCCCCCTCTCGACATCGCGACCTACCAGGCGCGGCCGTCCATTGCCGAAACCAAAAGCGTGGTGTTCGACGGCAAGACGTTCATGCTGAAATTCCACAAAGAAGGCCTATGGGAGTTTGTCCCTGCCCAGGAAAGCATTGATGCCTGGAATGAATTGGTGGACTTCACCGTGGTCTCCCGCGACTTGAACCGCTTCACGCCCCTCGACCTCGCCAAGCGCGCGATCGCGTTGCATCAGCAGGAAAACCCGAACATGCCGGCGATCCTGCTGACGGACAATAAAACCGGGATCGATTATTCGATGCATTTTTATCCCGACTCACTGCGCAAAGACGGGCAATTCTCCGAAATCAGCTATTTCAAGTACTACAGGGACAGCGTCACCGGACAGACCATCATCTTTCACTACGCGAGGAATATTCCGAAGCCGAGCAACCCGTCTGAAAGCGCTATCGCCATAGGCCGCGAAATCGTGCCGCAGATAGAGGCATTCCCGCTGTACCGCCCGTAACGCCGTTAAGCGCGCAGCGGCAATCGACTCGCAGGCAGGGGTTGCCGGCAAAGCGTGTATAGAAATTTGGGTTGGGGGGTGTATCAGGAAGAGCGTTATGGAGGCAACCCCACCAGCCACACCCCGGCACACAATGTTCCCGCTGTGGCTGCTGCCTTCCGGCTCTGACCAGGTTCACGGGTAATCGTTGCGGGGGGACCGATGGGGTCACCATAACGACGCCTGCCTCTCGGCAAGCGGGGCCATTGTACCGATCTGATCGGAAGTTACAACCGTTGGTTCCGGATTAAAAAAATCAAGGGGCTCAAGCACTTGTGCCCCTACAGAATCACGGCCTCGTCCGCCCTGCCGCCCTCGTCCTGGATGACCAGGTGAATAAAGTGCAGCTTGGCAATCACCGCCGGTGGCAGCACGAAGGGGTAGAAATCCGGCTGCCCCATGCTGCGCGACAGTTCGTTGAGCATGCCGGCCAGTTCGATCCAGGCGTTGACGAACGACAGGAACGCCGGGCCGCCGGGGTGTTCCGGGTCGTACAGCGTGCTGAGGGGGAACGGCTGGTAATCCAGGTCCATGTCACGGGCGCTCATGCCAAAGCCCAGGGCGGTGTCGACGGCGTCCATCATGTGCAGGTAATGCGCCCATGTCTCGGCCCAGTCTTCCCAGGGGTGCATGGTGGCGTAGGCACTGACGCAGGTCTGCTGCCAGTCCGGGCGCGGTCCGTTCTGGTAGTGCTGGTCGAGGGCCTCGGCGTAACTGGCGCGTTCGTCGCCGAACAGGTCGCGAAACCGCTGCTGCCACTGGGTATTGGCAATCAGGCGGTCCCAGTAGTAGTGACCGACTTCATGGCGGAAGTGGCCAAGCAACGTGCGGTAGGGTTCACGCATCTGCACACGGACTTTTTCGCGGTGTGCATCGTCGGCTTCCTTGATGTCCAGGGTGATCAGGCCATTGGCGTGGCCGGTCATGGGCGCGTTGCCTTCGAGGTCGATACCGACGAAATCGAACGCCAGGCCGTTGTCTTCGTCGACGCTCTTGGGCACCACGCGCAGGCCCAAGCTGATCAACTGCGCCACCAGGCGACGCTTGGCGGTTTCAACCTTGCACCAGCGCTCGTGGTTTTCCGGGACCGACAGGTCGGGAATCGTACGGTTAAGACTACAGGCCACACACAAGGCTGCGGTGCTATGGGCCGGGATCAGCCAGTTGCAGGCGGCCGGGGTATCGAGGTTGGCGCAGCGGCGGAACGCGCCGGCGTCGAGGTTACCGTCTTGCAGCCAGGTGCCTTCGACAGGACCGGGTTGCAGGGATGACAGGCGACTTTGCTGCGGCTGATAGCCAAGCAGCGCCTGGCAGGCCAGGCACTGGCTGTTGCCAAAGAACAATGACTGGCCGCAGCGGCATTGCCAGACCTTGCTGTTGCGCGAAGTGTCAGCCATGAACGGTGCGGCGATGCGCGAACTGAGTTGCTCGAAGTAGCGGAACATGGCGATCTCTCCCTGGGTGACTGAGACTAGATCATTTGGCGCTCGAGATCGTTCCACTTTACTTGTGGAGGGGGGGCTGCTTCGCAGCCCAGCGCAGGCAAGCCTGCTCACCACAACAAGCCTGCTTACCAAAGCAGGCCTGCTCACCACGGGTGCTGCGTCAGACCGAAATATTGTGCCTGGCCAGGAAGGCGACGAAAGCGTCTTCGTCGAGCACCTTGAGTCCTAGTTCGTTGGCCTTGGCCAACTTGGAACCGGCACCCGGGCCTGCCACCACGCAATGGGTTTTCGCCGAGACCGAACCCGCCACCTTGGCGCCAAGGCTTTCGAGTTTGTCCTTGGCCACATCGCGGCTCATCAGCTCAAGGGAGCCGGTCAGCACCCAGGTATGCCCCGCTTCCGGCAGGCCTTCGACCACTTTTTTCTCGCTCTGCCAGTGCATGCCGAAGTCCTTGAGCTGCTGCTCAATGGCCAGGGCGTGTGCGGCATTGTCCGGGTTGTCGAAGAACTCACGCACGGCCTTGGCCTGCTTCTCGGGCAGGGCCTGGCGCATGTCGAGCCAGTCGGCCTTGATCACGCCTTCCAGGCTGCCGAACTTGTCCGCCAGTTTTTGCGCAGCACCCGGTCCAACGCTGGGTACGTGAAGCTTGTCGAGCAGGCCGCCAAGGGTGGTGCTGGCCGCGAATTCCGCGCTCAGATCGCCCTGATCCTGTAATTGCAGGCCGCATTCGTTCGGCGACAACAGCGCGCCAATCACCTGCTGGTTATGGCTGTCTTCGAAGAAGCTGTGGATCTCGTGAGCCACTTCCAGGCCCACGTCGGGCAAATACGTGAGCACTTCCGGCAAGGCCTTCTGCACCCGCTCCAGGGACGCCAGGGAGCGTGCCAGCACCTTGGCGGTCTCCTCGCCCACGTCCGGAATGCCCAGGGCGTAGATAAAGCGCGCGAGGGTCGGAGTCTTGCTGTTTTCGATGGCGGCGATCAGTTTCTTGCTGGAGATGTCGGCGAAACCTTCCAGGTCGATGATCTGCTCGTACTTGAGCTTGTAAAGGTCGGCCGGCGAGCCAATGAGTTTTTCATCCACCAATTGTTCGATGGTCTTGTCGCCCAGGCCGTCGATATCCATGGCCCGGCGCGACACAAAATGAATAATCGCCTGCTTGAGCTGCGCACCACAGGCCAGACGGCCGACGCAGCGGTACACCGCACCTTCGCTGACGGTCTCCTTGCCCTTGCTGCGTTTGACCAGTTGCGTGCGCTCCACATGGGAGCCGCATACCGGGCAGGTCTGCGGAATCTGCACCGCGCGGGCGTCCGCCGGGCGCCGCTCGCTGACCACGGACACAACTTGCGGGATCACATCCCCGGCACGGCGGATGATCACGGTGTCACCGATCATCAGGCCCAGGCGCGCCACTTCGTCCATGTTGTGCAAGGTGGCGTTGGACACGGTCACACCCGCAACCTTCACCGGCTTCAAGCGCGCCACCGGGGTGACCGCGCCGGTGCGGCCGACCTGGAATTCCACGTCGAGCAGTTCGGTGAGTTCTTCCATCGCCGGGAATTTATGCGCGATGGCCCAGCGTGGCTCGCGCGCGCGGAAACCCAGCTCACGTTGGGCGGCGATGCTGTTGACCTTGAACACCACACCGTCGATTTCATAAGGCAGACTGTTACGCCGCTCGCCGATGTCGCGGTAGTAGTCCAGGCACGCTTGAATGCCCTTGGCCAGCTTCAGCTCGTGGCTGATGGGCATGCCCCACTTTTGCAACTGCTGCAGGTTGCCGATATGGGTGTCGCTGATATCAGCGGTCACCTGGCCGATGCCATAGCAGCAGAACTCCAGCGGACGACTGGCGGTAATCTTCGAGTCGAGCTGGCGCAGGCTGCCGGCGGCGGCGTTGCGCGGGTTGGCGAACGTCTTGCCGCCCACTTCCAGTTGCGAGGCGTTCAGACGGTCGAAACCGGCCTTAGACATGAACACTTCACCGCGCACTTCCAGGGTCGCCGGCCAGCCGGTGCCGTGCAGCTTCAACGGGATATTGCGCACGGTGCGCACATTGACGCTGATGTCCTCGCCCGTGGTGCCGTCCCCCCGCGTGGCGCCGCGCACCAGTTCGCCATCGGTGTAGAGCAGGCTGACCGCCAGGCCGTCCAGCTTGGGTTCGCAGCTGTATTCCACCGCCGCGCCGCCGCCAAACAGATCGCCCACGGGCAGGTCGAGGCCCTCGGTGACCCGGCGATCAAACTCGAGCATGGTGGTTTCATCGAAGGCGTTGCCCAGGCTGAGCATCGGGATCTCATGCTTGACCTGAGTGAACGCGGACAACGCCGCACTGCCGACCCGCTGCGTCGGTGAATCACGCGTCACCAGTTCCGGATGCTCGGTTTCCAGGGCCTTGAGCTCGTGGAACAAACGGTCGTACTCGGCGTCCGGAATGCTCGGCTCATCGAGGACGTGATAACGGTAGTTGTGCTGATCCAGTTCAGCGCGCAGTTCGAGGATGCGGGTGTGGGCGGCGGTCATGGGGGTTCTCTCATAAAGCAAAAGAGCAGCCGAAGCTGCTCAAATGATGGTGCGCTTATTCTAATGACAACGCTTGAGGCCAAACCTCAGCGTTTCTGTGTCAGGGCGCGACGCTCGAACTCGACGATGCGCTGACGGTAGTGCTCGATGGTCTGGGCGGTCAGGACGCTGCGTTGGTCATCCTTGAGTTCGCCGTTAAGTTCCTGGGACAGTTTGCGCGCCGCGGCCACCATCACGTCGAACGCTTGTTTCGGGTGGCGCGGGCCTGGCAGGCCAAGGAAGAAACTGACCGCCGGGGTGCTGAACAGGTCGATATCGTCCAGATCGAACGTACCCGGCTTGACCGCATTGGCCATGGAGAACAGCACTTCGCCATTACCCGCCATGCTTTCGTGACGGTGGAAGATGTCCATCTCGCCAAATCGCAGGCCGCTTTCCAGAATGTTCTGCAACAGGGCCGGGCCTTTGAAACCGGCGGCGTCGCGGCAGATCACGCTGATCACCAACACCTCTTCGGCGGCCGGCTGATCGTTGACCGACTGGCGTGCCGCGGTGGACGTCTTGCCGACGTTTTCATCGGGGAAATCATCATCGCGGCTGCTGAAGCTCGGGCCTTCATCGACGTCGAGGTTCAGGTCGCCCTGATGCGGCTCGGCGGCGCCAGTGTTGCCACGCTTGCCACGCTTGGAAGACGGTTCACGCGCTTCCCGCAACGGCGCGCTCATGGACGGCAGGTCGTGCTCATCCAGTTGCGGTTCTTTGTGGGTATCCAGCACACGGGGCGGCCCCAGCAGCTCGGCGCTGCCGTCGTCGTCGGGCAGATTGGACAGGTTGCGGTCCAGACGGAATTTGAGCTTGCCCTTGCCACCGCGCATGCGGCGCCAGCCATCAAAAAGAATACCGGCAATGACAATAATGCCGATGACGATCAGCCACTCGCGCAGACCGATTTCCATGTAATCCCGTGCCTCTATAAAAAATGCTGAAAAATAAGGGGTTTAGCACCGTGCAAACCGCTTTAAAACGTGGCGCCAACTCTATGTTCTGAATGGCGTTTTGCCCACGCATACGAAAAATTGAGATTAAATTAGCACAGTTGGCGGAAAGTGTGTCGGATTGGTCGCTTTCGACACACTGGGCCAGCTGCAAGCTGCAAGCTGCTAGGCGTCCACCATCTTCATCGCCTCTTCGACATCCACCGCCACCAACCGCGAACAGCCCGGCTCATGCATCGTCACCCCCATCAGTTGATCGGCCATTTCCATGGCGATCTTGTTGTGGGTGATATAGATGAACTGCACCGTCTGGGACATCTCTTTGACCAGCCGTGCGTAGCGTCCAACGTTAGCGTCATCCAACGGGGCATCAACTTCGTCGAGCATGCAGAACGGCGCCGGGTTCAACTTGAAGATGGCAAATACCAGGGCCAGTGCGGTCAGGGCTTTTTCGCCGCCGGACAACAAATGGATGGTGCTGTTCTTCTTGCCCGGAGGCCGCGCCATGATCGTTACCCCTGTATCGAGTAGATCTTCGCCTGTCAGTTCCAAGTAAGCGCTGCCGCCGCCGAAAACTTTGGGGAATAAGGCCTGTAAACCGCCATTAATCTGATCAAAGGTATCTTTGAAGCGGTTGCGCGTTTCCTTGTCGATCTTGCGGATCACGTTTTCCAGGGTGTCCAGGGCTTCGACCAGGTCGGCGTCCTGGGCATCCAGATAACGTTTACGCTCCGATTGTTGCTGGTATTCGTCGATGGCGGCGAGGTTGATCGCCCCCAGGCGCTGAATACGCGCCGCAATGCGTTCGAGTTCTTCCTCGGCGTCTTTCTCGTTGGCCTGGGCGGTCAAGGTGTTGAGCACGCCGTGCAGGTCATAGCCGTCTTCGAGCAGTTGATCCTGCAGGGTTTTGCGGCGCACAGTCAGGGCCTGCCATTCCATGCGCTGTTGTTCGAGTTGGCCACGAATCAACTGGGACTGTTGCTCGGCCTGGGTCCGACGTTTTTCTGCATCACGCAGTTCGCGGTCGGCGTCTTCCAGGGCGATCTGCGCGGTCTTGAGTTCTTCGTCGACGGTCATGCGCTTGTCGAGCAGTTCTTCGAGCTTGAGGCGCAACTCTTCCAGCGGCGCTTCGCCCTCCTCCAGGTTCAGGCTCAGTTGCTCACGTTTTTCGGTCAGCCGTTCGGACTGCATCTCCAGGCGCTCAAGGGCCTGGCGCGTGGAGTCGTGCTGGGCGCGCAGGGAGCCCAGGCGCACGGCCAACTGGTGGGCGTGATCCTTGTGCTGACGGGCTTCCTGGCGCACGCGATCGAGACGTTCGCGCAGGCTGTCGCGCTGCGCCAGCAGCAATTCGCGCTGCTCGGTGTCCAGGGCCATGCTGTCGAGGGCTTCCTGCAGGTGCAGGCGCGCTTCGCCAATCTGTTCGTGCTCCAGGGCGCGTTGCTCGCCCATCTCGGCCACCTCTTCGTCGAGGCGGGTGCGGCGCAGGGTCAGTTGCTCGGCCTTGGCCTTGCTCGCCGACAGTTGAGCCTTTAACTCGCCCTGCTGGCGCGCTTCGTCCTGCAGCAGACGGCGCAGGTGTTCGCGGCCGGTCTCTTGCTGGCGCTGGGTGGCGCGCAGGGTTTGCAGTTCGGTTTCCAGGTTTTGCAGGGTGGCTTCGCGCTCTTCGCGTTCGGCGCTCAGGCTGACGATTTCCTGGCCGCGGGCCAATACGCCGCTTTCCGCTTCACTGGCGCGACGCACACGCAGAAAGTGCCGGCCGACCCAATAACCGTCGCGGCTGATCAGGCTTTCGCCGGCGCCCAGTTGACCGCGTTGGGCCAGGGCCTGTTCCAGCGAGTCCACCGGCTTGACCTGGCCCAGCCATGGCGACAGATCAATCGCCGCCTCGACCTTATCCAACAGGCTGCCCGGCACCCGCGTGCCGTCGGCCGCCGGGCTGAGCAAACGCAAATCGCCCTGGGCAAAACCGGCCAGGTCGAAACCGCCAAAATCATCCACAAGCACCGCTTGCAGGTCGGCACCGAGTACGGTTTCCACCGCCAGCTCCCAACCGGCGTCGACCTTCAAACCCTCAGCCAGGCGCGGGCGCTCGGCCAAGTGCTGGTCACGCAGCCATTCGGCGGTGCCGGTGCCAGGGTCCAAAGCGGCTTGCTGCAACGCCTCAAGGGACGCCAGCCGACCGTTAAGCCGCTGCAGATCGCCCTGGGCCTGCTGCTGCGCCTGGGTCGCCTGTTGCAACTGCTGACGCAATTGCTCGAGGCGCTCCACTTGCTGTTCTTCACTGGCTTCGAGTTCTTCCAGGGTCATTTCGCTTTCGGCCAGTTGCTCGCTCAGCGCCATGATCGCGGCGTCTTCCGGGTCGGCGGCGAGCAATACGCGCTCTTCCTGCAAACGACGCTGGCGCTCGGCCAGGCGCTCCATGCTGGTTTCCAGTTGCTGAATGCGCGACTGCTGCACCTCAGCCTGGCGACGCGGTTCGGCCGATTGCAGGTTGAAAGCGTCCCACTGCTCCTGCCAGCCGTGCATGGTGGTTTCGGCTTCTTCCAGGGCGGCGGCGGATTCTTCGGCGGCGGCGCTGGTGATTTCCTGTTCGGGGATGAGCATGTCCAGCTCTTCGCCGAGGGTCAGCAGCAAGGTGCGGTCGTGGCCCAGGTGGGATTCGGTCTCCAGGCGCGCGCGTTCGGCTTCCTTGAGATCGTCCTGCAACTGGCGCAGACGCTGCTGGCCGTGCTGGATGCTTTGCTCCACGCGGGCAATGTCGCCGCCCACCGAATAGAACCGGCCCTGCACCAGATTGAAGCGCTCGGACAGGTCGTGGTGCCCGTCCCGCAGGCGTTCGATGCTGGCGTCGGCGTTGCGTTGTTCGGCCACCAGGGCTTCGAAGCTGATCTCCTGGGTGCCGATGATCGCTTCGCGCTGGCCCACCTGATCGTTCAAGGCCTGCCAGCGCAGGGCCGACAATTGCGCTTTGAGCTGGCGTTCCTCGCCCTTGTATTCCTGGTACTTCTCGGCCGCCTGGGCCTGGCGATGCAGGCGCTCCAACTGGCGCTCCAGCTCTTCGCGCAGATCGGTCAGGCGGGCGAGGTTTTCGTGGGTGCGGCGGATCCGGTTTTCGGTCTCGCGGCGGCGTTCCTTGTACTTGGAGATGCCGGCCGCTTCTTCGATGAAGTTACGCAGGTCTTCGGGCTTGGCTTCGATCAGTTTGGAGATCATGCCCTGCTCGATGATCGAATAGCTGCGCGGCCCCAGGCCGGTGCCGAGGAAGATATCGGTGATGTCGCGGCGACGGCATTTGGTGCCGTTGAGGAAGTAGCTGTTCTGGCTGTCGCGCGTGACTTTACGGCGAATGGAGATTTCCGCGTAGGCCGCGTATTCGCCGATCAGGGTGCCATCGGAGTTATCGAACACCAGCTCGATACTGGCCTGACTCACCGGTTTGCGACTGGTGGAGCCGTTGAAGATGACATCGGTCATCGACTCGCCACGCAGGTTTTTTGCCGAGCTCTCGCCCATCACCCAGCGGACGGCGTCGATGATGTTCGACTTGCCGCAACCATTGGGCCCGACCACCGCCGCCATGTTACTGGGGAAGTTCACCGTGGTCGGGTCGACGAAGGATTTGAACCCCGCCAGTTTGATGCACTTGAGCCGCACGCTTAGGCGTCCCCCAACGCTGCGATGACCAGCGAACTGCTGCGCTGGCAATAGGCCGACAGCACCTTACGGATCTGCACCAGGTCACGGGCCAGCACGGCGGCGAGCAGTTGCTCGAACAACACCAGGTACTCGCTCATGGACGCCTTGCGCTGATCCAGGGCCAGGTAATAGGCGCGGTTCATTGCCGGCTGCAGATTCTCGACGGTTTCCTGCAGGTAGGGATTGTTGGCGAAGGGGTACGCGGCGCGCATCACGTTGAAGCTTTCTTCGACAAAGGCGCGGATGTCGCCGCGCTCGTAGCTGCCTTGAAGACGTTGCTGGATTTGCAGGAACGGCGCCATGTCGGCGTGAGCCTGCCAGCCTTCGGCGACTGCATTGCCGAGCAGGATGTACATCTCGCCCATCAACGTGCACAGGCTCTGCACCTTGTGTGCCGTGAGCTCGGTGACGTGGGCGCCACGGCGCGGCAGGATCGCAATGAGGTGACGGCGCTCGAGGATCAGCAGGGCTTCGCGCACGGAGCCACGGCTGACGTTGAGCGCCAACGTGACTTTCTGTTCCTGGATGCGTTCCCCAGGCTTGAGATCGCCGCGAATGATGCGTTCGGCGAGGTGGTGAGCGATTTGCTCGGCGAGACTGTCCGGCGCCTTGAACGTCATGTTTTCCCTTCAAAATCTGCTATCGGTACAAGCGCGGCAGTGTAGCGCATTGGCCCGCTGATGGCGCTACGCCCACAGCGGCGAATTTGGCATGAAATAAGCAACCGTGAACAGCCAAACGCCGCCAAAAACGCCGGTTTCAGAAGACTGGACCATAATTGAACGTGTTGTGATCGCATTTTCTTGACCCTTAAGTCAAAAAATAATTGACCGAAAAGTCAGAGATGACTAGATTCGGCGCAAAGCGGTTAACAACAATAATGAGTCTGCGAGGCCTTCCGTGATCCAGTTTTTACTTAACCAGGAACTCCGTAGCGAGCACGCCCTGGACCCCAACCTGACTGTGCTCAATTATTTGCGCGAGCATCTGGGCAAATCCGGTACCAAGGAAGGCTGCGCCAGCGGCGATTGCGGTGCGTGCACCGTGGTGGTCGGCGAGCTGCATACTGACGATCAAGGCGCCGAGCAGATCCGTTATCGCAGCCTCAACTCGTGCCTGACCTTTGTGTCATCCCTGCACGGCAAGCAACTGATCAGCGTCGAAGACCTCAAGCACCAGGGCCAATTGCACAGCGTGCAGCAAGCCATGGTGGAGTGCCATGGTTCACAATGCGGCTTCTGCACCCCAGGCTTCGTGATGTCGTTGTTCGCCCTGCAAAAGAACAGCACCGCCCCCGACAACGGGAAAGCCCATGAAGCCCTGGCCGGTAACCTGTGCCGCTGCACCGGTTACCGCCCGATCCTCGCCGCCGCCGAACAGGCCTGCTGCAATAAACCGGTGGATCAGTTCGACAGCCAACAGGCGCAAACCATCGCCCGCCTCAAAGCCATCGCTCCCACGCAAACCGGCGAACTCAACAGTGGCGACAAGCGTTGCCTGGTGCCGCTCACCGTAGCCGACCTGGCCGACCTCTATGACGCCTACCCGCAAGCCCGACTGCTGGCCGGCGGCACCGACCTGGCGCTGGAAGTCACGCAGTTCCATCGCACCCTGCCGGTGATGATCTACGTCGGCAATATTGCCGAGATGAAACGTATCGAACGCTTCGACGACCGCCTGGAGATCGGCGCCGCCACGGCCCTCTCCGACTGCTACGAAGCACTGCATCACGAATACCCGGACTTCGGTGAATTGCTGCACCGGTTTGCCTCGCTGCAGATCCGCAACCAGGGCACCCTGGGCGGCAATATCGGCAACGCCTCGCCCATCGGTGATTCGCCGCCGCTGCTGATCGCCCTGGGCGCGCAGATCGTGCTATGCAAGGGCCAGACCCGCCGCACATTGGCGCTGGAGGACTACTTCATCGACTACCGCGTGACCGCGCGCCAGGACAGTGAATTCATCGAGAAAATCATCGTCCCAAGAGGCCATGCGCTGTTCCGCGCCTACAAGGTGTCCAAGCGCCTGGACGATGATATTTCGGCGGTATGCGCAGCCTTCAACCTCACGCTCGACAATGGCGTGATCAGCCAGGCACGGGTGGCATTCGGCGGCATGGCCGCCACCCCTAAACGCGCACAACACTGCGAAAGCGTGCTGGTGGGCGCAACCTGGAACGCCGCTACCGTAGAGAAAGCCTGCGCCGCACTCGCCCAGGATTTCACCCCGCTGTCGGACTTTCGCGCCAGCAAGGAATACCGCCTGCTCAGCGCCCAAAACCTGCTGCGCAAATACTTCATCGAACTGCAGACTCCGCACATCGAGACTCGGGTGACCGCTTATGTCTAACCATCACGCCGTCGTTAAAACCCAGGCCGAACTTGTCGAGTTGTTCACCCAGGACCTGACCTGCGGAGTCGGTCGCAGCGTCAAGCATGACAGCGCCACCAAGCACGTCAGCGGTGAAGCGCAGTACATCGATGACCGCCTGGAATTCCCCAACCAGTTGCACCTGTATGCGCGCATGTCCGACCGCGCCCATGCACGAATCATCAGCATCGACACCGCGCCGTGCTATGCCTTTGAGGGCGTGCGCATCGCCATCACCCACAAAGACGTGCCGGGGCTCAAGGACATCGGCCCACTGCTGCCCGGCGACCCGTTGCTGGCCATCGACACCGTGCAGTTTGTCGGCCAGGTGGTGCTCGCCGTCGCCGCCCGCGATCTGGACACCGCGCGCAAAGCCGCGATGGCCGCAGTGATCGAATACGAAGACCTGGAACCGGTGCTGGACGTCGTCCAGGCCTACCGGAATAAACACTTTGTGCTCGACAGCCATACCCATCAACGCGGGGATTCGGCCGGCGCCCTGGCGACGGCGCAGAATCGCCTGCAGGGCACCCTGCATATCGGCGGCCAGGAACACTTCTACCTGGAAACCCAGATATCTTCGGTGATGCCCACCGAAGACGGCGGCATGATCGTCTACTGCTCCACCCAGAACCCCACCGAAGTGCAAAAGCTGGTGGCCGAAGTGCTCGACGTGTCGATGAACAAAATCGTCGTCGATATGCGCCGTATGGGCGGCGGCTTTGGCGGCAAGGAAACCCAGGCCGCCAGCCCCGCGTGCCTGTGCGCGGTGGTCGCGCACCTCACCGGCCAGCCGACCAAGATGCGCCTGCCGCGCGTCGAGGACATGCTGATGACCGGCAAGCGCCACCCCTTCTATATCGAATACGACGTGGGCTTTGACGACAACGGCCGCCTGCACGGTATCAACCTGGACCTGGCGGGTAACTGCGGCTGCTCGCCGGACCTGTCCAACTCGATTGTCGACCGCGCGATGTTCCACGCCGATAACGCGTACTACCTGGGCGACGCCACGGTCAACGGCCACCGCTGCAAGACCAACACCGCGTCCAACACCGCCTACCGTGGCTTCGGCGGCCCCCAGGGCATGGTCGCCATCGAGGAAGTCATGGACGCCATCGCCCGCCACCTGGGCCTGGACCCGCTGGCCGTGCGCAAGGCCAACTACTACGGCAAGACCGAACGCAACGTCACCCACTACTACCAGACCGTCGAGCACAACATGCTCGAAGAGATGACCGCCGAACTCGAGGCCAGCAGCCAATACGCCGAGCGCCGCGAAGCGATTCGCCTGTACAACGCCCACAGCCCGATCCTGAAAAAAGGCCTGGCGCTGACCCCGGTGAAGTTCGGTATCTCGTTCACCGCCAGCTTCCTCAACCAGGCCGGCGCGCTGATCCACATCTACACCGACGGCAGCATCCACCTGAACCACGGCGGCACCGAGATGGGCCAGGGCCTGAACACCAAAGTTGCCCAGGTGGTGGCCGAAGTGTTCCAGGTGCACATAGACCGCGTACAGATCACCGCCACCAACACCGACAAAGTGCCCAACACCTCGCCGACCGCCGCCTCCAGCGGTGCGGACCTGAACGGCAAGGCGGCGCAGAACGCTGCCGAAACCATCAAGCAGCGCCTGGTGGAGTTTGCGGCGCGCAAGTACGACGTCAGCGAAGCGGACGTCGAGTTCCACAACGGTCACGTGCGTGTGCGCGAGCAGATCCTGACGTTCGAGGCGCTGATCCAACAGGCGTATTTCGCCCAGGTGTCGCTGTCGAGCACCGGGTTCTACAAGACCCCGAAAATCTTCTACGACCGCAGCCAGTCCCGTGGCCGGCCTTTCTATTACTACGCCTTTGGCGCGGCGTGCTGCGAAGTGATCGTCGACACCCTGACCGGCGAATACAAGATGCTGCGCACCGACATCCTGCACGATGTAGGTGCCTCGCTGAACCCGGCCATCGACATCGGCCAGGTGGAGGGCGGGTTTATCCAGGGCATGGGCTGGCTGACCATGGAAGAGCTGGTGTGGAACGACAAGGGCAAACTGATGACGAACGGCCCGGCCAGCTACAAGATCCCGGCGGTAGCGGACATGCCGCTGGACCTGCGCGTGAAGCTGGTGGAGAACCGCAAGAACCCGGAAGACACGGTGTTCCACTCCAAGGCCGTGGGCGAGCCGCCGTTCATGCTCGGCATCGCGTCGTGGTGTGCGATCAAGGATGCCGTCGCGAGCGTAGGCGACTATCGCCATCAACCGAAAATCGATGCACCGGCGACGCCGGAGCGGGTGCTGTGGGGCTGTGAGCAGATGCGGCAGTTGCAGGCGGCGAAAGCCGTTGAGGCTGAAACCGAGATGGCTTCGCTTTAGACCGAGACGCTGCCATTGGGGGCAAGCCCCCGATAGTGGCCTCACAGACACCACAAGAGGTGACTATGAATAACTGGATCAGCGCCTTGGCCGACCTGCAAAACCGTGGCGAGCCCTGCGTACTCGTGACCATCATCGAAGAACTCGGCTCCACCCCACGCAACGCCGGCTCGAAGATGGTCATCAGCGCGGCGCAGACCTTCGACACCATCGGCGGCGGGCACCTGGAATACAAGGCCATGCAGATCGCCCGGGACATGCTCGTGCGTGGCCAGCAGAACACCCATCTGGAGCGCTTCAGCCTGGGCGCCAGCCTGGGACAGTGCTGCGGCGGGGTGACGGTGCTGCTGTTCGAACCCATGGGTCAGGTGCAGGCGCAGATTGCGGTATTTGGCGCCGGCCACATCGGCCGTGCGCTGGTGCCGTTGCTGGCAAGCCTGCCGTGCCGGGTGCGCTGGATTGATTCACGCGAGCAGGAGTTCCCGGAACATATCCCACAGGGCGTGCGTAAAATCATCAGCGAAGAGCCGGTCGACGAAATTGCCGCCCTGCCGGCGGGCAGTTACTGCATCGTCATGACCCACAATCACGCATTGGACCTGGAACTCAGCGCCGCCCTGCTCAAGCGCAATGACTTCGCCTACTTCGGCCTGATCGGCTCGAAGACCAAACGCGTGAAGTTCGACCACCGCCTGCGCGAGCGTGGTTTCGACGCCGCACAGTTGCAACGCATGCGCTGCCCCATGGGCCTCACCGAGGTGAAGGGCAAATTGCCCGTGGAGATCGCCATCTCCATCGCCGGCGAAATCATCGCCACCTACAACGCCAATTTCGGCCAGCACACCGCGAGCGCCGAACCCATTGCCAAACTGCTGCCGGCGTCGCGTCGCAGCCAAGCTATCAATTGAGAAAACCATGCCTTTGACTCGCAAAGCCTACCGTGCGGCCATCCTGCACAGCCTCGCCGACCCCGCTGAAGTGGGCATCGAAGCGTCCTACGAATATTTCGAAGACGGCCTGCTGGTGGTCGATAACGGCCGGATCAGCGCCCTGGGTCACGCCAGCGACCTGCTGCCGACCCTGCCGGCCGATATCGACATCACCCATTATCAGGACGCGTTGATCACCCCCGGCCTGATCGACACCCATATCCACCTGCCGCAAACCGGCATGGTCGGCGCCTACGGCGAGCAGTTGCTGGACTGGCTCAACACCTACACCTTCCCTTGCGAAAGCCAGTTCGCCGACAAGGCCCACGCCGATGAAGTGGCGGACATTTTTATCAAGGAACTGCTGCGCAACGGCACCACCACCGCCCTGGTGTTCGGCAGCGTGCACCCGCAGTCGGTCAATTCGTTTTTTGAAGCGGCCGAGAAACTCGACCTGCGCATGATCGCCGGCAAGGTGATGATGGACCGCAACGCGCCGGACTATCTGACCGACACCGCCGACTCCGGCTATCAGGAAAGCAAGGCGCTGATCGAGCGCTGGCACGGCAAGGGCCGCCTGCACTATGCGGTCACGCCTCGCTTTGCGCCGACCAGCACGCCAGAGCAACTGGCGTTGGCCGGGCAGTTACTCGGGGAATACCCGGACCTGTATATGCAGACGCACATCAGCGAGAACAAGCAGGAAGTCGAATGGGTCAAGGCGCTGTTTCCAGAGCGCAGCGGCTACCTGGATGTGTACGACCATTACAAGCTTCTCGGCGAACGCTCGGTGTTCGCCCATGGCGTGCATCTGTGTGATGAGGAGTGCGCGCGCCTGGCGGAGACCGGCTCGGCGGTGGCGTTCTGTCCAACGTCGAACTTCTTCCTCGGCAGTGGCCTGTTCAATCTGCCGATGGCCGAAAAGCACAAATTGAACGTGGGCCTGGGTACCGATGTGGGCGGTGGCACCAGCTTTTCGCTGCTGCAAACCCTGAACGAAGCCTACAAGGTCATGCAGTTGCAGGGCGCGCGGTTGAGCCCGTTCAAATCGTTGTACCTGGCCACCCTGGGCGGCGCGCGGGCGCTGCGTTTGGAAGACAGGATCGGTACGTTGCAGCCGGGTACCGATGCAGACTTTTTGGTGCTGGACTACAACGCCACGCCGCTGCTGAGCTATCGCTTGAAGCAGGCCAATCACATTGCCGAGACGTTGTTCGTGCTGATGACGCTGGGGGACGACCGGACGGTGTTACAAACCTATGCGGCCGGGCAGTTGGTGCACCAACGCTGATCCGCCACACCAATGTGGGCGCGGGCAAGCTGCTCCCACATTTCTGATCGGGTTTACAACTTTACCGACGAGCGCCCTGGCTTCTTGGTCTGCAGCAGGTGCGAGAACACCGCGTGCAGATCATCCGACGCGCTCTCTTCATCAAGGTTGAGCTTGCTGTCGATGTGATCCATGTGATGCATCATCAGGTTCACCGCCAATGCCGCGTCCCGCGCTTCGATCGCGTCGATCAACTGGGTGTGTTCATCGTAGGAACAGTGCGAGCGGTTGCCGCTTTCGTACTGGGCGATGATCAATGAGGTCTGGGACACCAGGCTGCGCTGGAAGCTGATCAGCGGTGCGTTTTTCGCCGCTTCAGCCAGCTTGAGGTGGAATTCGCCGGAGAGGCGGATGCCGGCACCGCGATCACCACGGGAGAAGCTGTCACGCTCGTCGTTGACCATCTGGCGTAATTCGGCCAGTTGCTCGGCGGTGGCATGCTGCACCGCCAACTCGGTGATTGCGCGCTCCACCAGACGTCGGGCCAGGAACACCTGGCGCGCTTCTTCGACGCTGGGGCTGGCCACTACCGCGCCGCGATTGGGCCGCAGCAACACCACGCCCTCATGCGCCAGGCGCGACAGGGCGCGACGAATGATGGTGCGGCTCACGCCGAAAATTTCGCCCAGTGCCTCTTCGCTCAATTTGGTTCCGGGCGCCAGGCGTTGTTCGAGGATCGCCTCGAAGATATGTGCATAGACGATATCGTCCTGGGTTCCACTGCGACCGGCCTTGCCGGCACGCGGTTGTTTCTTGAGAGGTTGCAACTGTTCGTTCATGGGCACTCGGGTCGGGAGAACGGCGGCGAATTAACGGTAATACGGCAACGCGGGGTCGCTGGCAAGTATCACCTAAAAGCGTGGCACATTGTACACAACCGAATGCGCCAACACACTGTACGGCTGTTTGCGGCCTCCGCTGTATTGCAATGAGTGGTTACGTTTGAGTTTAGGCTTGAATCCGCGCCTTCACCGGTAAAAAGCCTCAGGTAAAAGGAACACCGCCCATGACCCACGCTACACAAGCGCGTCTGCGCCCGCTGGCAGACACGTCGCCCTCTGCCATCGTCGCCGGTTTTATCGCGATGATGACCGGCTACACCAGCTCGCTGGTGCTGATGTTCCAGGCCGGCCAGGCCGCCGGTTTGACCACCGCGCAAATTTCGTCGTGGATCTGGGCGATTTCCATCGGCATGGCGGTATGCAGCATCGGCCTGTCGCTGCGCTACCGCACACCGGTCACCATCGCCTGGTCCACGCCGGGCGCGGCGCTGTTGATCACCAGCCTGGGCGGTGTGAGTTATGGCGAGGCCATCGGCGCCTACATTACCTGCGCGGTGCTGGTGACGATCTGCGGGCTGACCGGCAGCTTTGAAAAACTGGTCAAGCGTATTCCCGCGTCGCTGGCGGCGGCGTTGCTGGCGGGGATTCTATTCAAGATCGGCAGCGAGATCTTCGTTGCCGCGCAACATCGTACGGGCCTGGTGCTGGGGATGTTTTTCACCTACCTGATCATCAAACGCTTGTCACCGCGCTATGCGGTGCTCGCCGCACTGGTGATCGGCACGCTGCTGTCGGGGCTGATGGGTTTGCTGAACTTCAGCGGCTTTCACCTGGAAGTGGCGACGCCGGTATGGACCACGCCGCACTTTTCATTGGCGGCAACCATCAGCATCGGCATTCCACTGTTTGTGGTGGCGATGACCTCACAAAACATGCCCGGCGTCGCGGTGTTGCGGGCAGACGGCTATAACGTGCCCGCCTCGCCGCTGATCACCGCCACCGGCCTGGCCTCCCTGGTGCTGGCACCGTTCGGCTCCCACGGCATCAACCTGGCCGCGATCAGCGCCGCCATCTGCACCGGGCCCCATGCCCATGAAGATCGTAACAAGCGCTACACGGCAGCGGTATGGTGCGGGGTGTTCTACGGGATTGCCGGGGTGTTCGGCGCCACGTTGGCGGCACTGTTTGCCGCGCTGCCCAAAGAGTTGGTGCTGTCGATTGCGGCGTTGGCGTTGTTTGGCTCGATCATCAATGGCTTGAGCATCGCCATGAATGAGCCGAAGGAACGGGAAGCGGCGCTGATCACCTTTATGGTCACCGCGTCAGGCTTGACGTTGTTTTCCATCGGGTCGGCGTTCTGGGGGATTGTGGCGGGGGTGTTGACGCTGCTGATTCTGAACTGGCGCAAGGCATAAAAAAACGGCGACCCAAAGGTCGCCGCTTTTTTTGTATCACTTAGCCGCGTTGATCGGCTTTTCCGGATACCACACGTCCAGCAGCGGGCTGACTTCAGCCTTGGTCAGCTCGGAACGGGTTTTCAGCCAGGCTTCAACAGCAGCACGCTGCTCTTCGGAAACCGAGCCGCGCTTCTGCAGGCAAACCAGACCGTAGTCATCGCCGCCGACATAGCCCAGACCGTTGGCTTCCATGGCTTCTTTAATGAATGCTTCGAGGAAAGCGTCGATAGCTTCTTCACTCAGGCCTTCGTTGAAGTCCAGGTTCAGTTCGAAACCCAGCTCTTGAAATTCATCAACGCACAGTTTTTTGCGCAGACGCTGGGAACGGTTAGTCGCCATTGGAACAATCCTCTTAAGTAATAACGGGCGGCACTTTAGCAGTTTAAGCCGGCGATTGCCCGACTCTCTGGGACAGGCGGCGCACTGCCTGCAAAAAAACGCCTATTTCCAGCGATGGTTCAGCCACAAGTACGTCAACCTTGGGGCATAATGCCGACACTTTCATGACCAATGAGGGATTTTCTTACATAGCCCTCGCCTTTTTTCACCCTCCTAGAAGTAGGGTTTTATTTCTTATGATCAAATCTTTACGTCCATTGTTACTTGCCGGTCTTCTTCTGCCATTGGCCCTCTGCGCCAATGCCGCCCCAGTCAATAACACCCTTCCACCAAACGTTCAGCAAGCCCTTGCCAAAGCCAAGCTGCAAAACACCGCGCTGTCGCTGGTGATGATCCCGCTCAACGGCCCCGGCACCCCCACCGTCTTCAACGCCGATGTCTCGGTTAACCCCGCGTCCACCATGAAGCTGGTCACCACGTATGCGGCCCTGGAAATGCTGGGCCCCAACCACCAGTGGAAAACCGAGTTCTACACCGACGGCACCCTCAGCGGCGGCGTGTTGCACGGCAACCTGTACCTCAAGGGCGGCGGCGACCCCAAGCTGAACATGGAAAAACTCTGGCTGCTGATGCGCGACCTGCGCGCCAACGGCGTGCAGCAAGTCACGGGCGATCTGGTGTTGGACCGTGGCTTCTTTATCCCGCCGCAATTGCCGGAGTTCAACGACGACGGCAACGACGAGAACAAGCCGTTCCTGGTCAAGCCCGACGCGCTGCTGGTCAACCTCAAGGCCCTGCGGTTTGTCACCCGCAATGATTCCGGACGTGTGATCGTGTCGGTCGAACCGCCGATTGCCAGTATTCGCATCGACAATCAGGTCAAGGCGTCCAACGCCAAGCAATGCACGGGTGACGTGCGCTACAACCCGGTCACCGCCGCCGATGGCAGCGTGACGGTCACCGTCAGCGGCCAGTTGGGCGATGGCTGCAGCTCGCAGACGTATCTGTCGCTGCTGGACCATGCCACCTACACTGCCGGCGCCGTACGGGCGATCTGGAAGGAGTTGGGCGGCAGCATCCAGGGGCGTGATATTCAGGCCCCCGTCCCCAAGGATGCCAAGGTACTGGCCCGCGCATTTTCGCCGGACCTGGCGGAAATCATCCGCGACATCAACAAATACAGTAACAACACCATGGCCCAGCAACTGTTCCTGAGCCTCGGCGCGCAGTTTCGCAACGATGCCGATGGTGACGACGCCAAAGCAGCACAACGTGTGGTGCGCCAGTGGCTGGCGAAAAAAGGCATTACCGCACCCCACCTGGTGATGGAAAACGGCTCAGGCCTGTCACGGGCCGAGCGCGTCAGCGCCCGCGAGATGGCCGCCATGCTGCAAGCTGCCTGGAAGAGCCCGTACGCTGCCGAATACATCAGCTCAATGCCGATTGCCGGCACCGACGGCACCATGCGCAAACGCCTGAAGACCACCGCCATGCGCGGCGAAGCCCACGTCAAGACCGGGACCTTGAACACCGTGCGCGCCATCGCCGGGTTCAGCCGTGATAACAATGGCAACACCTGGGCGGTGGTGGCGATCCTAAACGATCCGAAGCCCTGGGGTGCTTCGTCGGTGCTGGATCAGGTGCTGCTGGACCTGTATCGCCAACCGAAGCTGGCAGCCGCAGCGCCTGTGCTCTAACGGACCGGGGATCAGACAGGCAGGCCGGGCGCTTCAACCCGATCCCTGCCCGCCTGCTTGGCCGCGTACACCGCAGAATCGGCGCGTAGCAACAAACTATCAATGCCCTCGTCGACCCGCCAACTGGCCACGCCAAAGCTGGCGGTAACGATGCCCACCGGGCTCATCGGCTCACCGCGCAGCGACTGCCATAACTCCATCGCCAAACAGTAGGCCTGCTCGCTGTCGGTGTTAGGGCACAGCACCATGAACTCCTCGCCGCCCAAGCGGCAAAACACATCCGTGCGACGCAAGCGTTGGCTGATGCGTTTACATAACTCCTGCAACACCCCGTCGCCGACCGCATGCCCATGCTTGTCGTTGATCCGTTTGAAATGGTCGACATCCAACATGATCACCGACAAGGCCCCGCGGGTGCGGCCGACCCGCACCATCTCGGTTTTGAGACGGTCCTGGAAATAGCGGCGGTTATGAATCCCCGTCAGCGAATCAGTGATCGACAGTGCGCGCAGCTCTTCTTCCACTCGTTTGAGATCGGAAATGTCCGACACATAACCGTGCCACAGCGTACCGCCGCCAGGTAACTCCTCCGGGGTGGCCTCGCCGCGGATCCAGCGCAGACCTCGTTGGGGCAGCAGCACCCGATACTCTTCGCGCCAATGACTCAACTGCAACGCCGACAGGCGAATCGAAGCCCGCACCCGCTCCACATCCAGCGGATGGATACGATCGAGGGCCCGTGTCGCATCCTGCTGCAATATCCCCGTTTCCACTTCATAGATGTCGCGCATGCCGTCACTGGCATAGATAAAGCGCCAGTTCTCCTGGGGTTCCAGCGTGAACTGGAAGATCCCGCCCGGCACATGGGCACTGAGTTTCTTCAGCAAGCGGTCGCGCGCCGCCAAGGCCTCGTAGGCACGTTTTTGTTCAGTAATGTCCAGGTAGATCGCCAGGTATCCTATCCATAAGCCGTGATCATCCAGCAACACGGTGGCCAGCATGTTCACCGTCAACTGGCTGCCATCCTGGCGCACGAGCGTCCATTCGTGGGCTTCGTGCAGGCTGTCGGGGCTTTCGCCGAGCATCGCCTGACTGGCAGGGATGCGCTTGCCCATGGCCACACTCAGGCTGGCAGCGCGCGTCTCCAGTTCCTGCGCCAGGTGCAGGCTCTCCAGGGTCAATTTGCCCACCACCTGCTCAGCCTTGAATCCGAGCATCTGTTCGGCGCCGGCGTTGAATGTATTGATGGTGCCGCGCAGGTCGGTGGCAATGATGGCCACTTGGGTGGCGGCATTGAGCACGCTGCGCAACTGGCCATGGGCGTCACGCACCTCCTGCTCGCGCTGGCGCAGCTCTAAGGTGCGCTCTTCCACCAGTTTCAAGGCGCGTTGACGCTGGCTGACCAGCACATAAAGCAGGGCGCTGAGCAACAGGCTGAGCAACCCGCCCATGGTGAGGATGGTGGTCAGGGATGAATGGTTGGCCTGGTCAAATACCTGGCTTGGGCGCAGGGTCAGCGCATACACATGGTCGCCCAAGGTCAGTCGGCGCGCGCCGACCAGATCGCTGTCGCCCACAGTATTACTGGACGCGTAAAGCATGCGTTTTTGCAGGTCGGAGGTATCGACAATCTGCATCACGAGGTTGTCCCGCTCTGGATTTGGCAGCCCGTCGGCCACCAGCTGACGCATGCTGATCACCGCCATCACATAGCCTCGAAACTGATCCTGGGACTGTTGCGAAGCAACCGGTGCCACCAGCAGCACGCCCGTGGCGTAAGCGGGCTCTATCCCCACTAATTGCATTGGCTGGGACACCGCCAGCATGCCGCTCTTTTGCGCCCGCTCCAGCGTCGAGCGCCGCAGGGGCTGGGCCAGCAGGTCAAAGCCCAGCGGCGAACCCAACAGGCTTTGCGTCTGGCTATAGAGCACCGGCACGTATTCATCGCGCTCAGGCGACGGGGCCAGCTCACCAGCCGCATTCAATTCACGGATAACAAAGGGCGTACCGCTGAGCCGGGACTGCTCTTGCTCGAACCTGCTGCGCTGCTCGCGAAACACCCGGGGCGCCCAGGCGTAGGCACGGGCCCGCGACAACAGGGGCTGGGCGAAACCATCGAATTCTTCGCGGGAAACATCGTCGGAGTTAATGAAGAACCGGCGCAGGCTGTTCAAGCGTTGTTCCTGGTCTTCGAAGCGCTCCTGCAGGCGGGTATAGCGTTCATTGGCCAGCAACTGAAAGCGCTGGCGTACCTGCTGCCGGTAAAGGTCAGACGCCGCCCAAGTGAGGACGAGCGTCAGAGCGCACCCCACCAGAAACACCACCAATGCCACCAGCCAAGCCGACGCCTGTTCACTGATAAAGCCAAGGATCTTCGGGCGGACGGCTTGCAACGGCATAGGCAACACTCACAACGCCAGCGTGCGGGGGTGTCACTTTGGCTAGGCCTTAAGTTATAGCTACCGCCCCACGGTTTGACCAGCGCAAAAAAGCCGCAAGCGCGGAATAAACCAGGCTTGCGGCTTTTAGGTACATCGATCAGCGCGCGGTGATTTTCCAGGCCCGGTGGATCTTCGCATTGCGCGCAAAATCCGGGTCGATGGTTTTATCGCTGATCTCCTCGACCGCATAGCGTTCGCTGAGGTTGTCCTCGAGCTGGAACTTGCGGAAGTTATTCGAGAAGTACAGCACGCCACCTGGTGCCAGGCGGGCCATGGCCAGGTCGAGCAATTGCACGTGGTCACGCTGCACGTCGAAGATGCCTTCCATACGCTTGGAGTTGGAGAAGGTCGGCGGGTCGATGAAGATCATGTCGAACTCATCGCGACTGGCTTCCAGCCACGCCATCACATCGCCCTGCTCCAGGCGGTTCTTGTCGGAGAAACCATTGAGCGAGAAGTTGCGACGGGCCCAGTCCAGGTAGGTCTTGGACAGGTCGACACTGGTGGTGCTGCGCGCGCCGCCCTTGGCCGCGTGCACACTGGCGGTGGCGGTGTAGCAGTACAGGTTGAGGAAACGCTTGCCGGCCGCCTCTTTTTGAATACGCATGCGCATCGGGCGGTGGTCGAGGAACAGGCCGGTATCCAAGTAGTCGGTGAGGTTGACCAGCAACTTCACGCCGCCTTCGCTGACCTCGGTGAACTTGCCCTGGGCGCTCTGGCGCTCGTACTGCTTGGTGCCGCTCTGACGCTCACGACGCTTGACCACCACACGGCTCTTGTCGATGTTCAGCGCCTGAGGGATGGCGGCAAGCGCATCGAACATGCGTGCGGAGGCTTTTTCCGGGTCGATGGACTTGGGCGCAGCGTATTCCTGCACGTGCACCCAGTCGTGGTACAGGTCGATGGCCATGGAGTATTCCGGCATGTCGGCATCGTAGACACGGTAGCAATCGACGCCTTCACGCTTGGCCCACTTGCCCAGCAACTTGAGGTTCTTTTGCAGACGGTTGGCGAACATCTGCCCGCCTTCGCTCAGGCGCGCTTGCTCGACCACCGGCGCCGGAGCGGGCTTGATCGGATTACCGTTCTTGTTGTACTGACGCTCTTGCGGCTCGGCCGGGGCCTGATCGTAAGCCGCCTGTTCACGTTCGGCCTGGCGTTGCTCCGGGGTGCGGCGCTCGCCGGTGACGAACTGGTCCGGGTTGACTTTGATCAGCAGCAATTTGCACGGCAAGGCGCCGTTCCAGAACGAATACTGCTTGTGGCTGCGGATACCCATGCGCTTGCCCAGGTCCGGCGCGCCGGTGAACACCGCCGCTTCCCAGCCCATGCATGCCTGGCGCAGACGCTCACCCAGGTTCTGATAGAGGTACAGCAGGCTGGCTTCGTCACCCAGGCGCTCGCCGTACGGTGGGTTGCAGATCACCAGGCCTTTCTGGTTCTGGTCCGGGCGCGGTTCAAAGGTACCGACTTCGCCCTGATACACCTTGATCCAGTGGCTCAGGCCTGCGCGCTCGATGTTGTTGCGCGCGGGTTGGATCAGGCGTGGATCCGCTTCGTAGCCACGCACCCACAGTGGGGCTTTGTTCATGCCGATGGCCGCGCGCTCAGTGGCCTCGGCGTGCAGCTTCTTCCACAACGCCGGGACGTGACCCAGCCACGTGGTGAAGCCCCACAGCTCGCGGTTGAGGTTGGGCGCCATGTCGGCGGCGATCATTGCGCCTTCAACCAGGAAGGTACCCACGCCACACATCGGGTCGGTCAACGCGCCGCCTTCGGCCGCAATGCGCGGCCAGCCGGCACGGATCAGAATGGCTGCCGCCAGGTTCTCCTTCAACGGCGCCGCACCTTGCTGCAGGCGATAGCCGCGCTGGTGCAGGCTGTGGCCGGAGAGGTCGAGCGACAAAATGGCTTCGCCGCGGTCCAGGCGCAGGTGAATACGCAGGTCCGGGTTGATCTTGTCGATGGACGGACGTTCGCCGGTCGGGGTGCGCAGCTTGTCGACGATCGCATCCTTGACCTTCAGCGCGCCGAAGTGGGTGTTGTCGATGCCCGAGCCGTGACCGCTGAATTCCACCGCCAAGGTACCGTCACTGACCATGTGGTCGGCCCATTCGATATCCAGCACGCCGTGATAGAGGTCCTCAGCGTCCTTCATCGGGAAGCGCTTGAGCACCAGCAGCACGCGGTTGGCCAGGCGCGACCAGAGACACAGGCGGTAGGCGGTTTCCATGTCGGCCATGCCGCGCACGGCCGAAGTGTGCTCGCGGGCGTCCTCAAGGCCAAGCCCGACGGCTTCCTCGATCAGCAGGCCTTCGAGGCCTTTGGGGCAGGTGAGGAAGAGTTCAAAACGGTCCGACATGGGGCATTCCAGGCTTTTCAGCAATAAATGAACGAGCGACGCATCGCCGGTTCGGTTTTCAATCAAGCACTTTTCTTGAAGAGTGCTCGCGTGGCACGAATGTGCCGTTCCACCCCGTCTGACGAACCCTTGGGCCTTTATTGACGGGGCAGAGTGAATTTTTAAAGCAACAAAAAGAAATATTCCGACCCTTCGTCGAATAGTAACCGACTGCAACGGGCGGACATTCTCACTAAAGGATTAAACCCATCCTCTTTGCAGGGTGCATCATAGCTGGCTTTGCCAGACAAATGGGGCGAAAAGCCATCCCAGCTTATGGCTATAGCATCGTTATCGTTACGTGCTTATGACAAAACGATCATTGAATCCATGTGACCTATTGGTTAGAACTCAACACAGGTTGGCGCCGTAACGACGCCGACACCTTGGCTCGCCACGCCGGCAGCGAGCCCACCAACGGCAGAAAAACTCTGCCCGGCCCCAGACGAGGCCGAAGGATATCAAGACAGTCAACAAGTGAGGGAAACACCCTATGAGAAGACTTAAGCGTGATCCGTTGGAAAGAGCATTTTTACGCGGATATCAATATGGCGTTCATGGCAAATCCCGTGAGCTTTGCCCCTTTACTCTACCGTCGGTACGTCAAGCCTGGATCAACGGCTGGCGCGAAGGACGCGGCGACAACTGGGACGGTATGACAGGCACTGCGGGAATCCACAGACTCAACGAACTTCACGCCGTCGGCTAATCAGGGCACTTAACTCCGACACACCACCTTTGAATATGTAACGACTTAACCACGCACGTCCTATCCGGGCGGCGGGCTTCGGCCCAGGGGGCTCCTTTATGGAGCCCTTTTTAATGGGTGGCGATCAAGGGTTTCTTGGCAAAGCGGCAATGGCATCCACCGATTGGCGAATCAGTGCCGGCCCTTTGTAGATAAAGCCGGAATACAACTGCACCAGACTTGCACCGGCGGCGATTTTCTCGGCCGCGTGCTTGCCCTCGGTGATACCGCCTACCGCAATGATAGGCAAGCGGCCAGCCAGCTCGGCGGCCAGAACCTTGACGATATGCGTGCTCTTGTCCCGAACTGGCGCACCCGACAGGCCACCCGCCTCATCGCCATGGGCCAGACCTTCGACGCCGACACGGCTTAACGTGGTGTTGGTCGCGATGACCGCGTCCATACCGGACTCCACCAGGGCCTGGGCCACCAGCACGGTTTCTTCATCGCTCATGTCAGGGGCAATCTTGATGGCCAGGGGCACGCGCTTGCCATAGCGCACGGCCAGATCTTCCTGGCGCTGGCGCAAGGCTTCGAGCAATTGCTTGAGGGAGTCACCGAACTGCAGGCTGCGCAGGCCCGGCGTGTTCGGCGAGCTGACGTTGACGGTGACATAACTGGCGTGGGCGTAGACCTTGTCCAGGCAGATCAGATAATCATCCACGGCGCGCTCTACCGGCGTGTCGAAGTTCTTGCCGATGTTGATGCCAAGAATGCCCTTGAATTTCGCAGCCTGAACCCGCGATAGCAGGTGATCGACGCCCAGGTTGTTGAAGCCCATGCGGTTGATGATCGCCTCCGCATCCGGCAAACGGAAAATACGCGGCTTGGGGTTGCCCGGCTGCGGTCGCGGGGTCACGGTGCCGATCTCGACAAAACCGAAGCCCAGTTGTGCAAAGCCATCGATGGCCGCGCCGTTCTTGTCCAGGCCGGCGGCCAGACCCACCGGGTTGGGGAACTCCAGCCCCATCACCGACACCGGCATTTTTGCCGGCGCCTTGCATACCAGCCCATTGAGCCCCAGCCGGCCACCGGCGCCGATCAGGTCCAGGGACAGATCGTGGGAAGTTTCCGGGGAGAGTTTGAACAACAGCTGGCGGGCCAGGGTATACATGGGGGGGCTAGACTCGAATGGCGGCGGAAGGTGGCTGCGATTATAGCCAGGGTGGCGGTGCGCACGCGAGGCGCGCCGCCGAAACCGTCAATAGCGCTGCTGTACCAGTGCCTCGTAACGCGCCCAGATTTTTTCTGCGTAGCGCATTCGCAACGCGTCGCGCTGCGGCCCCGAGCCCGGGCCTGCGTTGTAGGCCCCCACCGCCGTCCAGTTGTAGCCAAAGCGCTGGATAAACTCGGCCAGTATCGAAGCACCCACCTCCACCGAGAGGCAGGGCTCGGCTAATAGCCGCTCCTCGGTAATGCCCAGCTTGAGCAAACGTGGCAGGTGAATGCTGTTGATCTGCATAAGCCCCACATCGCGGGTGCCGTTGCGGTTCGCGTCGCTAATTACCTCGGGGCTATAACCTGACTCGACGGCGGCGATAGCCTGCAGCAATTCCGGCTCGATGTCGTAACGCCGGGCAGTTTCTTCCCAGCAATAGGCCTGCGCCTGAGCGCTACTCATCAATAGCCCAAGCAACAACACGTTGCGCCATCCCTTACCCATGACTGACCTGGCCACACGCCGAACAGACATGCTCCACACTCCCCACACGCGCCGCCCCATCGCCTTCAGCCCTCACCGGACAGGTAAAGCGGTACCCGCGACCATAGATCGTCTTGATAAATCCTTTATCGGCACCCAGATGCTTGCGAAGTGAGTAAATACAGCGCGTCAGCGACTCCTCGGCGACCTCTCCCTGGGGCCATACCAGCTCCAACAGCCGATCCTTGGTCATCAGCAGACCGCCTGAGCGCAGCAGCAGCCTCAATACATGCCACTCCTTGGGGGGTAACTGAACATCCACACCGTCACCGGTCAGGCGACCATCATCCAGCAGGGTCCAACGGTCAAAGATCAGGGAAGTCGTCGTCAACCCATCATTCACGACGGCCATAGCTACCTCGGTATGACATTGAAGTCCTTGTTTGCAGTACTGGCTCTTTCGCCCAGGCCCCGACTATAAAAATCTACATGACGTCGCACCCTAGGAAAGAGCCCATATGTCGAGCGCTTTTTAGAATCACCCTGTAAGAGTTTTCTCTACACCCTCCCACTTGATACCCACTCTTGGTAGACCTCGTGCAGCTCAACCCCTAACCGATCCTCCAATTGCACCAATTCGCCCAAGGCGAGCAACTGGCCGTTCACCCGTACCTCTACGCAATGAGTAACCTGCGGCGCCAATGGCAGCACCTTTCCCGGCGCGAAAGCCGCAAGCCGCCTGCGACTGATCAATTGTTCCTGTAACAAAATTTCCAGATGCATTGGATGAGCGCCTTTTATGGAGAGATGTCGCGACCCGGTCGCACGAACGCACGTTGCACACGCTCGTATTGCGCCGACGTCAAAGGCGGTGGGCCACTGCCTGCGGCCTGGGCGGCAGGCTCATCAGCCACGGCCCTGGCCTGAATCACGAACAGACGAACCTTGGACGAGCTGCCCGAACCAGCACTGCGTCCTTGCGCTCGTTCCTCCCGACTAAATGCACCCAGCCAAAGACGTTTACCCTGCGGTGCCCGAACCACGCTGCTGACCCCTACCTGACCCACCGCTGTCGGCTTACCCCGCCGCCCCACTTCACTCACCTGGCGTCCATCCACAATATCAAGCAGCATCTCGATCTGATTCGCCCCGACAAAACGCGGCAAAACGCTGACCTGCGAGCCATAACTCACAGGCTTCCAATCGGTGTCGTCTTCTCCGGGAGCTGGCAGGTAGAACGTGTGGTTATCCCGAAACACGGCCGGCACATTCTCCTGGGTGAGAATCACCGGCAATGTCAACACCCTGGCCCGACGTCGACGCTCCAGCGTGGCGATTTGCGCCATCAACCGCTCGTCGTCCAGTGGTTCGAAAACCCGTGAAACCTGGGTCTTGACCTCCTTACCCCAGGCCGGATCCAGCTTTTCCAGCGCTTCACGCTCTACATCAACCAGCCACAACGAAACCTCAATAGCCCGCTTGGGCGTGTCCAGTTCGGCCACCAGTTGCTCAATGAAACCGAGTTGGGCGGGTTTGCCCTTGACCAGCAAGCTGTTGGTGTCTGGATAGGCGATCACCGCAAGCCCCTTGTCGGCCAATGGGCCCTTCTGTTCGCCTGCCAGCAGGGTCTTGATCATCGACGCCATCCCTGGCACCACGACCTTGTCCTCGCCCATCGCGTACTCACGGTCCGCCACATGCGTATTGAGGATTTGCACCACGGCAAACGCCTGGTTCCCCACACGCAATGCGGCGCGCTGGCGATCCATCAACTGAGCCAGGTTCAGTACTTGATCAACATAGCGTGGCGGGCCGGACACATAGAATGTCCGCTGCCCGTTTACGCGCAAGGGATGGCGATTTTCATCAAACCCGGAACGGCGCATCAGGCTGCGAAACCTGTCGACGGAAATATGCCGCAACGTCACCGCCGAGCTTTTTGCCTCGCTGGCGTCATAGAGGTAAAGCACTTGCCCGTCGCTGTGCCAGATCAAGCCGTGTTGTAACGCCAACGCCTCAAGTGCCTGCTGGGGTTCCTCGAGATCGACAGTTCCACTGAAGCGTTTACGCGCGACCTCACGGCTCGCCACGACAGGCACGCCAAGGGGCAACGACAGGACGGTAAAAACGGTATGCAGGCTTTCGTCCTGCGCCTGATAGCTTTTGCCCCAGGCCGACCCGTTTACCAGCACCAAGGCAGTACACAGCAACCAGCGGCACAGCCAGTGGCAGGATAATGTTGCGGAGAAGTCAGCGTACGCCATGGGTTTGCTGGGCAGCCAGGTCATAAGAAGCGGCCATACTGAGAGGGCGCTCACTTTCAATCTTGATGAAAAGCTGATGGTCAGGCGTGCCGCTCGGCCCGTGGCATGTGCCTTGCTAAGCACTCTGTATCAAAGCGCGCACCAACGGCGGAGCGGGCTTACGGACAAAGGCGTCGTTACCCGCAATGGCTTGCATCGCCATTTGAGGGAACGACGCTTTTTTTTGAAAGAAAAGGTAGATAGTGATGAATGATTCGGTTGGCAACAGCCCGATAAAAGACCCGCTGGCATGGGTCAACGGCAGCGATGCACCGGAAAAAAGCAGCCTTGACCTGGGCTTCATGGCCCTTAGCGATTGCGCGACCCTGGTGGTGGCCGCCACCCAGGGCTTTGCGCAACCCTACGGCCTGACCTTGAACCTCAAGCGTCAATCCTCATGGGCCAACCTGCGGGACAAACTGGTCAGCGGCGAACTGGATGCCGCCCACAGCCTGTACGGGCTGATCTATGCCGTGCACTTGGGTATCGGCGGTGTAGCGCCTACCGACATGGCGGTGTTGATGGGGCTCAACCAGAACGGTCAGAGCATCAACCTGTCCCGCGGCCTGCAACACCAGGGGGTGGTCACTCCTGAGGCGCTGGACCGCCACGTGCACCAAAGCCGAACAAAACTCACCTTCGCCCAGACCTTTCCCACTGGCACCCATGCGATGTGGCTGTATTACTGGCTCGCCAGCCAGGGCATTCATCCGTTGCAAGACGTGAACAGTGTAGTGGTCCCGCCGCCGCAAATGGTGGCGCACTTACAGGCTGGGCGTATCGACGGCTTTTGCGTCGGCGAACCCTGGAGTGCCAGCGCGGTAGCGCAACACCAGGGGTTTACCCTGGCAACGACCCAGGCGATCTGGCCGAATCATCCGGAAAAGGTACTCGGCTGCACACAAGCCTTCGTCGACCAATACCCCAATACCGCCCGCGTGCTGGTCATGGCCCTTCTCGAAGCCAGCCGGTTCATTGAGCAAAGCACCGAAAACCGCCGCTCCACTGCGCAGTTACTCAGCGGTCGCGACTACCTTGACGCGCCTGTCGAGTGCATCGAACCGCGCCTGCTGGGGGTTTATGACGATGGCCTGGGTAACCGCTGGCAGGACCCCCATGCCCTGCGATTTTTCGCCGACGGCGAGGTGAACCTGCCGTACCTCTGCGATGGCATGTGGTTCATGACCCAGTTTCGACGCTGGGGTCTGCTGCGCGAAGACCCTGACTACCAAGGCGTTGCCCGTCGCGTACAGCAACTGACGCTTTATCGCCAAGCGGCCGATGCCTTGGGTATCAACACCCCGCAGCACGACACGCGCAGCAGCCAACTGATCGACGGCAAGGTCTGGGACGGCTCGGACCCTGCCGCGTACGCCCGCAGCTTCCGTCTGCACGCCCTGGCCGAACACGCCAGCCGCCAAGCCTTACGCTGACGGGAGCACCTCTATGCTGCGAATCCTGTTGATCAATGACACCCCACGCAAGGTCGGGCGCCTCAGAGCCGCGCTGATCGAGGCCGGTTTTGAGGTCATCGACGAGTCCGGCCTGACCATCGACCTGCCGGCGCGCGTCGAAACGGTGCGCCCGGACGTGATCCTGATCGATACCGAGTCACCGGGCCGCGATGTGATGGAGCAAGTGGTGCTGGTCAGTCGCGACCAACCACGGCCGATCGTAATGTTTACCGACGAGAATGATCCGGACGTGATGCGCCAGGCCATCAAGTCAGGCGTCAGTGCGTACATCGTCGAAGGCATCCAGGCCCAGCGCCTGCAGCCGATTCTCGACGTGGCCATGGCTCGTTTCGAAAGCGATCAGGCGTTGCGCGCGCAGCTTCAGGCCCGTGACCAGCAGTTGGCCGAGCGCAAGCGCATTGAATTGGCCAAAGGCATGCTGATGAAAATGAAGGACTGCAACGAGGAAGAGGCCTACACCCTGATGCGCCGGCAGGCCATGAGCCGCCAGCAGAAATTGATCCAGGTCGCCGAGCAGATTATCGCCATGAGCGAGTTGCTCGGCTGATATGGCGCGGGACTTGCTAAAGAATTACTACAGGTAACCAACGGCGGTTGCCCCTCCACGACAAAGACGTCGCACATCCGGTTTGCCTTAGCGAACCCGGTGGCGGCGTTTTTTTGTTTTGGCCCCTTTAACACGGGGCCGGTGGGGTGGCCTCAGCCGGCTGCTCCATCACCAGGCCTTCTATAAGACTCCCAACCGTTGAGGTGCGTGATGAAATCAAGCTTCTGGAAATCCGGGCACACCCCGACCCTGTTTGCCGCGTTCCTGTATTTCGACCTGAGCTTCATGGTCTGGTATTTGTTGGGGCCTCTGGCCGTGCAAATCTCCGCCGACCTGCACCTGACCACCCAACAACGCGGCCTGATGGTGGCCACGCCGATCCTGGCGGGCGCGGTGCTGCGCTTTCTGATGGGCATGCTGGCGGACAAGCTGTCGCCCAAGACCGCGGGTCTGATTGGCCAAGTGATCGTGATCGTCGCGTTATTCGGCGCCTGGAAACTGGGGATTCACAGTTACGAGCAAGCGTTGCTGTTGGGCCTGTTCCTCGGCATGGCCGGCGCGTCGTTCGCCGTGGCGCTGCCCCTGGCCTCCCAATGGTACCCGGCAGAACATCAGGGCAAGGCCATGGGCATCGCCGGTGCCGGGAACTCCGGCACCGTATTCGCCGCCTTGCTCGCACCAGTGCTGGCAGCGGCGTTTGGCTGGAGCAATGTGTTCGGCTTCGCGCTGATTCCGCTGATCCTGACCCTGATTGTGTTCGCCTGGCTCGCGCAAAATGCCCCCGAACGCCCTAAAGCCAAATCCATGGCTGACTACTTCAAGGCTTTGGGCGACCGCGACAGTTGGTGGTTCATGTTTTTCTACAGCGTGACCTTTGGCGGCTTTATCGGCCTGGCCAGCGCCCTGCCCGGCTATTTCAACGACCAGTACGGCCTGAGCCCCGTCACCGCCGGCTACTACACCGCCGCCTGCGTGTTCGGTGGCAGCCTGATGCGCCCACTGGGTGGCGCCCTGGCCGACCGTTTCGGCGGGATCCGTACCCTGCTCGGCATGTACAGCGTGGCGGCGATCTGCATTGCAGCGGTGGGCTTCAACCTGCCCAGCTCCTACGCGGCGCTGGCACTTTTTGTCTGCACCATGCTCGGTCTGGGCGCGGGCAATGGCGCTGTATTCCAGTTGGTGCCGCAGCGTTTTCGCCGTGAAATCGGGGTAATGACCGGCCTGATCGGTATGGCTGGCGGCATCGGTGGTTTCGCCCTGGCGGCCGGCATGGGCGCCATCAAGCAAAGCACCGGCAGCTATCAGTTGGCCTTGTGGTTGTTCGCCAGCCTCGGCGTGCTGGCGTGGTTCGGCCTGCATGGCGTCAAGCGTCGCTGGAGAACCACTTGGGGCTCGGCTGCCGTGACCGCTGCGCGCGTCTGATGAGCCTGCAACTGAGCGTCGCCCAAGCCAGCGCCATCGGCCCACGGGCAGAAAACCAGGACGCGCTGCGGGTGGTCACCCCCGTGGCAGAGCTGGCGGCGAGCAAAGGCTACCTCTGTGCCATGGCCGACGGTGTCAGCCAATGCGCCGATGGTGGTCTGGCCGCCCGCTCGACCTTGCAGGCCCTGGCCCTGGATTACTACGCCACGCCGCAAACCTGGAGCGTGGCGCAGGCCCTGGAACGCTTGCTGCTGGCGCAGAATCGCTGGCTGCAGGCCAATGGAGGTGGCCAACCGTTGCTCACCACCCTCAGTGCCCTGGTGTTTCGCGGACAGCGCTTTACCCTGGCGCATGTCGGTGACTGTCGGGCCTATCGCTGGCTGGACGGTGAACTGCAGCGCATCAGCGAAGACCACGTATGGGACCAGCCAGGGATGCAGCACGTGCTCAAGCGCGCGCTGGGCCTGGATCAGCATTTGGTGCTGGACTTCCTCGACGGTCAATTGCGCGAGGGCGAATGCTTCCTGCTGCTCAGCGATGGGGTTTGGGCCACGCTGGGTGATCACAGTATCCGAGGGATCCTGCGCGAGCAGACCGACCTGGACCTGGCGGTCAACACCCTGGTCAACGCGGCGCATCTGGCCGGCAGCCAGGACAATGCCAGCGCCTTGCTGGTGCGTATCGACACCCTTGGAGAAGCCACCCTGGGCGACGCGCTGGTGCAATTGCAGCAATGGCCCCTGCCACCAGCTTTAAAACCCGGCCAACGCTTTGAAGGCTGGCACGTGGACGCAGTGCTTGCACAGAGCCGACAGTCAGTGCTGTATCGGGTGCACGATGCCCAACAGCAACCCTGGCTGCTGAAGACTCTGCCCCTGAACCGCGACGACGACAGCGACGCCGGCCAGGCGCTGCTTTCGGAAGAATGGTTTTTGCGACGGGTGGCCGGTCGGGCGTTCCCTGAAGTGCATGCCGCCAGTGCACGTCAGCATTTGTACTACGTGATGCGTGAATATCCGGGGCTGACCCTGGCCGAAACATTCAAGCGCCAAGGCCCATTACCCTTGGCGCAATGGCAGTCGGTGGCCGAGCGCTTGCTGCGGGCGGTGGGCATGCTGCATCGACGGCAGATCCTGCACCGCGACATCAAGCCGGAAAACCTGCTGCTGGGCGACGACGGTGAATTACGCATGCTGGATTTTGGCTTGGCGTACTGCCCCGGTCTTTCAGAAGACCGTGCCCATGCGCTACCCGGCACCCCCAGTTTTATTGCACCCGAGGCCTTCAATGGCGAACGTCCTACGGCCCAACAGGATTTATACAGCGTCGGCGTCACCCTGTATTACCTGCTGACCGGGCACTATCCCTACGGGGAAATCGAAGCGTTCCAACGGCCCAGGTTCAGCCAGCCGGTCAGCGCCAGCCGCTATCGGCCCGACCTGCCGGATTGGCTACCACTGAGCCTGGAGCGGGCCGTGGCGTCACAACCAGAACAACGTTACGAAACCGCCGAAGAATGGTTGGTGGTGCTTGAGCAAGCCGATCGGCGGGAGCTGAGCGTTCGCCCACGCCCGCTGCTGGAGCGCGAGCCATTGATGGTCTGGCGCACCCTGGCGTTGCTGTCGCTCCTGATCAACCTGGTGCTGCTGTATTCCGTTTTTCACAGTTAACGTCATCTCTACACGAGGCAAACCCCCATGAATGCAAAAGTCTGGCTGGTGGGCGCAGGCCCCGGTGATCCGGAACTGTTGACCCTCAAAGCGGTACGGGCAATGCACGAAGCCGATGTGGTATTGATCGACGATCTGGTCAACCCAGCGGTGTTGGAACACTGTGCCCAGGCGCGGGTTATTACCGTGGGCAAACGCGGTGGCTGCCGCTCAACGCCGCAGGATTTTATCCACCGCCTGATGCTGCGCTACGCACGCCAGGGCAAGTGCGTGGTACGGCTCAAGGGCGGCGATCCGTGCATTTTCGGACGCGGCGGCGAAGAAGCGATATGGCTGCGCGAGCGCGGCATCGAGGTAGAGCTGGTCAACGGGATTACCGCTGGATTGGCCGGAGCAACGAACTGCGCGATTCCACTGACGTTGCGCGGAGTCAGCCGTGGCGTGACTTTGGTCACGGCACACACTCAGGACGATAGCCAACTCAACTGGCGCGCCTTGGCCGAAGGCGGCACGACCCTGGTGATTTATATGGGGGTGGCCAAGCTGGAGGAGATTCGTCGGCAATTGCTGGAAGGCGGGATGGCCGCGCACATGCCCGTGGCGATGATCGAAAATGCATCGCTGCCCCAGCAGCGCGAATGCCGCAGTGAGTTGTCGAGGATGCATGAGGATGCACACACATTCGCTTTGAAGAGCCCGGCGATCCTGGTGATCGGCAGTGTTGCCGCCGCTGAACAAGCCGCCTTCCTGGCATCGGCAGCCAGCGCTTGAGGTAAATTCAAGGCGAAAAAAAACCCGGCCGGAGCCGGGTTTTTTCTACAACTCAGTAATTACTGAGCGGTAGCTTCAACCGACGCTTCTACACGACGGTTAACAGCACGACCAGCTTCAGTTGCGTTGTCAGCAACTGGGCGGGATTCGCCGTAACCTACAGCAGTTACACGGCTAGGAGCCACGCCGTCTTTAACCAGGACTTGCTTAACAGCGTCAGCACGACGCTGGGACAGCTTCTGGTTGTAGGCGTCTGGACCTACGGAGTCAGTGTGACCAGCAACTTCTACGTTGGTAGCTGGGTACTGAGCCATGAAGTCGGCCAGGTTTTTCACGTCGCCGTAGCTGTTAGGCTTAACAACGGCCTTGTCGAAGTCGAACTTAACGTCCAGCTCAACACGAACAACCTGAGCAACTGGAGCTTCTGGCTCTGGAGTTGGCTCTGGAGCTGGTGCTGGGGTAGGAGCTGGAGCAGCTGCGCCAGCGTTACCGCCGAAGTTCACGCCCAGACCGACCAGTGCGGAGTAGTCCCACTTGCCGTTGTCCAGACCGTAGTCAGCTTCAACACCGGCACGAGCGTACAGGTTGTTGGTGAAGTAGTACTTAACACCGGTACCCACGATAGCCTGAGTGGTCTGATCGCGACCGCTGTGGCCGTCAGCCAGCACGTTGGTGCGGCTCTGGTGACCGAAACCGCCTTCTACGTATGGACGCAGGCTGTCAACGCCAGCCTGACCGAAGTGGTACTGAGCAGTCAGGCTGCCGGTATCACCTTTGATCTTCTGGTTGCCAGTACCGTCGTTCGAACGGGTGTGGTTGGTTTTGTCGTAGGACAGGTTCAAGGACAGGTCGTCGGTCAGGAAGTAACCGATGCGAGCGCCAGGATTGAAGCCGTCTTCGATGTGCTTGACGCTATCGTTGTACTGCTTCTTGTAGAACAGCTCGCCTTCAACTGCGCCTTGGCCTTGTGCCAGAACGCCGAAAGAAGTAGCGGCAATAAGAGAACCAATGGCCAAGCCCAAGGTGTTTTTCAGTTTCATCCGTTAAATCCCCATCTGGTGATTGTAAAGCAGTCCCACAAACCGGGGGACAACTCGGCGACAAGTCTAACAGAACTTGCCTACACGTAAGAGATATTTGCCACGCACTAAGTTTCAGTCTCGCCCGCAAATTTCTCACGTAATTTATCTAGAGCACGCTTGTAACGCATTTTTGTAGCACTCAAACCCATGTGCATGATGTCAGCGATTTCCTGAAACTCCAGCTCTGCGACAAATCGAAGCACCAGAATTTCCCGGTCAATCGGGTTCACATACACCAGCCAGCGATCAAGTCCGCCCTTCTCCTCGGGTGCCGGCGCCTTTTCTTCAGACGCCTCCTCAAGGGGGTCAAGACTCAAAGCGTCCATCAAGCGACGCTTTCGCCGTTCCTTCCGATACTGCGTGATGCACTCGTTGTACGTGATGCTGTAGAGCCATGTCTTGAACTTCGATTTGCCCTCGAAGTTCTTCAGGCCGTACAGCACCTTGAGCATCACCTCCTGACAGACATCATCCGCATCTCTATCGTTCCCTAAATACCTTGAACAAACGTTGAACAGAGTGCGTTGATATCTGCGCATCAATTCTTCATACGCGCGAGTTACGTGAAACAGCTCCGTGTGCGCACGCGCGACCAACTCCTCATCAGAGAGCTCACGGGGGTCATAGCGCGTGGACAGCGTTTGGGCTTTATTCAAAACAAGTCGTGCCGACAGTCAGGTCAATGTCCGCTACAGCCCGGTCAGCCGGGTTTGCGGCGGCGTACATTAGCAGGGTTTGCCGGATTAGCGGCTACTGACCTGCTGCTCCAGGAGAATCCGATTGGACAACGACACCAGGTCGCCGTCATCGGTCAGCACCGTCGTCTTGACTGTGCCGATCTCCTCGATTTGCCCTTCGACCTCGCCCACACGCACCTGTTGCCCCACCTGATACAACTCACGCACATAGATTCCCGCAAGAATCTGACCGGCAATTTCCCGACTTCCCAAGCCCATGGCCAGCGCAACGGCCAGACCAACGGTAATCAAAACGATCACAATCACGTGGTTGAGCAGGTCAGTTTTGACCTCCAACTGGCTGATCGCGACTGAAATACTGATGATAATCACCAGACCCTGGGCAATTCGCCCCAGGCCAGCTGCATAATCCAGCCCCACGCCTTCGGCAGCGCCGCGCACCAGCCCATTGGCCAGTTGCGCCAGCAGCACACCTACCAGCAATACCAGCGCGCCACCGAAAACCTTCGGCAAATACAGCGCCAGCATGTCGAGCGTAGCTGAAACTCGCTCAAGTCCAAGAGACTGAGCCGCCGATACCAGAAAAATCAGCAAAACAAACCAATAAACGATCTTGCCGATCAATGTGGAGATCGGCACCTGCAACCCGGCACGCCCCAGCAGCTTGGTCAGGCCAGTACCCGCCATCAAGCGGTCCAGGCCCAGCTTTGCGAGCAATTTGGACAGCAGGGTGTCGAGCAGTTTGGCCACGACAAAACCCAGCAATACCAGGACCAGCGCACCAAACAGGTTCGGAATGAAGTTCGCCACCTTGGTCCACAATGCGGTCATTGCGGTGACCAGGCTTTGGGTCCAGAGATCAAGTTCCATATTCAATCAGCCTTATCAGCAGTGCACGCAAGAGGTTTACGACGGGAGACCGGTGATACGTGGGCCGAACCATTGTTCAGGGCCATCATCAACGCCGGCAGCCAACGACCGAGCAGCCCGAACAGATCACCCGCCCCCACTTGACGGTTGGCGGTTTTCAAAACGCGGCCCAGGCAGGCATCGTCGTCGCGGTTGGACGGCGAGGCATTGAGCATGTCACGCAAAGACTGTTCGAACGGATCGTGCATAAAAGACCTCTCGCAAGTGATTTAAAAGACGAGGGTAAAATTCCTGGGGTCACATGCCCCCTTTCCTACGTTCAGCTCATATTCAGCTCAAACCCAGCGTAATCGTCGAAAAAGCCACCATTGTCCCAGGGCCACCGACACCATCAACAGGCACGCCAACATGAATCCGTAAGGGCTCTGCGAGAACGGTATGCCCCCCACGTTGATGCCCAGCAGGCCGGTCAAAAAGCTCATCGGCAGAAAGATCCCGGTGATGATCCCAAAGCGGTACATGGTGCGATTCATACGCACGCTCAAACGGCGGTCTTCAGCCTCAAGCACAAGCCCCACGCGCTCCCGAGTCAGTTCGAGCTCTTCCAGGTAGCGGGTCAGACTGTTGTTCAATTCGTTCCAGTAATCGGCATCGTCGTCACAGAACCACGCTAATTTGATTCGGGTCAGTTGGGCGAAAATATCCCGTTGCGGCGCCAGGAATCGCTTGAGCCCGGCCGCTCGCCGACGGATCTGCAAAATGCTGCCGTGTTCGGGAGTGTACCGTTCGTCGGTATCGAGTTTTTCTTCTTCGGTATCGACGATTTCTGACAAGTCCGTGACCAGATCCTGCACTTTATTGGTCAGGTACTGCGCCATATAGAGGATGAGTTCCGACGCGGTTCTTGGGCCTTTGCCGTCCGCCAACTGCACCAGCAGTTCATCGGTGGCACGCAGCGGGCGCAGGCGCAGCGAGATCACACGGCTTGCGGCCGCGAAAATGCGTACCGAGACCATGTCTTCGGGCTCAGCGCCGGGGTTGAGGTTAACCCCACGCAGAAACAGCAGCAGTTCGGCCTCGGGCAACGGTAGCAGCCTTGGCCGCGTGTTCTCCTCCAGCAGCAGATCACAGGCAAACTCACTCAAACCACTGGCTTTGCGCAGCCAGGTCTGCGTTTGAGGATGGCTGCGATCCCAGTGCAGCCACAGGCTTTCCTGGGGCTGCAGCTGCAAATCATCGAGCTCAGTCCGGGCAATCGAACGCGCACCGCCTTTACCGTCCAGCACCAGGGCATGCACCAACCCCCATTGCGCGTTTTCTTCCTCGAACATCCTCACCCCTGTCGGCTATTGCGATTTATTCAGGCATTTTCAGCGGGCTGGGCGAAACGATCACACCATTGTTATCGGCATAAATGTATTCGCCGGGCCGGAAGGTCACGCCGGCAAACGTGACCACCACGTTCAGGTCGCCGATACCACGCTTGTCGGTCTTCATCGGGTGACTGGCCAGGGCCTGCACCCCCAGGTCGGTCTGGGCGATGACATCGACGTCACGGATGCAACCGTAGATCACCAGGCCTTCCCAGCCATTCTTCGCGGCTTTCTCGGCAATCATGTCGCCCAGCAAAGCGCGACGCAGTGACCCCCCACCGTCGACCACCAGCACCTTGCCGGCGCCCGGCTGATCGGCTTGCTCCTTGACCAGCGAGTTATCTTCGAAGCACTTGATGGTGACAATCTCGCCACCGAAGGAATCTCGGCCACCGAAATTGCTGAACATCGGCTCGACCACCTGCACCAGTTCCGGGTAGGCGTCGCACAGGTCGGGGGTCACGTAATGGTTCATTGAAAAATTCCTTTCTGCCAAAGAAGTGTCTTTCGAAAGAAGCGCCAGCGAGGCCGGTGCGCAACATCCCATTCGCTTCGCCGTAACGCAATAGCGACCAAGCGACTGAATATGACCAGAAGCGTTTAACGCGTCATATCTTAGCCGCAACCTTGCAGGAGCGAAACGCCCTTGGCAGAGCCCTGCATCAAACCGTCGCAGGGATCTCGGCAGGGGCACCGAACAAAGGAGCGAGCGGGTCCTTCAGCCATTGCTCCACCAGCGGCCACACTTCGACCTGAGCCGCTTTGCTGACCAACATCTCCACATGCCCGAAATCTCCAGTGAAACCCTGCCGGCGTCCAAGGAGCAGGTACTGGCGATGTTCAGAGCCGACCTGGTCGAAAAGTTTACGACAGGCCCAGTCCGGGTCCTGTTGATCGCCAGCGGCGCTGACTGCCAGTAATGGCACCTCGACTTGGGCGAGACCTTTCCACCAATCCTGCTTTGCATCGCCAAAACGGCCGAACAAACCATTCCAGCGCATGGCCTCGATCATCACGCCCGCAGGCTCATCCTCCGGGCCGCGCTTGAACCGCGAGCCAGATACCCGGCCGAAGCGTTTCATGAGCAATCGGCCGGTCCATTCCACCGGCGGGATTTTCAACGGCCAGTGGGTGCGGCTGATCTGGCAGCCAAACAATGCCACCGAAGCCACCGCCGGTGCCCCCAGGTACTGACCGCCAAGGGCCGCCACCAGGGTGGTAGCTCCCAGGGAATGGCCGATCCAATGTGGAATCTGAGCGCTTTGCTCCCTCACAAACGCGCCGATGGCCGGCAAATCGTAACGCGCGTAGTCGGCAACCCGGTTTTTGGCGTAGTCGTGATTGCGCTTGGACAGACCATGACCGCGCATTTCCGGGATCCACACGTCAAACCCCTGCCGCGCCAAGTAGGCGCCCAGGCCGATACCTTTGGGCGAGTACCAGAAGCGTCGATTGGAAAAGCTGCCATGCAACAAAATAACGGGGATGCCCCGGTTTTCCGCGACATCAGCCAGGCCTAATCGGGTAACCGCCAGCTCGACGGTGCCGTCGGGGCTGTTACCGGGCTTGAGGCGGTATACATCTTCACTCAGGTCGCCACGACGTTCAGCACTGATCAAGGCGACGGGAAACAGATTGCTGCTGCTTTGCATAATGCTCTTGCACAAAAAAGGGCGGCGTCCGCAAGGATGCCCGCCCTGTACAGATAAGAATGCCGGTCACCCTCAACAGGTGACCGGCACTTTTGACCAAGCGACCTTAAGCGGACGCTTGACCTTCAGCCAGGAAGAACCAGGTTTCCAGCACGGAATCCGGGTTCAGCGAGACGCTTTCGATGCCCTGTTCCATCAGCCATTTGGCCAGGTCAGGGTGGTCGGAAGGGCCTTGGCCACAGATGCCGATGTACTTGCCGGCCTTGTTGCACGCCTGGATGGCGTTCGCCAGCAGCTTCTTGACCGCAGGATTACGCTCGTCAAACAAGTGCGCGATGATCCCCGAATCACGGTCCAGGCCCAGGGTCAGCTGGGTCAGATCGTTGGAGCCGATGGAGAAACCGTCGAAGAACTCCAGGAACTCTTCGGCCAGAATCGCGTTGGACGGCAGTTCGCACATCATGATGACGCGCAGGCCATTCTCACCACGGGACAGGCCATTTTCGGCCAACAGGTCCACTACTTGGCTGGCTTCGCCCAGGGTGCGCACGAACGGCACCATGATTTCGACGTTGGTCAGACCCATCTCATTGCGTACACGCTTGAGCGCGCGGCATTCAAGCTCGAAGCAGTCGCGGAACGCTTCGCTGATGTAACGCGACGCGCCACGGAAGCCCAGCATCGGGTTCTCTTCTTCCGGCTCGTACAACTTGCCGCCGATCAGGTTGGCGTATTCGTTGGACTTGAAGTCCGACAGGCGCACGATGACCTTTTTCGGGTAGAACGCCGCAGCCAGGGTGCTGATGCCTTCCACCAGCTTCTCGACGTAGAAGCCCACCGGGTCGTTGTAGCCGGCAATGCGCTTGTCGACGCTGTCCTTGATCTCCGGCGGCAGGCCGTCGTAATTCAGCAGGGCCTTGGGGTGCACGCCGATCATGCGGTTGATGATGAATTCGAGACGGGCCAGGCCCACACCGGCGTTCGGCAACTGCGCGAAATCGAAGGCGCGGTCCGGGTTGCCGACGTTCATCATGATCTTGAACGGCAGGTCCGGCATGGCGTCGATGGAGTTTTGCTTGATGTCGAAGCCCAGCTCACCCTCGAAGATGAACCCGGTGTCGCCTTCAGCGCAGGACACCGTGACACCCTGGCCATCCTTGAGCAGTTGGGTGGCGTTGCCGCAACCGACGACCGCTGGAATCCCCAGTTCACGAGCGATGATCGCCGCGTGGCAGGTACGCCCGCCACGGTTGGTGACGATGGCGCTGGCGCGCTTCATGACCGGTTCCCAGTCCGGGTCGGTCATGTCGGAAACCAAGACGTCGCCTGGCTGGACCTTGTCCATCTCGGAGACGTCCTTGATGATCCGCACCTTGCCGGCGCCGATGCGCTGGCCGATGGCGCGGCCTTCCACCAGCACGGTGCCGGTTTCTTTGAGCAGGTAGCGTTCCATAACGTTGGCCGAGATGCGGCTTTTCACGGTTTCCGGGCGAGCCTGCACGATGTACAGCTTGCCGTCGTCACCGTCTTTGGCCCACTCGATGTCCATCGGGCACTTGTAGTGCTTTTCGATGATCATTGCTTGTTTGGCCAGTTCGCTGACCTCGGCGTCGGTCAGGCAGAAACGCGCGCGGTCAGCCTTGTCGACTTCGACGGTTTTCACCGAACGACCGGCCTTGGCCTCGTCGCCGTAGATCATCTTGATCGCCTTGCTGCCCAGGTTACGGCGCAGGATGGCCGGGCGGCCCGCTTCGAGGGTGCCCTTGTGTACGTAGAATTCGTCCGGGTTGACCGCGCCTTGTACGACGGTTTCGCCCAGGCCGTAGGCGCCGGTGATGAACACCACGTCACGGAAGCCGGACTCGGTATCGAGGGTGAACATCACGCCGGCGGTGCCGGTTTCCGAACGCACCATGCGCTGCACACCGGCAGACAGGGCCACCAGCTTGTGGTCGAAACCCTGGTGTACACGGTAGGAAATGGCGCGGTCGTTGAACAGCGAGGCGAACACTTCCTTGGCCGCGCGGATCACGTTTTCGACGCCGCGGATGTTGAGGAAGGTCTCCTGCTGACCCGCAAAGGAGGCATCGGGCAGGTCTTCAGCGGTGGCCGAGGAGCGCACCGCAACGGCGACGTCCGGATTGCCGGCCGACAGTGCCGCGAAGGCGGTGCGGATTTCTTCGTTGAGCTTCTCGGGGAACTCGGCTTCCATGATCCATTGACGGATCTGGGCACCGGTCTTGGCCAGGGCGTTGACGTCATCGACGTCCAGAGCATCCAGCGCGGCGTGGATCTGAGCATTGAGGCCGCTCAGTTCGAGAAAATCACGGTAAGCCTGGGCCGTGGTGGCGAAACCACCCGGCACCGAAACACCAGCGCCTGCAAGATTACTGATCATCTCGCCGAGGGATGCGTTCTTGCCCCCCACGTGCTCTACATCATGGACGCCGAGCTTATCGAGGGAAACTACGTACTCTACCAAGGTGATCTCTCCACTAACTGTGTTGGAAAAGCTCAGGACGCCGGCTGCTCAGTAGGAGCGAATACCTGCGTTTGTGGCCTGGACCTGGAAAATAAGTGAGAATGCGGCCCACTGTGGGACAGCAAAATCGCGCCTATCATATCCAAGATTCGTCATCAGCTTAAGGCCCAGGGCTCAAATGAAACGATCTGCTTTCTTTATCTCCGACGGCACCGGCATTACAGCTGAGACATTGGGTCAAAGCCTGCTCGCGCAGTTCGAAAACGTCACGTTCGCCAAATTCACGCGGCCCTATATCGACAGCGTGGATAAAGCGCGGGCCATGGTACAACAAATCAATCTGGCGGCAGAAAAAGACGGCTTTCGGCCGATCATTTTCGACACCATCGTCAATCAAGACATTCGTGAGATCCTCGCCACTTCGAATGGTTTCATGATCGACATCTTCTCGACGTTCCTCGCGCCACTGGAGCAAGAGTTGAGTGAACACTCCTCCTATTCGGTCGGAAAGTCCCATTCCATTGGGCATAACTCCAACTATATGGAGCGTATCGAGGCGGTGAACTTTGCCCTCGATAACGACGATGGCGCGCGCACCCACTACTATGACAAGGCCGATTTGATCCTGGTAGGCGTGTCGCGCTGCGGCAAAACGCCCACCTGCCTGTACATGGCCATGCAGTTCGGCATCCGCGCGGCCAACTACCCGTTGACCGAAGACGATATGGAGCACCTGACGCTGCCGGCCGCGCTGCGCGCCCATTCGCACAAGCTGTTCGGCCTGACCATCGACCCGGACCGCCTCACCGCCATCCGTAACGAGCGCAAACCCAACAGTCGCTACTCCAGTTATGCCCAGTGCGAGTTTGAAGTGCGCGAAGTAGAAAATCTGTTCCGTCGCGAGAATATTGCGCACATCAATTCCACGCATTTTTCGGTGGAAGAGATTTCAGCGAAGATTCTGGTGGAAAAGGGTGTAGAGCGACGGTTCAAGTAACCAGCATCCCTTCCCCCAGCGGGCCTGTCAGGCCAGCAGGCCCGCTCGCCACAGGAGTCCCGCTCGCCACAACAGGCGCGAGCGCTACGAAAGTGATGGGGCTTTACAGGTGAAACCGCCCGCCGCCCTGCCCCAGCGCTGTCGCCAGCGCATCGAAACCGGCCAGCAACAACTGATCATCCCCGGACGTATTACAAATGCTCGCGCGAATAAACTGCGGCACAGCCGTCTGCCCGACGGCGAACGCTTCGGCGGTGGCGATCAGGTAGTTGTTCTGCTTGAGCTCCGCCTCGATTTCCGACGCACGCCACGGCTCCGGTACTTCAATCCAAAAGTGCGGGCTGTTGAGGTGCGTGCGGTACTCCAAGCCCGCCAGCAGGTCACGCACCAGGGCCTTGCGTCGGCTGATCTCGTTGATCTGCTGACGCAACAGGTATTCGGCCGTGCCGTTCTCGATCCATTGCGTGGCCAGTTCCAGAGTGACCGGGGTCGCCATCCAGCAGGTTGACCGCAGGGCCGCCGAAATCCGGCTGACCAACGCCGGAGGTGCATGCACGTAACCCACGCGAAGCCCGGCGGACACCGCCTTGCTCAGGCTGCTGATTAAAATCGTACGTTCGGGGGCGAAATGGCTCAGGGGCGGCGGACGGTCCTCCACCAGTACCCCGTGGGCTTCATCCTCAAGAATCAGCAGGTTGTGTTCGCGGCACACCCTGACCAGCGCTTCGCGGCGCGTCACCGAAAGCACCGCCGTGGTGGGGTTCTGGATCGTCGGCGTGCAATACAACGCCGAAATCCGGTGGTTACGACAGACTTCATCCAGCGCGCTCGGCAGCACGCCCTCTTCATCCATCTCCAGGCCGATCAAACGAATGCCGAGCATGCGCGCGGCGGTTATCAGGCCTGGGTAAGTGAGTTGCTCGGTGACCACGGTATCCCCGGCGCGCAACAGCGCCATCATCGCGCACAACAGCCCGTGCTGGCCGCCGTTGACGCAAATCACCTGCTCGGGGATCGGATGAAAATCACGCTGCACCAGCCACTGCGCGCCGGCCTCGCGGTAGCGCGGCAGGCCGGCATCCGGCGTGTAGGCGCTGATGTCCTGGAGGAACTTGGCGTTGGTCGCCAGGGTTTGGAAGCTCTGGGCCAGGAAGGTCGTTTCCTGCCCTGGGATATGCATGTTACGGCTCATATCGAAGTACTGGCGCGGCTCCTCGCTGACGTTGCGAAAACCTTCGTCGCGCTGGCGCTCCATCCCACGCTTGCGCACGAATGTACCGTCACCGACCCGGGCGACTACCAACCCCAGGCGTTCCAGTTCGCCGTAGGCCCGGCTTATGGTGCCGATGGTCACACCCAGGTTGTCGGAAAGCACCCGATGGGGCGGCAATTTTCGTCCCGGTTCAATCAAGCCTTCGAGGATGCCGCGTTCCATGACATCGGACAGGCGCTTGTACTTGACGCCCTGCCCGTTGGACAACCCCTCACGCATAATTGACACCATGTCAATATTTGTTTTGACAGCCATCTTTTGCCCTAATAGTGTGCTTTTACGGGTTCAATCGCCGAATTACATAACTCATTACAAGTTCAATATAGAGTTCAATTCAGGCTCAGGGAAGCAATAAACGATGCCAATGTCCGCCGTTGTCGAAAACACCGCCAAAATCAAAACTCAAAAACAGTGGTTGGCCGGGCTGGTCACCAGTGTGATGTTCCTGATCGTTTGCCTGAGCTGGGGGACTACGTGGCTGGGGATCAAAATTGCCGTAGAGAGCGTCCCACCGCTCACCTCCGCCGGCCTGCGCTTTCTGATCGCCTTCCCGCTGTTCCTGTGTTTTGCCATGGTGCGCCGCGAGCCCATCCTGTTTCCCCGCGAAAGTCGCTGGTTCTTCGTGTTCGTCACCCTGTCGTATTTCAGCGTGCCGTACTACCTGCTCAACTACGGTGAGATGCACGTCTCATCCGGCCTCACCGCCCTGCTGTTCAGCTGCATGCCGGTGTTTATCCTGATCTTCTCCGCGTTATTCCTGCGCGAGCGCATTTACTTCTCACAGGTGGTCGGTATCGGCATCGGCTTCGGCAGCCTCTACATGATCATCAAGAGCCAGGGCCTGCACCTGGATCACGCGGAGTTCTTCGGCGTCCTGGCAATCCTGACCGCCGCCATCATGCACGCCTTGTGCTACGTCATCACCAAACAGAAAGGCAGCGCCATCAGCGTCATCACCTACAACACCCTGCCCATCGGCATTGCCGGGTTGATGCTGTTCGTGGCTGGCCTGTGGTTCGAGACGCCGGCCTTTGAAAACATCACCCTGCGCTCCTGGAGTGCGCTGGTCTACCTGGGGCTGGTGGCCTCGGTGGGCGGGTTCATCGTGTACTTCATGCTGCTCAAGCGCTTGAGCCCGATCATCCTGTCATTCGTGTTCATCATCTTCCCAGTGTTCGCGGTGATCATCGGCGCCTGGTACGAAGGCGTAGAGATTTCCCGCGACCTGATGCTGTACTCGGCCGTCCTGCTGGCCGGTTTTGCAATCACCAAGTTGCCCATCGAAAAACTCATGGCCAAGAAAAATTGACCCTCCGGCCCCCTAACCACCAGAAACGCGAGAGAAACATGGACGTGCTCCGCCCCGAAGCCCTGGAACAGATTTACGCCCACGCCAGCCGCAGCTATCCCGAGGAATGCTGTGGCTTCGTCTTCGCCGACGGCAGCGTGTACCTGGGCCGCAATATCCAGAATGAACTGCACCGCAAGAACCCCGAGATGTACCCGCGCAGCGCGGCCAATGGCTACACCTTTTCCGTGGCCGACACCCTGCTGCTGAACAAGGCGTTTCGCAGCGACAACCCGGTGGTGGTGATCTACCACTCCCACCCGGACGTCGGCGCCTATTTCAGCGATGAAGACCAGGACAAGGCCCTGTTCATGGGCGAACCGATCTACCCGGTGAGCTACCTGGTGGTCGATGTTCGCCAGGGCCAGGCCCTGGGATCCAAGCTGTTTGCCTGGGATGGCAAGCAATTCGCCCTCACCCCTTTCAACGACCTGCACACGGAGTTGTCCATGAACGCTGTTTCTTTCCCCGATATCCTGGTTCGCGTGGCCAAGCTGCCGGAATCGACCCTTGAGGGCACCGGATCGACACTGCGCGAAGTCATGGAAAACCTCTGCAGCAGCCACCCGCAGCTGCGTCAGCATCTGTTTCACGAGAACAACAACCAGCTCAAGGAGCACTTCCTGTTTACCGCCGAGCAAGCGCTGATCGACGCGGATGAACCCTTGCCGGAAAAAACCAGGATCGAAGTGCTGCTCGCAACATCAGGCGGCATCGACGTCGACAGTTTGAGCAATGAAGAAGTCCAGCGCTATGTGCGCCACATCACCCTGCCCGGGGTCGGCCGCGAAGGCCAGTTGAACCTCAAAAAAGCCAAGGTGCTGATCATCGGCACCGGCGGTCTGGGATCGCCCATCAGCCTGTATCTGGCGGCAGCCGGCATCGGCACCCTGGGCCTGGTGGATTTCGACGTGGTGGAAAGCAGCAACCTGCAGCGCCAGATCGTCCACGGCAATAGCACGCTGGGCATGCCCAAGGTCGAGTCCGCCAAGCAGCGTTTGCAGGACCTCAACCGTCACATCCAGATCAACGCCCACGACACCGCCTTGAATGCCGACAATGCCCTGGAACTGGTGGGCGCCTATGACCTGGTGATCGATGGCACGGACAATTTCGACACCCGCTACCTGGTCAACGACGCCTGCGTACAGCTGGACAAGCCCTTGGTGTACGGCGCCATCTACCGTTTCGACGGGCAGATCAGTGTGCTCAACTACAAAGGCGGGCCGTGCTACCGCTGCCTGTTCCCCCAGGCACCGCCGGCGGAACTGGCGCCCAATTGCAGCGCCGGTGGCGTGATCGGCGTGCTGCCGGGGGTGGTGGGGATGATCCAGGCCACTGAAGCGATCAAATTGCTGATCGGCATCGGCGAGCCGCTGTCGGGGCGCCTGATGCGGTTTGATGCGTTGGCGATGAAGTTCAGCGAGATCCGCTTCAAGCGCCGCGCCGATTGCCCGTGCTGTTCAGAGTTGCGGCACAGTGAAACCGTCGCGCCGGCGGTCTGCGCCGACAAGATGCCGAGTGTTCCGTCATTGGCAGAAGAGCGCTACATCAAGCCACGGGCACTCAAGCAATTGCTCGAACACCCGCGCAGTGCCGACGTGTTGCTGGACGTGCGCGACGCCAGCGAACTGGAGGTGTGCAAGTTACCAGGCGTGGTGCATATCCCCCTGGATGAGCTGGACGGGCAACTCGACCGCCTCAGCCGCGACAGCACTCACTACCTGATCTGCTATGCCGGCACCCGCGCCGAACGGGCCGCCAGCACGCTGCTGGCCGCCGGGTTCGCCAACACCAAAGTGCTGCAAGGCGGCATGAAGCACTGGGTGCGCGACGTCGAACCCGACATGCCGTTGTACTGATCCGGGGGCTGACTGATGCTGCATAACTCAATCCTCGATGTCATCGGCGACACACCCATCGTGCGCCTGACGCAGTTCTCCGAAGACCTCGGCATCGAGGTCTACGCCAAGCTCGAATCACTCAACCCAGGCGGCAGCCACAAGGCGCGCATCGCCTTGGCCATGATCCTCGACGCCGAGCGCCGGGGCGTGCTGATCCGCGATTCCGGGCAAACCATCATCGAACCCAGCGGCGGCAACACCGGCATAGGCCTGGTCATGGCCGGCAATGTGCTGGGCTACAAGGTGGTGCTGGTGATTCCCGACAACTACAGCCCCGAGAAGCAAAAGCTGCTGCGGTTGTACGGGGCCAAGGTGGTGCTGTCCGACAGCCGTCTCGGCAACAACTCCCATGGCGAAAAATGCATGGATCTGCAACTGGAAAACCCGAGCTACGTGATGCTCAACCAGCAACGCAACGGCGCCAACCCACAGACCCATCGCGACACCACCGCGCCGGAAATCATCCGCGCCTTTGGCGAGCGCCGCGTGGACTACTTCGTGTCCGGCATCGGCACCGGTGGCCATATCACCGGTATCGGCGAAACACTCAAGACCCACTGGCCGGCCATCCGCGTGATGGGCGTGGAGCCCGAAGAGTGTGACCTGCTGAAAAACCAGCATGCGCCGCACCATATCCAGGGCCTGTCGATTGGCGTGATTCCAAGCATCCTCAACCTGGATGTGATCGACGGCATGCTCAAGGTCTCGCGCCAGGACTGCATCGACATGATCAAACGCATCATGCGCACCGACGCCATCAGCCTGGGCCTGTCCTCCGCCGCCAATATGGTGGCCATCGCCAGGCTCGCCCCCGAACTACCGCCCGAAACGGTGGTGTTGACCATGGTCTATGACAATGCCGACAGCTACCTGCCCAGCTTCGAATAACCGGTTTTCCAACGATCCAGAATGCGGGGGTGCCTCAATGGGCGGCTTTATCGACATGCAACAGCTGCACGATGAGTTGCTCACCCATCTCATCAAGACACTCACGCCCGCGCAGATGAAGCAACTGGAACCGCACCTGGCACCGTTGATCCAGAACGCGGCGCAGGCAGTGGCCGAGGACCTGATTGCCTATGCCTACCGCGACCCGGCGTCCCGAGGGCGCGGCGAGCTGATCCTGGAATCCTACGCCTCGTTCAAGGCGGTGTTGTATTACCGGCTCGCGCACCTGGTGTGGAATTTTCCCGAACAGACCAACGCCATGTTCTCGCGCATTGCCCTCAAGCTCAGCAACCAAGGCAAGGTGCTGTCCGGTGCAGAAATTCACCCCGCGGCGCGAATCGGCCGGCGCTTTGTGCTGGACCACGGTTACGGCACGGTGATCGGTGAAACCTGTGAGATCGGCAACGACTGCTACATCCTTTGCGGCGTGACCCTGGGCGCCCGTGGCATTGCCAACAACCCGGACGGCAAGCGCCACCCGCGTTTGGGCAATAACGTCGAAGTCGGCTCCGGTGCCCGGGTGCTGGGCTATGTGCAGATCGGCGATAACGTTTTTATCAGCCCTTCGTGCGTGATTACCCAGGACGTGCCCGCGGGGACCAAGGTCAAGGTGGTCAACCAGATCCAACTGCAAAAAAACGACGAGTCCGACCACAGCAACTACCTCGGTGCCTTTGCTCTGGATGAGCGCCTGCATGTGGTCGGCGAGATCAATGCCAGTCACAAGGTCACGGTGCTCGATGCCGACTTTCACCCTTTGCCGGGGGTGATGCTCGAACCGACGGTGAAAGAGCGCCACCACCTGCAGTTTCGCCTGCATCGTGTTGAGTCAGCCAACCACCTGCCGCGCCTGCCGCTGAACCTGAAAGTCTGCGGCCCCGAATTTGAAATCACTCTGCTCTCGCCACCTGGCTTGAGTGCAATGGTGCGTCACCTGCTGCAAGCCAGCCCACTGATCGTCGGAGGTTGAATATGTCCGTGCACACCATGGAAACCCTGGCGCTGTTCGACAGCGCGCCCTACCAGAACGCGTTCAGCGCCCGGGTGATTGCCATCAGCGAACAAGGCATTGCTCTGGAGCACACGCTGTTCTACCCCACCGGCGGCGGGCAGCCAGGGGACACTGGCCACTTGACCTTGCCTGATGGCACGCGGGTGGAAGTGACCGGCACCGTGCGCGACCCGGTGCTGCGTTCGATCATCTGGCACCAGGTGGAACATTGCCCGGAGCAATTGACCAGCGGCGTGCAGGTAGACGCAGGCCTGAACTGGGAACGTCGCTACCAGCACATGAAAATGCATACCTGCCTGCACCTGCTGTGCTCAATCATCGACGCGCCGGTGACCGGTTGCAGCATCAGTGCCGACAAAGGTCGCCTGGATTTCGACCTGCCGGAAATGACCCTCGATAAAGAAACGATCACCCGCGACCTCAACGCGCTGATCGAGCAGGCCCATCAGGTCGATACCCTGTCGATGCCTGCCTCGGAATACGCCACCCTGCTGCAGATCACCCGCACCCAGGCGGTTGCACCGCCGGTGATCCAGGGCTCGGTAAGGGTGATTGAAATTGCCGGGATCGATATCCAGCCATGCGGCGGCACCCATGTGCTCAATACCGAAGAAATCGGCCGGGTGTTCTGCGAGAAAATCGAGAAGAAGAGCAAGCACAACCGCCGTGTAATCCTGCGGTTTGAGGGGTAACTTGATGCTGAAGCGCGCCAGTGTGGCGGCTGCCCACCACACTGTTTGAATCGGTACAGCCCTACTTCTTTCTCTCGTTGGCTTGCCTGGTCAAGGTTTCGAATTGCTGCTCAAGCGCTGCCATCGTTTGCTCAAAATAAGCAGTCATTTGATCAATGTGACTCTCAAGTTTTTGGTTTTCCTGCTTGAGGTATTCAACAGTGCCGGGGGCGGGCGCTACTGGATTACTGGCAGGGGCCGACTTCTCGTCTTTCGCTGGGGCCGTCGTTTCAGGGCTCACGTCGTTTGAGGTGATGGTTTCGGTGATACCCGGCTGCTCTGGTGTGACCTGGCTTTGGGGGGCGCCCTTGCTGAGCAGTTGAGTCAACGTATCAAGTTTCTCGGTCAGTATTTTCATTGCAGCATTGAAGTTCTCAAGCAACTGATTGAACGCATATTGAAGCCGGGTGATTTGCTCAGACACGGTTTTGAAACCCTGAGGCTCAACGTGCTCAGTCCCCTCATTGCCTTGTACCTCGGGGGTTGGCGGTGTTTCAGGCGGCGCAGCCTGCCCACCGGCGATACGGCTTTGAGGTTTAGGCTCAGGCGCTGCAGGCTTTTCTTCAGTCTGTTCGCCTGGAGTGCTGAGTTGCTGAATCAGAGTTTCTATCTTCGTACTTAGCTCAGTAATCTTCTGTGAAAACCTTTCTGCCAAGGCTTTGTATTTAGCGGCAAGCGTCTGATTTTTTTGCGTCAACTCAGCCAGCTCGCCCGCGGTGTCGGTGCCCTGAGGTTGCCGCGGGTTAACGATAGCGTTGTGGCTCGAAAACTGACCGCGCTGCTCGGGCGTTACCGGCGGGCGGGGCGGCGCAACATTGGCATGTGGGACGGGATGTCCGGAGGCCTCGGCGCTGCTTTCTTGACGGACGGGTTCTGGGCTTTGAGGCTGTACGTAGCCTGCCGTGTAAGGGTTTTGTGGATGAGTATTTACGGAAGTCATAGAGCACGCTCTCAAATTCAAACATCACGTTCGCAATACGCGAACAACCAGAAGAACCGGCGTCAACCGGTTATCTGGCTACCTGAGTGGCCTTGCTCTGAAATGGGTTCCAGGGACCTGGCAGGCGTGAGCCGGGGTACCGTGAACGACGAAAAAATCGAACTCAGCAACCCGGAGTACACCCGTTCATCCACAGGCTGTGTAGCGCGTCAGATCACGAATAAGTCCATAAAGCGGTGCACGGCGGTCGCCTCGAGCTTCGACTGATCCTTGCACAGCGCAAAAATCTCGGCGCTGCGCTGGGCAGTAAAGCGAGTGGCCAGGTTCGCCTTGAATTTGGCCTCCAGCAGCGGAACACCCTCCTCCCGGCGGCGGCGATGGCCAATTGGGTATTCCACGGCCACCTGTTCGGTGCTCGAGCCATCGGTGAAGAACACCTGCACCGCGTTGGCGATGGAGCGTTTGTCGGCTTCCAAGTATTCACGACTGTAACGCGGGTCTTCGACGATGATCATTTTGTCGCGCAGCACATCGATGATCGGGTGCGCGGCATGGAATTGATCCTCGTAGTGCTCGGCCACCAGCGCGCCGAGCGCCAGCGGCACGGCCGTCATGTATTGCAGGCAGTGGTCGCGGTCAGCGGCGTTGGCCAGTTGGCCGATCTTGGAGATGATGCGAATCGCCGACTCGTGGGTGGTGATCACAATGCGCTCGATCTCATGCAGGCGATGCTTGACCTGAGGGTGCAGGATCACCGCCGCTTCGCAGGCCGTTTGCGCATGGAATTCGGCGGGGAAGCTAATCTTGAACAGCACGTTTTCCATCACGTACGTGCCATAGGGTTGGGACAGACTGAATCTGCGCTGGTCTTCGGGTTTGAGGGCCAAATCCTTGTTGGTGTGGCTGAACAGCACATCGTAGAAGCCCCACTGCGGTGCGCTCAGCACACCGGGGATACCCATTTCGCCACGCAACGCGATATCCGCCAGGCGCACACCGCGACTCGACGCATCCCCCGCGGCCCAGGACTTGCGCGACCCGGCGTTCGGCGCATGTCGGTAGGTGCGCAGCGCTTGCCCATCGACGAACGCGTGGGACAAGGCCGCGAGCAGCTGTTCACGGTTGGCGCCCATCAGCTTGGCTGTGACGGCGGTGGAGGCGACTTTCACCAGCAGCACATGGTCGAGGCCGACACGATTGAAGGCATTCTCCAGCGCAATCACGCCCTGAATTTCGTGAGCCATGATCATGGCTTCCAGCACCGCCCGCACGCTCAGCGGTGCCTCGCCATTGGCCACGCGCTTTTGCGACAGGTGATCGGCCACGGCGAGGATGCCGCCGAGGTTGTCCGAGGGATGGCCCCACTCAGCGGCGAGCCAGGTGTCGTTGTAGTCGAGCCAGCGCACGATGCAGCCGATATCCCAGGCGGCCTTGACCGGGTCCAGCCGGAACGAAGTGCCAGGCACCCGCGCGCCAAACGGTACCACCGTGCCTTCGACCATCGGCCCCAGGTGCTTGGTGCACTCGGGGAAACGCAGGGCCAGCAGCCCGCAGCCGAGGGTGTCCATCAGGCAGTGGCGCGCGGTGTCCAATGCCGCCGGTGAGTCGATCCGGTACGTCAGGACGTAATCGGCAATGTCCTGCAGGACCTGGTCATAATCGGGGCGATTGTTCTGGTCGACGTTGGCGCTCATGGCAGTACTCCAAAGTTAGGGGTGGTTCAATCCTCAGGGTCAGGGTTGTTGTGGCGTGGCCGGCCGGATACCGACTCTTATAGTGTTGTGTCGCGGGCTTGTCGTGGTGAGCGGGCTTGTCGTGGTGAGCGGGCTTGTCTTGCTCACCACATTTATCGTCATTTCAGGGGTTAGAACGCATCGCCAGGCACGCGCACAAACCCTTCCATCAACACCCGCGCACTGCGGCTCATGATGGCCTTCTTGACCACCCATTCGCCGTTGACTTGGGTCGCTTCAGCGCCCACACGCAAAGTGCCCGACGGATGCCCGAAGCGCACGGCATTACGCGCCACGCCCCCAGCGGCCAGGTTGACCAAGGTGCCGGAAATCGCCGCCGCCGTACCAATCGCCACCGCAGCCGTGCCCATCATCGCGTGGTGCAACTTACCCATGGACAACGCCCGCACCAGCAAATCCACATCGCCAGCCTTGATGGCCTTGCCGCTGGACGCGACGTAGTCGGCAGGCTTGGCGACAAAGGCCACCTTCGGTGTGTGCTGGCGCTGGGCCGCTTCGTCCAGGTGTTTGATCAGGCCCATACGCAGCGCGCCATAGGCCCGCACGGTCTCGAACATAGCCAGCGCCTTGGGGTCGCTGTTGATGGCGCCTTGCAATTCGGTACCGGTGTAACCCAGGTCTTCGGCGTTGATAAAAATCGTCGGGATCCCGGCATTGATCAGCGTGGCCTTGAAGGTGCCGACGCCGGGCACTTCCAGCTCGTCGATCAGGTTGCCGGTGGGGAACATCGAGCCTCCACCGCCCTCTTCTTCCGCCGCCGGGTCCATGAACTCCAGTTGCACTTCGGCGGCCGGGAAGGTCACGCCGTCGAGTTCGAAGTCACCGGTTTCCTGCACCGCGCCGTCGGTGATCGGCACGTGGGCGATGATGGTCTTGCCGATATTGGCCTGCCAGATGCGCACCACGGCTACGCCGTTATGGGGCACGCGGGCGGGGTCGACCAGGCCGGCACTGATGGCGAACGAACCCACCGCCGCCGACAGGTTGCCGCAATTGCCGCTCCAGTCGACGAAGGGTTTGTCGATGGCGACCTGGCCGAACAGGTAGTCCACGTCGTGATCCGCGCGGGTGCTCGTGGCCAGGATCACCGTCTTGCTGGTGCTGGATGTCGCGCCGCCCATGCCGTCAATTTGCTTGTCGTACGGGTCGGGGCTGCCGATCACCCGCAGCAGCAAGGCGTCGCGCGCGGCGCCCGGGACCTGCGCCGATGCGGGCAGGTCCTGAAGGCGGAAAAATACACCCTTGCTGGTGCCGCCACGCATATAGGTGGCGGGGATCTTGATTTGCGCTACGTGTGCCATATGCATCCTCTCAGGCGGTCGCCGCCGATTCCAGGAAGTCCTGGGCAAAGCGCTGCAACACGCCGCCCGCCTCGTAGATCGACACTTCTTCGGCGGTGTCCAGACGGCAGGTCACCGGCACTTCGACACGTTCGCCATTCTTGCGGTTGATCACCAGGGTCAACTGCGCGCGCGGCGTACGTTCACCGACCACGTCATAGGTTTCACTGCCGTCGATGTGCAGGGTGTGACGGTCGGTGCCCGGCAAAAACTCCAGCGGCAACACGCCCATGCCCACCAGGTTGGTGCGGTGGATGCGCTCGAAGCCTTCGGCGGCAATCGCTTCCACACCGGCCAGACGCACGCCCTTGGCCGCCCAGTCGCGGGACGAGCCCTGGCCGTAGTCGGCGCCGGCGATGATGATCAACGGCTGTTTGCGTTCCATGTAGGTTTCGATGGCTTCCCACATGCGCGTGACCCGGCCTTCGGGCTCAATGCGCGCCAGGGAGCCCTGTTTGACCTTGCCGTTTTCCACCACCATTTCGTTGAACAGTTTCGGATTGGCAAACGTCGCGCGCTGGGCGGTCAGGTGGTCGCCACGGTGGGTTGCATATGAGTTGAAGTCGACTTCCGGCAGGCCCATTTTTGCCAGGTATTCGCCGGCGGCGCTGTCGAGCATGATCGCGTTGGACGGCGACAGGTGGTCGGTGGTGATGTTGTCCGGCAGCACCGCCAGCGGGCGCATGCCCTTGAGCGGGCGCGCACCGGCCAGTGCCCCTTCCCAGTACGGCGGGCGGCGGATATAGGTGCTTTGCGGGCGCCAGTCATACAGCGGCGTGACCTTGGGGCCGGTGTCTTCGTGGATCGCGAACATCGGGATGTAGACCTTGCGGAACTGCTCCGGCTTGACCGAAGCCTTCACCACGGCGTCGATCTCTTCGTCGCTCGGCCAGATGTCCTGCAGACGGATGTCGTTGCCGTTGGCGTCGACGCCGAGCACGTCCTTTTCGATGTCGAAACGGATGGTGCCGGCGATCGCGTAGGCCACGACCAACGGCGGCGAGGCCAGGAACGCTTGCTTGGCGTAGGGGTGAATCCGCCCGTCGAAGTTACGGTTGCCCGAGAGCACGGCGGTGGCGTACAGGTCGCGGTCGATGATCTCTTGCTGGATCGCCGGGTCGAGTGCGCCGGACATGCCATTGCACGTGGTGCAGGCAAACGCCACCACGCCAAAGCCGAGCTTCTCCAGCTCATGGCCAAGGCCGGCTTCTTCCAGGTACATGGCCACGGTTTTCGAACCGGGCGCCAGGGACGATTTGACCCACGGTTTGCGCGTCAGCCCCAGCTTGTTGGCATTGCGCGCCAGCAGGCCGGCGGCAATCACGTTGCGCGGGTTGCTGGTATTGGTGCAACTGGTGATGGCGGCGATGATCACCGCACCGTCAGGCATTTGCCCCGGCACGTCATCCCATTGGCCGCTGATGCCGCTGGCGGCCAGGTCGCGGGTGGCGACGCGGGCGTGCGGGTTGCTCGGGCCTGCCATGTTGCGCACGACGCTGGACAGGTCGAACGTCAGGCCACGCTCGTATTGCGCGCCCTTGAGGTCGTCGGCCCACAGCCCGGTGTGACGGGCGTATTGCTCGACCAGGGCGACCTGTTCATCTTCACGACCGGTGAGTTTCAGGTACGCGATGGTCTGCTGATCGATGTAAAACATGGCCGCCGTGGCGCCGTATTCCGGGGCCATGTTCGAGATGGTGGCGCGGTCGCCCAAGGTGAGTGCCGACGCGCCTTCGCCAAAGAACTCCAGCCACGCGCCCACGACTTTCTGTTTACGCAGGAACTCGGTCAGCGCCAGCACCATGTCGGTGGCGGTAATGCCCGGTTGCAGTTTGCCCGTCAGCTCCACGCCGACGCTTTCCGGCAAGCGCATCCACGAGGCGCGGCCGAGCATGACGCTCTCGGCTTCAAGGCCGCCGACACCGATGGCGATCACGCCCAGCGCATCCACATGCGGGGTGTGGCTGTCGGTGCCGACGCAGGTATCGGGGAAGGCCACGCCGTCACGCACCTGGATCACCGGAGACATTTTCTCCAGGTTGATCTGGTGCATGATGCCGTTGCCCGGAGGGATCACATCGACGTTCTTGAAGGCCTTTTTGGTCCACTCGATAAAGTGGAAACGGTCTTCGTTGCGTCGGTCCTCGATGGCGCGGTTCTTCTCGAACGCCTCAGGGTCAAAGCCACCGGCTTCGACGGCCAGGGAGTGGTCGACGATCAACTGGGTGGGCACCACCGGGTTGACCTGCGCCGGGTCCCCACCTTGCAGGGCAATGGCATCGCGCAGGCCGGCGAGGTCGACCAGGGCGGTCTGGCCGAGAATGTCGTGGCACACCACGCGCGCGGGGAACCAAGGGAAGTCGAGGTCGCGTTTGCGCTCGATCAGTTGGCTCAGCGACGCGTTGAGGGTGGCCGGATCGCAACGGCGCACCAGGTTTTCGGCGAGCACGCGAGAGGTATAGGGCAGCGTGGCGTAGGCACCGGGCGTGATAGCTTCGACTGCCGCGCGGGCGTCGAAGTAATCCAGGCGGCTGCCGGGCAGCGGTTTGCGAAATTCAGTGTTCATCGTCAGGACTCGGTCACGGTGATTGCAAACGAAGCCGGGTCCAGGGTTGGAATACGATGCAAATGTGGCAGGGCTTGCCCCCTCCCACAGGTTGCGCTCATTCCAATCCCGGGAGCGCCGGTCTCCTCATTCAGCGACGTTCGATTGGCACGAACTTGCGCTGCTCGACGCCGATGTACTCGGCGCTCGGACGGATGATGCGGTTGTTGGCTCGTTGTTCGAACACGTGCGCGGCCCAGCCGGTCAGGCGCGAGCACACGAAAATCGGCGTGAACAGCTCGGTCGGGATGCCCATGAAGTGGTACGCCGAGGCATGGTAGAAGTCGGCGTTGGGGAAGAGCTTCTTCTGCTCCCACATGGTCTTGTCGATGGCTTCGGAGACCGGGAACAACACGGTATCGCCCACCTCGTCGGCGAGTTTTTTCGACCAGCCCTTGATCACTTCATTGCGCGGGTCGTTGTCTTTGTAGATCGCATGGCCAAAGCCCATGATCTTGTCTTTGCGCGCCAGCATGCCGAGGGTGCCTTCGACGGCGTCTTGCGCCGAAGAAAAACGCTCGATCATCTCCATCGCCGCTTCGTTGGCGCCGCCGTGCAACGGGCCGCGCAGGGAGCCGATGGCGGCGGTGACGCAGGAGTACAGGTCGGACAAGGTCGAGGCACACACACGGGCGGTGAAGGTCGACGCGTTGAATTCGTGCTCTGCGTAGAGAATCAGCGAGACGTTCATGACCTTTTCATGCAGTTCGCTCGGCTGCTTGCCGTGCAGCAGATGCAGGAAGTGGCCGCCGATGCTCGGCTCGTCGGTCACGCAGTCGATGCGTTTGCCGTCGTGGCTGAAGCGATACCAGTAGCACATGATCGCCGGGAAGGCGGCGAGCAGGCGGTCGGTGACATCGCGCTGCACGCTGAAGTCTTTCTCGGGTTCGATATTGCCCAGGAACGAGCAACCGGTGCGCATCACGTCCATCGGATGGGCGTCGGCCGGGATGCGTTCGAGCACTTCTTTAAGAGCCTGGGGCAGGTCGCGCAGTGTGCTCAGTTTGGCGCTGTAGGCGGCCAGTTCGGCTTTACTCGGCAGTTCGCCGTACAGCAGCAGGTAGGCGACTTCTTCGAACTGCGCATCGGCGGCCAGTTCGCGCACGTCGTAGCCGCGATAGGTGAGGCCGGCACCGGCCTGGCCCACGGTGGACAGTGCGGTTTGCCCGGCGACCTGGCCACGCAGGCCGGCGCCACTCAGTACTTTTGCTTCAGCCATGTTCGTTCTCCAATTTTGTAGTTATTCAGGGAGGCGCGTTCGTTACTTTTTCGCGGCGAACAGCGCGTCGAGCTTCTGCTCGAAGGTGTGGTAGTCGATGCGATCGTAGAGCTCCATGCGGGTTTGCATGGTATCGATCACGTTCTGTTGGGTACCGTCACGACGGATCGCGGTGTAGACGTTCTCGGCGGCCTTGTTCATGGCGCGGAAAGCCGAGAGCGGGTACAGCACCAGGGAAACATCGGCAGATTTCAACTGTTCGGTGGTGTACAGGGGGGTTGCACCGAACTCGGTGATATTGGCCAGAATCGGCGCTTTCACCCGGGCGGCGAACAGCTTGTACATCTCAAGTTCGGTGATGGCTTCCGGGAACACCATGTCAGCGCCAGCTTCGATGCAGGCGGCGGCGCGTTCCAGGGCAGACTCCAGGCCTTCAACGGCCAGGGCATCGGTACGAGCCATGATCACAAAGCTGTCATCGGTGCGTGCATCCACCGCAGCCTTGATGCGGTCGACCATTTCCTGCTGGGACACGATTTCTTTGTTCGGGCGATGACCGCAACGCTTGGCGCCCACCTGGTCTTCGATATGAATAGCCGCGGCGCCGAACTTGATCATCGACTTGACGGTGCGCGCCACGTTGAACGCCGAGGAGCCAAAGCCGGTGTCGACGTCTACCAGCAGCGGCAGGTCGCACACATCGGTGATGCGGCGTACGTCGGTGAGCACGTCATCCAGGCCGGTGATGCCCAGGTCCGGCACGCCCAGGGAGCCGGCAGCCACGCCGCCGCCTGACAGATAGATCGCCTTGAAACCGGCGCGCTTGGCCAGCAGTGCGTGGTTGGCATTAATGGTGCCGACCACTTGCAAGGGCTGTTCACTGGCGACGGCGTCACGGAAACGCTGGCCGGGTGTGCGTGTAGTGTTCGAACTCATGACTCACCTCTATCAGGAGCACCGTCCGGGAAGTGACGGGCAATGTTGCGCTTGGACGCACCGATGTGCCGGCGCATCAACAATTCGGCCAGTTCACCGTCGCGATCGGCAATCGCGTCAAGAATGCGGTGATGCTCGGCAAAGGCCTGGCGTGGACGATTGGGGGTGGCGGAGAACTGGATGCGGTACATGCGCACCAACTGATAGAGCTCACCGCACAGCATTTGAGTCAGGGTGCGGTTGCCCGCGCCTTGAATTATCCGGTAATGAAAATCGAAGTCGCCTTCCTGCTGGTAGTAGCCGACACCGGCCTGGAACGCCGCATCCCGTTCATGGGTGTGCAGCACCTGGCGCAGTTCTTCGATTTCGGCGTCGGTCATGCGCTCGGCGGCCAGGCGGCACGCCATGCCTTCCAGGGATTCGCGGATTTCGTACAGCTCGACCAGCTCGGCATGGCTCAACGAGACGACGCGAGCGCCCACATGGGGCACGCGCACCAGCAGGCGCTGGCCTTCCAGACGGTGGATCGCCTCGCGCAGCGGGCCGCGGCTGATGCCATAGGTGCGCGCCAGTTCCGGCTCGGAGATCTTGCTGCCGGGGGCGATCTCGCCCTTGACGATGGCGGCCTGGATACGGCGGAAGACGTTCTCGGACATGGTCTGGGAGTCGTCTTGCGCAACCACCGGGGTTTGCAGCTGATCCAGCATATTGTCGACACCTTTAAAAGCAATGTGGCAAAAACTAGCCAATCAAGCCTGATTAGTCAAAGAATAAATCAACATTGTCGACAATCGTCTAATAACCCTGCCTGCACTCTGTAGGGGCATGGCCGCCTGCCAGCGCTGGCGCCGGAAAAGCATCATGTTAGAATGCCCGCCGCTTTTGCCTGACATCACTGGATGAAACGGCGCACGAGGGAGTTTGCGCAGCAATGCCAGTCGCCTTGAATTGAACATCGCACGGCACCGCCCCAGGATCTATGAGACTCAAGCCCTTCCCCCTGTTTTGCCTACTGTGTCTACCCAGCCTCGGCGTTGCGGCCGAGAAGACCGTGTATGGCCTCAATGAATACGCGCAATTGGCCGGCATCGACCTGGAAGTCGCCGCCAAACTGGACACCGGCGCCAAGACCGCCTCCCTCAGTGCCCGCGATATCAAGCGCTTCAAGCGCAACGGTGAATCCTGGGTGCGCTTCTACCTGGCGATCGACACCGCCCACTCGCACCCCATCGAACGCCCACTGGCCCGCGTCAGCAAGATCAAGCGCCGCGCCGGTGACTACGACCCCGATGAGGACAAGAACTACACCGCCCGCCCGGTGATTTCCCTGGATATCTGCATGGGCACCTCTTTACGCAGCATCGAAGTGAACTTGACTGACCGCAGCGCTTTCCAATATCCGCTGCTGATCGGCTCCGAAGCGTTGAAACGCTTTGATGCGCTGGTCGACCCCAGTCTTAAATACGCCGCAGGCAAACCCGCCTGTGCCGCCGACGCTCATACCGCCGAGTAAACCGAATGCGCGCTCTAACCCTGCACCTGAGAATCCTGATCGCCATCCTGGTGGTGCTGGGTATTTCGGTCACCGCCTATCAGATTTTTGTGCTGGGCATCCCCGTCACCGAGGACGCCACCGACGACTTGTGGAACATCGACGCCAAGGTCGAGTTCGTCGCCAACCCGAAAGACCCGGTGAAAATCCAGATGTTCGTGCCGCCATTGAGCCGCGACTTCGTGAGCCTCAACGAGAGCTTTATCTCGAACAACTATGGGGTCAGCGTCAACCGCATCGACGGCAACCGCAAAGTGACCTGGTCGGCACGCCGGGCCAAGGGCAACCAGACCCTGTATTACCGCCTGGTGTTGACCAAGCGCTACAGCGGCGAAAAAACCAAGATCAAGGGCCCGACCTTCCGCGACAGCATCGCCGTCGAAGGCCCGGAAAAAATCGCCGCCGAAGCCCTGCTTGCGCCGATTCGCCAGCATTCGGCCGATGTCGAAACCTTCATCACCGAAGCCATCAAGCGTACCAACAACCTCAACGACGACAATGTGAAGCTGTTGCTGGCGGGCGACCCCTCCACACCGCACAAGGCCAAGATCGTCGAATTGCTGCTGTCCATCGCCCATGTGCCGGTAGAAAAAGTCCACACCATCCGTCTGGTCGCCGACCAGCCGCAAACCCCGGAACTGTGGCTGCGCAGCTTCAATGGGAGTGACTGGCTGTACTTCAACCCGGAAACCGGCGAACAAGGCCTGCCCGCCGACCGCCTGCTGTGGTGGACCGGCGATGAAAACCTGATCACCGTCGATGGCGGCAAGAAAGCCATGGTCACCTTCAGCCTGAACAACAGCGAGATGAACGCGATTCGCCTGGCCAAGCTGACCGACGAAAACACCGACGCCAATTTCCTCGAATATTCGCTCTACGGCCTGCCGCTGCAAACCCAGCAGACCTTCATGATCATGGTGATGATCCCGATCGGCGTGCTGGTGATCCTGATCCTGCGCAACCTGATCGGTTTGCAGACACTGGGCACGTTCACGCCGGTGCTGATTGCCCTGGCGTTCCGCGAAACGCAGTTGGGCTTCGGGATCGTGCTGTTTACCATTATTACCGCGCTGGGCCTGTCCCTCAGGTCGTACCTTGAACACTTGAAGTTGCAGATGCTGCCGAGGCTGTCGGTGGTACTGACGTTTGTCGTGGTGCTGATCGCGGCCATCAGTTTGTTCAGCCACAAGCTGGGGCTCGAACGCGGCCTCTCGGTGGCGTTGTTCCCGATGGTGATCCTGACCATGACCATCGAACGCCTGTCCATCACCTGGGAAGAACGTGGCGGCGGCCACGCCATGAAAGTGGCGATCGGCACGCTGTTCGCCGCCTCCCTGGCGCACATCATCATGAGCGTGCCGGAGTTGATCTACTTCGTGTTCACCTTCCCCGCGGTCCTGCTGATCCTGGTGGGCTTCATGCTGGCCATGGGGCGTTATCGCGGCTACCGCCTGACCGAACTGGTACGTTTCAAGGCCTTCCTCAAGGCTGACTCGTAATGTTCGGCTTCTGGAAGACCTGGAAAGCCCTCGAAGCGCGGGGGATCATGGGCATCAACCGGCGTAACGCCGACTACGTGCTCAAGTACAACAAGCGCAGCCTGTACCCGATCGTGGACGACAAGATCATCACCAAGGAACGGGCGATCGCCGCAGGCATCCACGTGCCGGAAATGTACGGGGTGATTTCCACCGAAAAGGAAATCGACAAGCTCGACGAGATCATCGGCGGGCGCAGCGACTTTGTAATCAAGCCGGCCCAGGGCGCCGGCGGTGACGGCATCCTCGTGGTGGCCGACCGTTTTGAAGGACGCTACCGCACGGTGTCCGGCAAGATCATCAGCCACGAGGAGATCGAACATCAGATCTCCAGCATCCTCACCGGCCTGTATTCACTGGGCGGCCACCGTGACCGCGCGCTGATCGAATACCGCGTGGTGCCCGACCAGATCTTCAAGAGCATCAGCTACGAAGGCGTGCCGGATATCCGCATCATCGTGCTGATGGGCTACCCGGTGATGGCCATGCTGCGCTTGCCGACCCGCCAGTCCGGCGGCAAGGCCAACCTGCACCAGGGCGCGATCGGCGTGGGCGTAGACCTGGCCACCGGCCTGACCCTGCGCGGCACCTGGCTGAACAACATCATCACCAAACACCCCGACACCACCAACGCGGTGGATGGCGTGCAACTGCCCAACTGGGACGGTTTCATGAAACTCGCAGCTGGCTGCTATGAGCTGTGCGGGCTCGGCTATATCGGTGTGGACATGGTGCTGGACCAGGAAAAAGGTCCGTTGATCCTGGAACTGAATGCGCGACCGGGGCTGAATATCCAGATCGCCAACGACTGCGGCCTGACCCTGCGTACTCACGCGGTAGAGGCTCGCCTGGAAGCGCTGAAAGCCGCCGGTGTGAAGGAAACCGTGGAAGAGCGGGTCAAGTTCGTGCAGGAAATGTTCGGGCATATTCCGCCCGTAGAAGGCTGACGCGGCCTTCAATCTGTCTATCTCCGACATCCCCCCTAGGAGCAAATCCTGGGGGAGACTACAATTCCCTCCCCCGCGCCTTGGCTGATCCGCCCCGCATGTCGACCTGCTCCGTACACCCGCTGCCCTACCGGGCCAACCCCGCCGAGTATTTTGCGGCGATTCGCCATGCGCCTGGCGCCGTACTGCTCGACAGCGGCCGTCCGGTTGCCGAACGCGGGCGCTATGATCTTCTCAGCGCCTGGCCTGAAGCGACCCTGACGGTTGGGCCTGACGAAAGCGGCGGTGATTTCCTGCAGCGCTTAAGGGGTAATCTTACCCAACTGGGTGAAGCGGCCCTGCCCGCAGGTCTGGAGCTGCCGTTTGCCGGCGGCTTGATCGGCTACCTGAGTTACGACTTTGGCCGACATCTGGAGCAGATGCCCCACTTGGCGGTGGATGACCTGCATCTGCCGGATGCGCGTTTCGGTCTGTATGCCTGGGCGCTGATCAGCGATCACCAGGCGCGCACCAGCCAACTGGTGTTCCACCCGGCCCTGGCTGACGGCGAGCGGCAACGCTTGATCGCGGTGTTCAACCAACCGCCGGCTGATACCACTGCGTCCTTCAAATTGAAGGGCACCATGGCACCGGACCTCGCTGCCGAGGCCTATCGCCAGGCCATCGCGCGGATCCAGGACTACATCCAGGCCGGCGACTGCTACCAGGTCAACTTCGCGCAGCGTTTTCGCGCGCCGTGCGTCGGTGATCCCTGGGTCGCCTATTGTGCGTTGCGCGAAGCCTGCCCGACGCCGTTCTCCGGGTTCCAGAGCCTGCCGGATGACGGCGCGATAGTGAGCCTGTCGCCAGAGCGCTTCGTGCGCATCAGCGAACGCCAGGTGGAAACCCGCCCGATCAAAGGCACCCGCCCCCGCGGACTCAACCCCGCAGAAGACGCCGCCCACGCCGCCGAACTGCTGGCCAGCCCCAAGGATCGCGCCGAGAACCTGATGATTGTCGACCTGCTGCGCAACGACCTGGGCCGCACCTGCCGCATCGGCTCGGTCAGCGTGCCGGAGCTGTTCAGCCTGGAAAGCTACCCCAATGTGCACCACCTGGTCAGCAGCGTGACCGGCGAGTTGGCCAACGGCAAAGACGCCCTCGACCTGATCGCCGGCAGCTTCCCCGGCGGCTCCATCACCGGCGCGCCAAAGATCCGCGCAATGCAGATCATCGACGAGCTGGAACCGACGCGACGCGGCTTGTACTGCGGCTCACTGCTTTACCTGGACGTTCGCGGTGAAATGGACAGCTCCATCGCCATCCGCAGTTTGCTGGTCAAAGACGGACAGGTGTGCTGCTGGGGCGGCGGCGGGATCGTGGCGGACTCGCAGTGGGAGGCGGAGTATCAGGAGTCGCTGACCAAGGTGCGGGTATTGTTACAAACGCTGGAAAGCTTGTAACGCAAGGCGCCCTGCGGGTGCTCGGGCGCCTTGCCCAGCAGCGGAAAAAGCCTGAATCAGAAGGGCTGTGGACGAGGGGGCGAGCGCAAAGTTAGCGTCCAGCACAGACTGTCCACTGCCCTCTGTGAAGGACCACCTGAAGCGACTGCCGACGCCCCGGCAATTATTTCCGGGATTGCACATCCAAACCGCCGCGCCTATCATCTCCCAAAATGGGAGGGCGCCAGCATGCGAATAATCGCGCTCTCTACCTTGCGAACATTCTGGGACAGGTACCCGGCCTATATCGATGCAAAAACGCCGCTGGTCGAGCTGTACCGGCATATGGAGAAGGCAACTTACCCGACGCCACAAGCGCTCAAGGCCGAGCTCAGAACCGCGAGCATTCTCAAAAGCGGCCGGGTTGTTTTCAACGTAGGCGGCAACAAATATCGAGTGATCATGGCGATCGATTACCAACGACAGCTTGGGTTCATACGTTTTGTGGGGACCCACGCGCAGTACGATCAGATCAACGCGGAGACCGTGTGATGAACATCAAACCTATTCATTCCCAAGACGATCTGACCGCCGCCCTCGCGCGCGTCGAGCAGCTCTGGGGAGCGGACGTCGGCTCGCCCGAGGGTGACGAGCTGGAAATTCTCGCCGTGCTTATTGAAAAGTACGAGGCGGACCATTACCCGATGCCGTCTTCGGATCCGGTGGAAGCGATAAAATTTCGCATGGAGCAACTGGGCATGACCGCCCGCGACCTGGAACCGTTCATCGGCCCAAGTGGGCGGGTGTCAGAAGTGCTGAACCACAAGCGCAAGCTCAGCCTGTCGATGATCAAACGCCTGCATGAAGGCTTGAGCATTCCTTATGAGCGTTTGTTGGCGGGGGGTTAAGCAGCCACGGAGGCGGCCCCATCATTCCTAACGCTCAACACCCTCCCTGTGCTGAGCGGGCTTGCCGCTCAGCACAGACAGTATTCGCAGATGTCACTTACAGGCTCAACGGCCGATTCGACGCCTTGATGAACTCTTTTTTCAAATCCTCGAACGTATGCACGGCCGAAAACTGCGGGAACTCGCGGATCACGTTCTCCGGCGCATGGAACAGAATCCCACGGTCGGCTTCGCCCAGCATGCTGGTGTCGTTGTAGGAATCGCCGGCGGCAATCACGCGGTAGTACAGGGTCTTGAGCGCCAACACTGACTGACGCTTGGGGTCTTTCTGGCGCAGTTGGTAGCTCACCACGCGGTCGGTGTCGTCGGTGATCAAACGGTGGCACAACAGGGTCGGGAAGCCCAATTGACGCATCAAGGGCTGGGAGAACTCATAAAAGGTGTCGGACAGGATCACCACCTGGAAGCGCTCGCGCAGCCAGTTGACGAACTCGACGGCGCCGTCCAGCGGCTTGAGCGTCGCGATCACCGCCTGGATGTCGGCGAGCTTGAGCCCGTGCTCGTCAAGGATACGCAGACGTTGTTGCATCAGCACGTCGTAGTCGGGAATGTCGCGGGTGGTGGCCCGAAGGGATTCGATACCGGTTTTTTCGGCAAAAGCGATCCAGATTTCCGGGACCAGCACCCCTTCCAGGTCAAGACAGGCAATTTCCACAAGACACTCCCATTGGATGTTGTTAGTTGAGCGAGCAAAAGGACTGCCGAACTCTAGCGATTCAAGCTCGCCGCCGCAACGCAGAGCGGATTTTGATACCATCGCTCCCCTATAGAGCGCTCAGCGCCACTGACCTGTAGGAACCGTCCTGATGAACCAAGCCTTCGACGTCGTTGAACTCGCCGCGACCTATGCCAACAAATCCGCCCAGGACATTCTCAAGCTGGCGTTCAGCCAGTTCGGTGATGACCTGTGGATCTCCTTCAGCGGCGCCGAGGACGTGGTGCTGGTGGACATGGCCTGGAAGCTGAACAAGAACGTCAAGGTGTTCAGCCTCGACACCGGCCGCCTGCACCCGGAGACCTACCGGTTCATCGAGCAGGTGCGTGACTTTTACAAGATCGACATCGAACTGATCTCACCCGACCAGAGCAAACTGGAACCCTTCGTCAAGGAAAAGGGCCTGTTCAGCTTTTACAAGGACGGCCATGGCGAATGCTGCAGTGTGCGCAAGATCGAGCCACTGCGCCGCAAACTTTCCGGCGTGAGTGCCTGGGCCACCGGCCAACGCCGCGATCAGAGCCCCGGCACCCGTAGCCAGGTGGCGGCCTTGGAAATCGACACCGCGTTCTCAACCCCGGAGCGCACCCTTTACAAGTTCAACCCGCTGGCGCAGATGACCAGCGAAGAGGTCTGGGGCTACATCCGCATGCTGGAGCTGCCGTACAACAGCCTGCATGAGCGCGGTTTTATCAGTATCGGCTGCGAACCGTGCACCCGCCCGGTGCTGCCGAACCAGCACGAGCGCGAAGGCCGCTGGTGGTGGGAAGAAGCCACGCAGAAGGAATGCGGGCTGCATGCGGGAAATATCATCAGCAAGGCCTGATCAAACCTGTACACAAGAATGTCACCATTAGTGCCATTCTTGTGTGCACTTACCTAAATACCGCACCAAAACGTTACATTTCCCCTCGCAGCAAAATCCCCGCTACGCCACCTGAAACTCGCCACGCAAAATAAATACCTGTTCGAACGGTCAATTTATAGCGCTTTAAATTCAGTGAGTTACTTTTACAACCTATAAAAACGAAATTACCTCCGGTTTTCATAGATCGAAAACTGGCACGCATGTGGCTTAAGGCATAAGGCGTCTTGTATACAATAAATACAAAACATACATACACTTTGCCATCCGCCGCCTTGCTGCAGATGCGCTGGAGCCTGCCGGAATGCGTACAAGCCTCTCGAATGACCTCGCACTGGATCTGCCCTCCTCAGCCCTGACCCCCGACGCCACCCAACCCGGCCCGTTGGTGCTCAGCCCGCGGCTGCACAACAAAGACCTGGCGCCCACCAAGGTGGAAGGTCGACGTTGGGGGCGCTACAGCATCTTTGCGTTGTGGACCAATGACGTGCACAACATCGCCAACTATTCGTTCGCCATCGGTCTGTATGCGCTGGGCCTGGGCGGTTGGCAGATCCTGTTGTCACTGGGCATCGGCGCGGCGCTGGTGTACTTCTTCATGAACCTGTCGGGCTATATGGGGCAGAAGACCGGCGTGCCGTTTCCGGTGATCAGCCGAATCAGCTTTGGTATCCATGGCGCGCAGATTCCGGCCTTGATCCGCGCGGTGATCGCGATTGCCTGGTTTGGCATCCAGACCTACCTGGCCTCGGTGGTTTTCCGCGTGTTGCTGACGGCGATTCATCCTGGATTCGCCGACTATGACCACAACTCAATCCTGGGCTTATCCACCCTGGGCTGGGCCTGTTTTGTGGCGATCTGGTTCGTGCAACTGGTAATCCTGGCCTACGGCATGGAGATGGTGCGGCGCTATGAGGGCTTCGCCGGTCCAGTGATTCTGGCTACGGTGGCCGCATTGGCCGGTTGGATGTACTTTCAGGCGGGCGGCCAGATTGCGTGGTCGATCCGTGAGCCGCTGAGCGGCGGCGAGATGTGGCGCAATATCTTCGCCGGCGGCGCGCTGTGGCTGGCGATCTACGGCACGCTGATCCTCAACTTCTGCGATTTCGCGCGTTCCTCACCGTGCCGCAAGACCATTCAGGTCGGCAACTTCTGGGGCCTTCCGGTGAATATCCTGATATTTGCCGCCATCACCGTGCTGCTGTGCGGCGGGCAATTCCAACTTAACGGCCGAGTGATCGAAAGCCCCACCGAGATCATCGCCGCCATCCCCAATACCTTCTTCCTCGTGCTCGGTTGCCTGGCCTTTCTGATCGTCACCGTGGCGGTGAACATCATGGCCAACTTCGTCGCCCCTGCCTTTGTGCTGAGCAACCTGGCGCCCAAGTACCTCAACTTCCGCCGCGCCGGGTTGATCAGCGCCACCGTCGCCGTGCTGATCCTGCCGTGGAACCTCTACAACAGCCCGCTGGTGATCGTGTACTTCCTTTCCGGCCTGGGCGCACTGCTGGGGCCGTTGTACGGCGTGATCATGGTCGATTACTGGCTGATCCGTAAAAGCCAGGTGGACGTGCCGCAGTTGTACAGCGAAGACCCAAATGGCGTTTATTACTACAGCCGGGGGGTCAATTTGCGCGCGGTGGCGGCGTTTATTCCTGCGGCGGTGATCGCCATCCTGCTGGCGCTGCTGCCTGGGTTCGCCAGTGTCTCGCCGTTTTCCTGGCTGTTTGGCGCCGGTATTGCAGGGCTGCTGTACGGGCTCATC